>NZ_JAUSUL010000004.1:0-300000 GCF_030814015.1 Amorphus orientalis
CCGGATTTGCGTCAGAATAACCGCTCACGCCAGCTCGCGATGCTCGCGGCTCCGCGTGGGCGGCCTCCGGCCGGCGCGCACTTGCGCGCTGGCTGAGCAAATCCAGGAAAAGTGGGAACCGGTCTTCCGTCCGGATTTGCGTCAGAATAACCGCTCACGCCAGCTCGCGATGCTCGCGGCTCCGCGTGGGCGGCCTCCGGCCGGCGCGCACTTGCGCGCTGGCTGCGCAAATCTAGGAAGATCGGGTACCGGTTTTCCGTCCGGATTTGCGTCAGGACAACCGCTCACGACAGTCGCGCGACGCGCGGCGTCTCCGCGGGGGCGGCCTCCGGCCGGCGCGCACTTGCGCGCTGGCTGCGCAAATCCGGGAGGACAAGGCATTCTGTCCCCCTTAACTCCGCGCCCGGTCGCTTCGTCGGCCGGGCGCTTTGCGTTTCGGGGCCCGCCCTCAGAGCTTCATAAGCACGACGCCGGCGGCGATCAGGCCGACCGAGGCCCACCGGCTGCGTGAGACGGGCTCGCGCAACACGAACGCCGCGATCAGGGTCGCGAACAGGATGCTCGATTCCCGAAGCCCCGCGACCAGCGCGATCGGCACCTGTGTGAACGCCCAGACGATGATCCAGTAGGAGGCAACCGACATCGCCCCTGCGCCGAGACCGGGTTTCCAGGATGCGCGCAGGCCGGAGAAGGCCGCATCTCCGCGCGTTACCAGCGCATAGAGCACCATCAGCGCGGCATCGCCGACGAACATCCACAGAATGTAGCCCGAGGCGGTCTCCGCGACCCGGGCGCCGACACCGTCGACCAGGGTGTAGGCGGCGGTGAAGCAGGCCGTCCCCAGCGCGTAGGCGAGCGCCCTGCCCTGCATTCGGCCGAGCCCGGAGCGGTTGAGCGCAAGGGTCAGAATGCCGGCCGAGATCGCCAGCACAGCGGCAAGCGCCAGCGCATCGAACCGGGCCCCGAGAAAGAGCGCCGATACCACCGTGACAATCAACGGCGCGGTGCCTCTCGCCATCGGATAGGCCTGGCTCAGGTCGGCGTGGGTGTAGGCGCGCACGAGAAAGAGCTTGTAGCCGACATGGAGGACGGCAGAGGCAACGATCCAGGGCCAGGCGGCCAGGTCCGGCTGATCCACGAAGGGAAGAAGCGGCAGCGCGATCGCTGCCTGCCCGACCGTCAGGAGCAGCATCGTCGTTGCCCGGTCGAGCCCGACCTTGACCAGCGAATTCCAGCCCGCGTGCAAGAAGGCGGCAAGGAGCACCGCTGCGAAGACGTGGTTCTCCATCCCTCAGCCCCCGCCTCGCCGCTCGATGTCATGTGCCATGACGCCTTATCGCGGATGAAGGACCGTTGGAAAAACAACGATATTTCCGGAAATATGTGATAAAAAATCACATGAAGCGCGGCACCCTTCCCCTCACCGCCCTCAGGGCCTTCGAGGCGACCATGCGGCACGGCCAGATGCGGCTGGCCGCCGACGAGCTCGGCGTCACCCATGGCGCGATCAGTCGCCAGGTGCGCGGCCTGGAGGACATGCTCGGCGTCGTGTTGTTCGAAGGTCCGCGCAACAGGCTCGCCCCAAGCGAGGCGGCACTTGCGCTGCAACCGGCGCTCACCGAGGCCTTCGACGGGATCGAGACCGCGATCGAGCGGATCGTCGCCCGGGAACGCCGAGTGATCGACGTGTCCTGCACCAGCACGCTGGCGATGCGCTGGCTGATCCCACAGCTCGTCCATTTCCAGGCCGAGCATCCGGAGATCGAGATCCGCCTGACGGCCGACCACGGACCGGTCGACTTTTCCCGCCACAGCTTCGATGTCGCAATCCGGGTGGGCGCCGGCCCCTGGCCCGACGGCGCCGTGCTGGAGCTTTTTCCCGACCGGGTCGGCCCGGTGCTCAGCCCGAAACTGCTGCCCCTCGTCGAGGCCGGAACGGTGCTCGATGTCCCGCTGCTGCACACCAGCACCCGGCCGGACGCCTGGCCCGACTGGTGTCGGCAAACCGGCCTGCCCGACCCCGACGGCGGCCGCGTGTTCGAGCATTTCTATTTCATGCTGGAGGCCGCGACCGCCGGTCTGGGGGCAGCGATCGCCCCGGACGTGCTGATCCGCGACGACCTGGCCGCCGGCCGCCTCGTCGCCCCGTTCGGGTTCCACCCGTCCGGCCTTTCCTATGTCGCCCTATCACCGCCACGGGCGTGCCGCGACGCGGAGACGTTCGTCGCCTGGCTCGCCGTCCGCGCCGAGCTCCTCCCGCAGGCGTAACGCTCTCCGGGACAAGCAGGACTTGGGATCCGTGCTCCCTGGTAGCACCGGCGATGTCGTCGCTGGCGGCAGCTTCATCCGCATGCGCTCTTCCGCATTTCGCGCCGGGATCAAACCAAACGAGGTCCGGCGGCGGCGGGACGACCTAGCCTCCCTTTTCGCCGAGGGTGCGCATCGTCTCGAGCCACTTGGCGCGCCGCTCCGGCGAGGCTGCCTCGACCATGCCGAACAGGGTCTCGCGGATCGGACGGACGCCGACGACGGCGAGGATGCTGCGCTCGAACGACTTCGTGCCGTGGCCGCCGAACCAGATCCGGAACACCGGAGCCGGCATGCCCATGGTCGCCACGATGCGCGCCGACTTGCCCTTCAGCCGCCCCTTCGGCCACCCCGAGCCGTTGCCCGTGTCGAACCAGTCCTTGCGGTGAAGCGCCTGCTCGAAGAAGCCCTTGGTCAGCGCCGGCAGCGTGCCCAGCCACAGCGGAAACACGACGACGAGATGGTCGGCCGCCAGGATCGCCTTCTGCGCCGCAACCAGGCCGGGCGGCACCGGCGCTTCGTCGAACTCCGCCGGAGAGCGCAGCATCGGGAAGTCCAGTTGCGCCACGTCGATCACGGTGACGGCGTGGCCGGCGTCCCGCGCCGCTCCTTCATAGGCATCGGCCAGTCCCCGGCAGAGATGGCCTGGATCGGGGTCCGGGTGGCCCTGGATCAGGGCGATGGACTTCGGCTGGGCGGACACCATGGAGCGCCTCGCAAAACGGGCTGCGGGAAGCGCCAAGCTTCGCTCTTTTGACGACCCGTGTCCTTGCGCCAGATCACCCGGAGCGCACGCAAAACCGACACGAGCGGCCCCGGATGTCGTCGCAGACCGACATGGCTGTCGCATCCATGGGATCGGCGCCCGCGCGAGTTCCCCATAGTGGCAATCGGACAGCCTCGGATCGGGCCCTCCCAAGCAACCGACGGCGCTGCACAGCTTCGAACTGATCGAGACGGACGGGGATTATCCGCCGCCTAGCGGCGCGGGCCACGAGAGGAGTCGTTATCATGAGAACCCACGCGCGCGCAGTGGTCGTCGGTGGAGGCGTGGTCGGGGTCTCGACCCTCTACCATCTGGCCAAGAAAGGCTGGAGCGATTCCGTCCTCATCGAGCGCAAGGAGCTGACCTCCGGCTCGACCTGGCACGCGGCCGGGCTTCTGCCGCTGTTCAACGTCTCCTACTCGGTCGGCCAGATCCACAAATACTCCGTCGACTTCTACGAGAAGCTCCAGGAGGAGACCGGCCAGGACGTCGGCCTTCGCCGCGTTTCCAACATCCGCATCGCCCGCACCCGCGACCGCTGGGACGAGTTCATGTACTACGCCGGCATCGCGGAGACGATCGGCGTGGACGTGAAGATCCTGACGCCGGACCAGATCAAGGAGATCTGGCCGCTCTGCGAGACCGACGGCCTGCTCGGCGGCATCCAGCATCCCGACGACGGCTACGTGCAGCCAGCCGACCTGACCCAGGCGCTGGCCAAGGGCGCCCGCGCCTACGGCGCGGAGATCAATCGCTACACGACCGTGCTGGGCATCGAGCAGACCCGCACCGGCGAATGGCTGGTCAAGACCGACAAGGGCGACATCACCTGCGAGCACGTGATCTCGGCCACCGGCAACTTCGCCCGCAAGACCGGCGAGATGGTCGGTCTCGACATTCCCGTCATCCCGGTGGAGCACCAGTACATCGTCACCGAGGCGCATCCGGCCATCAAGGCGCGCAAGGCACAGGGCCTGCCGGAGATGGGCGTGCTGCGCGAGGCGGATTCCTCCTGGTACATGCGCGAGGAAGCAGGCGGCCTGCTGCTTGGGCCGTACGAGGTCGGCGCGCCGGTCTGCTATGTCGACGCTCCCTCCGACCAGTCCGAGTACGAGCTCTTCCAGGAGGATCTCGACCGGCTGATGCCCTATATCGAGACCGCGATCGCCCGGGTTCCCGCCTTCGGCGAGGTCGGCATCAAGAAGGTCTACAACGGCGCCATCGCCTACACCCCGGACGGCTCGCCGATCGTCGGCCCGGCCTGGGATCTGAAGAACTTCTGGCTGAACGAGGGCCACTCCTTCGGCGTGACCGCCGCCGGCGGCGCCGGCTGGCAGCTGGCCGAGTGGATCGTGGAAGGCGAGCCGACCATCGACATGATGGGCGTCGACCCGCGCCGGTTCGGCCCGCACGCGACCCGCGGCTATCTGCGCGAGAAGAACGAGGAAGCCTACGCCAACGTCTTCACCGTCCACTATCCGGACGAGGAACGCATGGCCGGCCGGCCGCTGAAGCGCGCGCCCTGCTACGACCGGATGAAGGAACTCGGTGCCGTGTTCGGCTCCGTCTACGGGTGGGAGCGGCCGAACTGGTTCGCGCCGGAAGGCTTCGGGATCGCCCCCGACGCCCTCGACAAGCCCGACGTGATCCTCAACCACAACCATCCCGAGCCCGCCGCCGACGGCAAGATCAAGGAGCTGTGGTCGTTCCGCCGGTCCAACTATTTCGAGCAGGTCGGCGCGGAAGCCCGCCACGTGCACGAGCAGGCCGGCCTCCTCGACATGTCCGCCTTCTCCAAGTTCGAGGTGTGGGGGCCGGGCGCGGAAGCGTGGCTCGACAGCCTCGTCGCCAACCGGCTGCCGAAGAAGATCGGCCGCATCGGCCTCGCCCATCTTCTGACGCCGTCCGGCGGCGTGCGCTCGGAGTTCACCATTTACCGGGAAGGGCCCCAGCGCTTCTATCTGGTCTCCGCCGGCGCCTATGAGCGGCACGACTTCGACACCCTGCAGAAGCTGCTGCCGGCCGACGGCTCGGTGATGCTGCAGAAGGTGACGACCCAGTACGGCGTGCTGGTCCTGGCCGGGCCGGAATCCCGCAATATCCTGCAGGCGCTCACCGACACCGACCTGTCGACGGCGGCGTTCCCCTGGCTCACCGGCAAGACCATCAATGTCGGCCATGCCACCGCCAAGGCGCTGCGCGTCAACTTCGTCGGCGAGCTGGGCTGGGAGCTGCATCATCCGATCGAGATGCAGAACACCATCTTCGATCTGATCATGGATGTGGGCAAGGCCCACGGCGTACGCCCGTTCGGCATCCGCGCCATGGACGCGCTGCGGATCGAGAAGTCCTACCGGCTGATCCCCCGGGAGCTGTCGGTGGAGTACGCGGCGCTGGAATCCGGGCTCGACCGGTTCGTGCACCTCAACAAGGCGAGCTTCATCGGCCGGGAAGCCCTGGTGGAGCGCCAGCAGCGCGGCTTCGACTGGGCCTTCGCCACCATGCAGGTCCACGACGTGTCCGAGGCCGACGCCCGCGGCAACGAGCCGATCTACGTAAACGGCGACCTGGTCGGCCGGGCGACCTCCGGCGGCTTCGGCTGGCGCACCGACCAGAGCCTCGCGCTGGGCATGGTCCGGCCGGATTACGCGGAGGTCGGCACCGAGCTGGAGATCTCCATCCTCGGCAAGCGCCACATGGCGACGGTCGTCGGCGAATCCCCGTTCGACCCGGACAATCAGCGCCTGCGCGCCTGAGACCTCCTCCGGGCAGACTGAAAAAGCGGCGGCCGGCTCCTATCCGGCCGCCGTTTCGCGTTGACGGCTCACTGAAGTCCCTTGCTCATGAAGTCCTCCACCACGTTCGACATGTCGAAGGACGTGCCGCCCTGGACCGGCGGATACTCCGCCAGCGACTGGAGATGCTGGGCCATGAGCGTCGACATCGGCTGGATCAGCCACGAGACCTTCTGCATCAGGTGCCCGTAGGCGTCGGTGCTGTCGTAGCTTTCGAATGGATCGGAGCGGATGTTGAAGACCAGCGGTGCGGTCCTGGGCTCCAGGTTCGCGTAGTAGTCTTCCTTGGTCGAGAAGTGGAACTTCCACGGCCCCATCCGGACGGCGGTCAGGATGCTCTCATAGTAGTGGAAGATGTGGTTGCGCTCCGACCGGTCACTCTGGCCGAGCCAGTAGGCGAGATTGTTGACGCCGTCGATGAACTGACCCTTCTCGGTCTCGACCCGCTCGGCGGGATCCTCGATGCCGGCGGCGGCTGCCAGGGTCGTGAACATGTCCTGGTGGGCCTGGATCCCCGTCCGAACCTCGCCGGCCGGCAGAGCGGCGGGCCACCGGATCACCGACGGGACGCGGACGCCGCCCTCGAAGGTCGTCATCTTCTCGCCGCGGAACGGCGTCGTTCCACCGTGGGGCCAGGAGGAGTGCTCGGGTCCGTTGTCGGTGGAGTACCAGACGATGGTGTTGTCGGTCAGACCGTTGTCGTCGAGCCACGCCAGAACCATACCGATATCGGTATCGTGCTCGATCATGCCGCTGCCGTAGTAGTCGTCCTCGAAGGTGTAGGTCTCGGCGAGATAGCGCGATTCCTCCCGAAGCCGGGTGTAGAGGTGCATCCGGCTGGTGTTGAGCCAGACGAAGAACGGCTCGTCCGCCTCCAGTGAGGCCTCCATGAACGCGATGGCTCTCGGAACGACTTCCTCGGTGTCGAAGGTCTTCATCCGCTCCTGGGTCAGCGGACCGGTGTCTTCGATGGTCTGGTTGCCGACCACGCCGAACCGCGGATCTTCGGTGTCGTCGAATTCCTCGGTGGCGAAGGTATGGAGCACGCCCCGGGTGCCGTAGCGGGCCTCGTAGGCTTCCAGCGATCCGGCGAACTCTTCGGCGAAGCGCTGGTAGTCGCGCTGTTCGGCCTCTTCCTGCGTGTTGAGGTGGTACAGGTTGCCGAAGAACTCGTCGAAGCCGTGATTGGTGGGCAGGTGGACGTTGCGGTCCCCGAGATGGTTCTTTCCGAACTGCCCGGTCCGGTAGCCTTCGGCCTTCAGGAGTTCGGCGAGCGAGGGGCTTTCCGGTTGCAGACCCAGCGGCGAGCCCGGCTGACCCACCGTCGTCATGCCCGAGCGGATCGGATACTGCCCGGTGATGAAGGCGGCCCGTCCGGCCGTGCACGAGGGCTGCGCGTAATGATCGGTGAAGAGGATGCCTTCCTCGGCGATCCGATCGATGTTCGGCGTCGCATAGCCCATGATCGGATGGCCGTACGCGGACACGTTGGACCAGCCGATGTCGTCTCCCCAGATCACCAGGATGTTGGGCGGCTGGCGCTCCGGGTCCTCCTGTGCGACGGCCGGCACCGCCAGCATGAGGACAAACGGCAATGCCGCCAGTTTCGGCATGATACCTTTCATGATCGCTCCTCCCTCGACCGATCTGCTGCTCCTGCATGAGAAAAGCTAGCACGGCGGCCCGCGGAAAACACGCAACACGGCGTGATCACAATGCCGGATTGTATGTCTCCCGCCCAAACCTGCGCCCCGACTGCACGCCCTTTCACCTCGCCATCGCCGTTCCCCCGCCCTACTCTTCTCGGGAGCCGGAGCGCATGGAGCGGACCGGCCTATGGTTCGGGGGTGGGATCGAGCGGAAGGAGCGTGCCGGTGCGAGCATTCGGACGGGCCATGGCCTTGCTTGCGGCGCTTGCCCCCGCCGCGCCGGCTGTGGCGCAGGTGGAGGACGTGGTCGATATCGAGCTGGTGCTTGCCGTCGATGTGTCCTGGTCCATGGACCACGACGAGCAGCTTCTCCAGCGCCAGGGCTATGTCGGCGCCTTCCTCCATCCCGACGTGCTCGCCGCCATCGAGGCCGGCGACTGGGGCCGGATCGCGGTGACCTATGTGGAATGGGCCGGCGCCGGACTGCAGCAGGTCGTGGTGCCGTGGACGCTGGTGGACGGTCCCGACAGCGCCGAAGCGTTTGCCGCCCGGCTGGCCGCCGCCCCGCTCGGGCGGCTCAGGCGGACCTCCATCTCCGGCGCGCTCGCGTTCACCGGCACACTGTTCGACGACAACGGCTACGAAGGCTTCCGCCGCGTCATCGACATGTCCGGCGACGGCCCGAACAACATGGGCCCCCCGGTCACCGAGGAGCGCGACAAGCTGATCGAGGCCGGCATCACCGTGAACGGCCTGCCGATCATGATCCGGCGGTCGTCCTACGATCCGTTCTTCCAGATCACCAATCTCGACGTCTACTACGAGGACTGCGTGATCGGCGGGTTCGGCGCGTTCATGGTCGTCGTTAAGAGCGCGGACGAGTTCGCCGACGCCATCCGGCGCAAGCTGATCCTGGAGATCGCGGGGGCAAAGCCACAGACGATTCCGGCCCAGCAGATCCTGGAGCAAGGACCGCGGATCGACTGCCTGATCGGCGAGAAGCTCTGGCAGCGCTGGCGCGGCGGGCCGTAAATCAACGCCAGCAGGCGGCACCTACGGCACGCCGCCGTTGACCGCCAGGTGATCGGAAAAGGCCTGCATCAGGCCCGGCAGGTCCTCCATCGAGGGGAACCTCTCGTAGCTGTGCCGCGCCGGCGTGCGCGCCCACGACAGCCGCTCGGCCGTCATCGTTTCCATGAAAGGCACGCACCAGGCGGGATCATCGATCATGGCCGGGCGCACGTTGACGAACTCCGGCACGCCGTCGATGCGCGTGAACATCCAGGACTTGCAGTGCGGACAGCAGAAATGGGCGAGCCCGTTGCCCTGCACGCCGGCCGGAACCGGTTCGCCCTCCAGCACCCGGAAGGTGGTCGCGGCCACCATCGCGGTCAGCGAGAAGGCGCTTGCGCTCATCCGCTGGCACCCGCGGCAGTGGCATGCGGCGGTGATCAGCGGCGGCGCGCTCACCTGAAAGCGCGTGCGCCCGCAGCGGCAGATGCCGACGAGAGGATCGAATTCGCGGGCCATCAGGCGCTTCCGTCTACTGGCGCGGAGGGGCTCGGTGCCTGGCTCTCAAAATCCGCCGGCTTCGGGCGAGATCCGGACTAATTCCGCGTCCGCGTCCAGTCCGGCTCGCAGATGACCCGGGAGCCGCCGGTCTCGTAACAGTTGGGGGCCTTCTTGGCCGGCTCCGGCGGCGCGCCGCAGGCCACACGCCTGAGCGTATAGTGGGCCTGTTCGACCACCTCGCGCGTCTCCACGTAGACGGCGGGCTGTGTCACAAGCTCCCATTGCTCGACGGCGCCGACCTTGCGCACCACCCACTGCTTCTTGGCGGGGCGGACCAGCCGACCCTCCGTGTTCACGCGCACCTTGGCGGGCACGAACGCCTTGACGTAGCACTTCTTTTCGACGCCGGGCGCGCTGTCCTCGACATAGAATTCCTTGGCACCCGCCTGGGTCGACGCCAGCCCGAGCCCGACGACGGCCGCAGCCGCCAGCATCCATCCGCGCCTCATCCCGTGCCTCCCTCGCAGCGACCCCGAAGCCATTGGTTAACATCATCTTAACGGGGAAAGGCCGGGAAAGGCGAGTCGGAGGTTGGTCGTAGTTACTCGGCCGCCATCTGGGCGGTGTCACGCTCCAGCCGGGTCTGGGCCGGCGACTGGCCGTACATCTCCCGGAAGCACTTGGAGAAGTGGGAGGCGGACACGAACCCGCAGGCTATCGCCACGTCCACGATCGGCATGTTGGACTGCAGGAGCAGGTGCCGCGCCCGGTCCAGCCGGACCTCCAGATAGTAGCGCGCCGGCGACATGCCGAGCCCGGTGCGGAAAAGCCGCTCGATCTGCCGGCGCGACAGGCCGACATAGCCGGCGATGTCGACGAGCGAGAGCGGCTCGTCGATGTTGGCTTCCATCAGCTCGATGATGAAGAGAAGCTTGGTGTTGTGAACGCCGAGACGGGCGCGCAGCGGCAGGCGCTGGCGGTCGTGCGGATTGCGCACCCGGTCCGCCAGGCACTGTTCGCAGATCCGGTTGACCACCCCCTCGCCGTGATCGGTGTTGATCAGCGAGAACATCATGTCCAGCGCGGCCGTCCCGCCGGCGCAGGTGTACATGTTGTCGGCGACCTCGAAGAGATCGGCGAACACGTTGGCTTCCGGGAACCGCTCGGAGAAGGCCGGCAGCGTCTCCCAGTGGATCGCGCAGCGCTTGCCGTCCAGAAGCCCCGCCTCGGCCAGCACCCAGGCGCCGGTGCACAGGCCGCCGACCGTCACGCCGGCGGTGCGCAGCTGCCGGAGCCAGGGCCGCACGTTGCGGGTGTCCAGCGTCTCCACGCCGATGCCGGAACAGACGAACACCATGTCCGGCCGCTCGGAGCCTGTGTGCTTGCGCTCCTCGGCGAGCGAGCTTTCCACGGCGATCGTGCAGCCGTTGCTGGCGGTCTCGGTGCCGCCGTGTTCGGAGATGATGCGCCAGCGATAGAAGGGATAGCCCAGATGCCGATTGGCCAGACGCAAGGGCTCGATCGCGGTCGCGAACGCGATCATCGAGAAGTTCGGCAGCAGTAAGAAGACAATCGTCCGTGACTGGCGCGCTCGGGTATCCATGGCCCACCGGCTCTCTGCTTCCGATGTCGCCCCACGAAAGCTGGCCAGAATCGCTAAATCTTATCAAATGTAGTTTGCGCGTATCGCCACTGCAACGCGAGAATCGACCATGCCGCGCTGGTCCGACCATCCCGGGCCCGGCGCAACCGGTGCGCTTCCGGGTGCCCGCGGGGTTGTGGCGGATTGCAGCCTCGTTCTAGACAGGTCCACCCGCCCCAGCGACCAGGCCAGTGATGACAGCGAAATCCGACCTCGAGATTGCCCGCGCCGCCGATTGCCGCCCGATCGCGGAGATCGCCGCCAAGCTCGATATCCCATTCGAGAACCTGGTCCCGTTCGGTCACGACAAGGCGAAGGTGTCGCTCGACTACGCGGCGTCGCTGAAGGATCGGCCGGACGGCAAGCTGGTGCTGGTGACCGCCATCAACCCGACGCCTGCCGGCGAGGGCAAGACGACGACCACGGTGGGGCTCGGCGATGCCCTCAACCGGATCGGCAAGCGGACGACGATCTGCCTGCGCGAACCGTCTCTCGGCCCCTGCTTCGGCATGAAGGGCGGGGCTGCGGGCGGCGGCTATGCCCAGGTCGTGCCGATGGAGGACATCAACCTCCACTTCACCGGCGACTTCCACGCCATCACCACGGCCCATAACCTGCTCGCCGCAATGGTCGACAATCATCTCCACTGGGGCAACGCGCTGGGCATCGATCCGCGCCGGATCGTCTGGCGCCGGGTAATGGACATGAACGACCGCGCGCTGCGCGACATCGCCATCGGTCTCGGCGGCACGGCCAACGGCGTCGTCCGCGAGAGCGGCTTCGACATCACCGTGGCGTCCGAGATCATGGCGATCTTCTGCCTTGCCGAGGATCTGGCCGATCTGGAGCGCCGGCTCGGCGAGATCGTGGTCGCCTACCGCACCGACGACACGCCCGTCACGGCGCGCGACCTCAAGGCCGATGGCGCCATGGCCGTGCTCCTGCGCCAGGCGCTGGCGCCCAATCTGGTGCAGACGCTGGAGAACAACCCGGCCCTCGTCCATGGCGGCCCGTTCGCCAACATCGCCCATGGCTGCAATTCCATGGTCGCCACCAAGACCGCCCTTAAGCTCGCCGATTACGTGGTGACCGAGGCCGGTTTCGGCGCCGATCTGGGCGCGGAAAAGTTCTTCGACATCAAGTGCCGCAAGGGCGGTCTGAAGCCGGACGCGGCCGTCGTGGTGGCCACCATCCGCGCCCTCAAGATGCACGGCGGCGTCGGCCGGGAGGCGCTTGGCCAGGAGGACGCGGAGGCCGTGTCGCGCGGCTGCGCCAACCTCGCCCGCCACGTGGAGAACGTGAAGAAGGGGTTCGGCGTCCCCGTCGTGGTCGCGGTGAACCGGTTTTCCGCCGACACCCAGGCGGAATTCGAGGCGGTGAAGACAGCCTGTGCCACGATGGAGGTGGAAGCCGTCCTGTGCGAGCACTGGGCGAAGGGGTCCGCCGGCACCGAGGCGCTGGCCCATGCCGTGGTCGGGCTGGTGGAGGCCGGAACCGCCGACTTTCAGCCGATCTATCCCGATGCCATGCCGCTATTGGACAAGATCCGGGCGGTCGCCCAGAAGGTCTACCGTGCCGACGACGTGGTCGCGGACAAGCGCGTGCGCGATCAGCTTGCCGCCTTCGAGGCGGCCGGCTACGGCGACCTGCCGGTGTGCATGGCCAAGACCCAGTATTCGTTCTCGACCGATCCGGCCGCCCGCGGGGCGCCGACGGGCTTCCGGATCCCGGTGCGCGAGGTCCGGCTTTCCGCCGGCGCCGGGTTCGTGGTCGCGCTCACCGGCGAGATCATGACGATGCCGGGCCTGCCCAGCCATCCGGCGGCGGAGAAGATCGGGATCAGCCGGGAAGGCTGGATCGACGGGCTGTTCTAGTCGGTCCGCCCGCGGAGGCAGCAGGTCAGGGCTTCCCGCGGGCCTGAACGGCCGGCACCACGTACTCTTCGATGATCTTCACCGGGAGCTGCCAGTCGCCGGGCTGGTTGTAGTTTCCCGCAAGGACGGCGACGACAACGCCCATGTCCGGCTGGACGGTCAGGCGCTGGCCGCCATTGCCGAAACCGGCGGCCCATGCCGGCGGGTTTCCGTAGGGAGCGAGCCACCAGAAATAGCCGTACCGGAGCCCGCTCGGCACCTCCGCGTGGGGCGTCATCGAAGCCTTCAGCCACACCGCGGGCACCACCTGGCGCCCGTCATAACGCCCCTCCTGAAGGATCATCTCGCCGAGCTTGGCAAGATCGGGCAGCGTCAGCCGCAGGCCTGAGGCTGCCGAGGGAATGCCATCGTCACCCCGCACCCATTCGAAGCTCGAAATCCCGAGGGGCGCGAACAGAACGCGCTCGGCATAAGTGTCGATCGGCTCGCCGACGCCATCGGAAATCAGCTTGCCCACGATCGCCGTCGCCCCGCCACTGTAGGTCCAGGCCTCGCCCGGCTTCGACACCATCGGGCGGTCGAGCACGAACCGGTAGCGATCGTCGGCCATTTCCATGGCGACCTCGCTGTTGCGCGGGTCGCTGTAGGGAAGGTCCTCGTTCCACTCCGTCCCCATCGTCATGGACAGCGCATCTTCAATCCGGATCGACGCGCGCTGCGGATCGTCGAGAAGATCGGCGTACTCGGGAAACTGGGCGATCAGGGGCGCATCGACCGGCGGCACTTTCCCTTCCGACAGGGCAATGCCGTACAGAATGCCCACGACCGATTTCGTCACGGACCGCAGATCGTGGAGTTCATCCGGCCCGAACGTGCGCATGCCGATCGGCTCGCCCCAGCGCTGGTCCTCACCCGAGAAATAGGCCTCGGCCAGAACCTCGCCGTCGTGCGCCACGAACGCGGCATGCAACCCCGACAATTCGCCTGCCTCGACCGCTCCTGTCAGAGCCCGGTCCAGATCCCGGACCTCCTGCGCCGCGGCCGGCAGGCTGGCGACGAGCAACACCGTGGTCGCCGCAGCGACCCTTGAAACCAAAGACGACATCTGAACAGACCCTGTACTCTTCCCCGTCAGCCGGGAGTCCGGTTGCTCATAGCCGAGTCGGACCGTGCTGTCGGCAAAGATCAGTGATCGGGGACCAGATCGGCCGGAATAAGGAGCCCCTTCTCCCGGTAGTAGCGGGCGGCTCCGGGATGCAGGGGCACGTTCATCCCGATCAGGGCGTTTTCGAGCTTCACCTGGTCGCGAAACGGGTTCTGGATGACCGTGCCGCCGAGATTTTCCCATTCTTCGCGTTCATAGAACTCGTCGATATTCTCCCAGAACGCCTTCGTCGCCGCATAGACGACATCGTCGGGCATCTCCTCGTGGGTCGCGATCCCGAGCCCGATCTGATGATAGCACTGCGGCTCGTCGTTGATCTGGTTCGGCCCGTAGAAATGCGTTGGGATGCAGCCCACCCTGAATCCGGGCCCTGAGAGTTTCCGAACCAGTTCGGGGTTGGAACGAAGATCCGATTGCGTAAAGCCGACAACGCGAACCTTGCGGGCGATCGAGGCGATCTTGACCTGATCTCGCGGAGCGGATCCGAAATAGAAGACCCCATCCAGCGACCCGTCCAGAAACTGATCGTACGCTTGCGTGAAGGTGAGTTCCGCAAGCTCGTAGTCGGTGCCGGCCTGCAGTCCCGCATATTCGAGGATCAGGTCTGTGAAGAACCGTGTGCCCGTCCCGTTGGCCGGTCCGACGAAGATCCGCTTGCCTCGAAGGTCCCTGAAGGACCGGATACCTTCGTCCTCCAAGGTCAGCAGATGCGGCACCCCGGTCGGAAAATAGAAAATGCCCCGGAGATTGGTCGACTTTTCCGCTGCATCCGGAAAGCGGTCGAACGGGTGGCTTCCTTTCGACATCGCATCGACCAGCGTCCACACCACTGCCGAATAATCGAGCTTCCCATCGGCCAGCCGGACCATCGCTTCGGGAAGCGCCTCGGTCGCTTCCAGGTCCACCTCAATACCGGGTGCATATTTGCTGACCAGACGGGCGAAGGCGTCTGTCACTTCGTAGTTGGTGCTGCCGGGCTCGAAGGTGCTCATCGTATGAACGGACTCGGCGCGCCCGGTCCCGCCCGCTTTGGCGGAGGTCAGCACCATCGCCACCGCCAGGGCGGCAGCAAGGAGAGCAATGAACTTCGCGGCTGTTCCAGTCACGACACGTTCCAGTTCGAGCGTACCGTTGCCTGGTGACATCAACCAGACCGGTTCGAAAACACGGAGATTGCGTAGACCCCACGCCCGGCGCCAACGCGGATCCTGCGGCAAGGCGCCAGGGTCGTTGAGACGGACGAAAAACCATGTCTTTCCGCCGTCGGTCTTTCATATTTCACAATCGGACTAGGCCTTGGCACTTTGCGACATCGCAAGACGCGGATGGAAGGTCATCCGCAGCAGCGTCCGGCGATAGTGAGCGATCACGATGCCGATCCGCTCGCAGGCGGTCACCGGTGATATGGCCCCCTCCCGGGCAAGGATATTTGGGCGATGCAGCGCTACTCCCTTCTCCGTCTCGTTCGCGAAGGCCTCAGGGGCCACACCGGCTGGCAACCGGCCTGGCGCAAGGCAGCGCTCAAAGACTCGTATGACGCCGTGATCATAGGTGGCGGCGGTCACGGCCTTGCGACGGCTTATTATCTCGCCAAGGTTCACGGCGTGACCAACATTGCCGTTATCGAAAAGGGATGGATCGGCGGCGGCAACGCCGGTCGCAACACCACGATCATCCGGTCCAACTACCTCTACGACGAATCCGCGGCGATATACAACCACGCGCTGAACCTGTGGAAGACGCTCGGCCGCGAGCTGAACTTCAACATCATGATGAGCCACCGCGGCGTGCTGAACCTGGCCCACGACGAGGGCGAGGCGCGCACGATCAAGCGGCGCGTCGAGGCGAACCGGCTGAACGGCGTCGAGGCCGAATGGCTCGAGGCGAAGGAGGTGGCGGAGTTCTGCCCGATCCTCAACATGTCGGCCTCCGCCCGCTACCCGATCGTCGGCGGCAGCCTGCAGCGCTCCGGTGGCGTCAACCGCCACGACGCGGTGGTCTGGGGCTTCGCCCGGGCGGCCAGCGCCCTCGGCGTCGACATCATCGAGAAGACGGAAGTCACCGACATCCGGGTCGAGGCCGGCCAGGTCACGGCGGTGGAGACCACCCGCGGCACGGTGAAGACCCCGAAGGTCGCCTCCGTGGTCGCCGCCCATACCAGCGTCATCGCCGACATGGTCGGGGTGCGGCTGCCGATCCAGAGCCATCCGCTGCAGGCGCTGGTCTCCGAGCCGATCAAGCCGGTCATCGACTGCGTGGTCATGTCCAACGCCGTCCACGCCTACTGCAGCCAGTCCGACAAGGGCGAGTTGGTCATCGGCGCCGGCATCGACCACCACAATTCCTACACCCAGCGCGGCCAGATCGGCCTGATCGAGCACCAGATCGCGGCGATCAAGGAGGTCTTCCCGATCTTCTCGCGGCTGCGGATGCTGCGCCAGTGGGGCGGCATCGTCGATGTCTGCCCGGACGCCAGCCCGATCCTGTCGAAGACCCCGGTGAAGGGCTTCTACATCAACGGCGGATGGGGCACCGGCGGCTGGAAGGCGACGCCCGGCTCCGGCCACGCCTTCGCCGACCTCGTCGCCAACGACGAGCCGAACGCCATCGCCGCCCCGTTCGCCATCGGCCGCTTCGTGACCGGGGCGCTCGTCGCCGAGCACGGCGCGGCCGCCGTCGCCCACTAACCTCAGGACCTGCCGCCATGTTCGTCATCTCCTGCCCCTATTGCGGCGACCACGATCAGTCCGAGTTCGCCTATGGCGGCCAGGCCCACATCGCGCGTCCGGCCGACCCGGCCGCGCTGAGCGACGCCGAATGGGCCGAGTTCGTGTTCTTCCGCGACAATCCCAAGGGGCTCTTCGCCGAGCGCTGGAACCATGCGACGGGTTGCCGGCGCTGGTTCAACGTGCTCCGCTCGACGGCCTCCGACCGTATCTACGCCGTCTACGAGATGGGCGCGCCGCGTCCGGACGTGGAAGGCGACCGGCCTGCCACGCCATCGGGCGAAGTGGTCGGGTCCGGAAACGACGCCGTGAAACTGGTGCCGGCCGAGGGTGCCGGCATGGCCGAGGCCGCCGTCGACGGCGGCAGGGGAGCGCGCTGATGAGCACGACCGAAGGCACAGCCCCGGGCTCCGCACTGGACTTCCGCACCGACGCCGCCACCGGCGCCGCCTCCGACCGCACGGCGATGCGCGCGGCCGCCCGCCAGCCGTTCCGGCGTGACGAGGGCGGCCGGATCGACCGGTCCAAGCCGATCCACTTCACCTTCGACGGCAAGCCGGTGTCCGGCTACGCCGGCGACACGGTGGCCTCCGCGCTGATGGCGAACGGCATCCACATGATCGCCCGCGGCTTCAAGTATCATCGGCCGCGCGGGGTGATGACGGCGGGCGCGGACGATCCGGCCGGCCTCGTCCAGATCGGCAGCGATCCGGCGATCACCGATCCCAACACCCGCGCCACCGAGCAGGAGATCTATTCCGGCCTGGAGGTGAAGAGCCAGAACGCCTGGCCCTCGCTTTCCTTCGATGTCGGCGCGATCAATGACATCTTCCATCGCTTCTTGCCGTCGGGCTTCTACTACAAGACCTTCATGGGCCCGCCCGGCTCGTGGATGGGCTTCGAGAAGATCATCCGGGCGGCGGCCGGTCTCGGAAAGGCGCCGTCCGCGCCCGATCCGGATCGCTACGAACACATCAACCATCACTGCGAGGTGCTGGTGGTCGGTGGCGGCCCCGCCGGCCTCGCCGCGGCGCTTGCCGCGGCGCGCTCCGGTGCGCGGGTGGTGCTGGCCGAGGAGACCGCCGAACTGGGCGGCTGGCTGCTTTCGGCCGACCGGGACACGCTGATCGACGGCATGGCGCCGGCGGAATGGATCGCCGCGGTCGAAGCCGAGCTCAGGACCTATCCCGACGTCCGCGTCCTCACCCGCACCTGCGCCTTCGGCTACTACGCCGAGAACCAGGTGAACCTCTGGGAAAAGATCGCCGACCACCAGATGCCGGCCGACCGGGATCCGCGCCTGCCGCGCCAGCGCAACTGGCGGATCCGTGCGCGCGAGGTGGTGCTGGCGACCGGGTCCACCGAGCGGCCGCTGCTGTTTCCCGGCAACGACCGGCCCGGCATCGTGCTCGCTTCCGCCGCCCTCACCTTCGCCGAGCGGTACGGCGTCCTTGTCGGCAAGAAGATCGCGGTCGTGACCAACAACGACACCGGCTACGACGCCGCGTGCCGCCTGAAGCAGGCCGGCGCGGACATCGTCGCGGTGATCGATTCGCGCGCGGCCGCCGGCGTCGGTGTCGCCGAGCGGGCAAGCGCAGCCGGCATCCAGGTGCGCCGCGGCACTGCCGTGGTGGCGACGTCCGGACGCAAGCGGGTCTCCGGTATCACCGTCCAGGCACTCGCAGCCGACGGATCCCCCACCGGCTCCTCGGAAAAGCTCGCCTGCGACTCGCTGGCCATGGCCGGCGGCTTCTCGCCCAACGTCGCCCTGTTTTCCCAGTCCCGCGGCCAGCTCAGCTACGACGAGACGATCGGCGCGTTCGTGCCGGGCCGCTCCGTCCAGCGCGAGCGCTCGGCCGGCGCCTGCGCCGGACGCTTCGATCTGGCGGGCTGCCTGGAAACGGGATTCGCGGCCGGTGCGGCCGCCTCCACGGCCGCCGGGTTCGAAGCGGATGCGCCGTCCGTGCCGCAGGTCGCCGACGCGGCGCTTGCGCCCGGCGCGCTCGACCCGCGCGTCGTGCTCCCCCATGCCCGCGCCGGCCGCACCTTCGTCGACACCCAGAACGACACGACGGTGAAGGACCTGCGTCTCGCCGTGCAGGAAGGCTATTCCTCGGTCGAGCACGCCAAGCGCTACACCACCACCGGCATGGGCACCGACCAGGGCAAGACGGTCAACATCAACGCCTTCGCCATCCTGGCCGACAAGCAGGCGGCCAAACTGCCTGAAATCGGCACCACCACGTTCCGCCAGCCCTACAAGCCGGTGACGTTCGGCGTCATGGCCGGCGCCCATTCCGGCGGCCACTTCGCGCCGCGCCGAACCACCGCCATGCACGACTGGCACGTGGCCAACGGCGCGATGTTCGAGACGGTCGGCGACTGGCTGCGCGCGTGGATCTATCCGATGCCGGGCGAGACCCCGGAGGCAGCCCTCCAGCGCGAATGCCTCGCCGCACGCAACGCGATCGGCGTGCTCGACGCCTCCACGCTCGGCAAGATCGACATACGCGGCAAGGACGCCCGCACCCTGCTCAACCGGGTCTACACCAACGCCTGGTCGAAGCTCGAGCCCGGCCGCTGCCGCTACGGCCTCATGCTCAACGAGGACGGCATGGTGTTCGACGACGGCGTGACGTCCTGCATCGCCGACGATCATTTCCACATGACCACCACCACCGGCGGCGCCGCCCGGGTGATGGCGTGGCTGGAAGACTACCTCCAGACCGAGTGGACCGATCTCGACGTCCGGCTGACCAGCGTCACCGAACAGTGGGCCGTCGCTTCGCTGACCGGTCCGCGCACGCCGGAGCTGATGGCGGAGCTGCTGGACGACCTCGATCCGAACCCGGACACCTTCCCGTTCATGTCGTGGCAGAACGCCCACATCGACGGGGTTCCGGTCCGGGTGTTCCGGATCTCCTTCACCGGCGGCGTCTCCTACGAGATCAACGTCAACGCCAGCTACGGCCTGTGGCTGTGGCAGACGATCATGGAAAAGGGCCAGCGCTACGGCATCACGCCCTACGGCACGGAAGGCATGCATCTGCTGCGCGCCGAGGCGGGCTTCATCATCGCCGGCCAGGACACCGACGGCACCATGACGCCGATCGATCTCAGGATGGACAAGCTCATCTCGAGCAAGAAGGGGGACTTCATCGGCAAGCGCTCCCTCACCCGCTCCGATACGGCGCGCGAGGACCGGCGGCAGCTGGTCGGGCTCCTGACCCAGGATCCGCAGACGGTGCTCGCCGAAGGCGCCCACGTCATCGAAACCGCGTCCGAACCGGCGCCGCCGGTGCCGATGCTCGGCCATGTCACCTCGAGCTACTTCTCGCCCAATCTCGGCCGGTCGATCGCCTTCGCGGCGATCAAGGCCGGCGGCCGGCGCATGGGCGAGACCTTGTATGTCACCCGGCTCGACGGCGGCGCACCGATCGCCGCAACCGTGACCGAGCTCGATTTCCTCGCCCAGAAGGAGGCCGGGAATGTTTGATCCGCGACGCCGTTCACCGCTCGCCCACCGGGCGCCGATCCGCGCCGAGAACGGGGCGGTCAGCCTCGCCGAGTGGCCGTTCCTGACCAAGATCGGGCTGCGCTGCCAGCCCGGCCGTGACGCGGAGGCCGTCGCCTCCGCCACCGGTGTGGCGCTGCCCACCGCCGCCTGCTCCAGCGCGGTCACCGGCGAGCGGTCGCTGCTGTGGCTCGGGCCGGACGAGTGGCTGCTTCTCGCCCCTGACGGCGAAGGAACGGAGCTGGGGAAAGCGCTCGAAGGGGCGCTCGCCGGCCAGCCGCTCACCCAGACCGTGGACGTGTCGGACTACTACACGCTGATCACCCTGACGGGACCGCGCGGGCGGGACGTTCTATCCAAGTTGATCACCATCGACATGCATCCCCGCGCCTTCCAGGCCGGCCGCGTCGTCGGCACCCATGTCGGCACGAGCACGGCGGTCACGATCTGGCTGCGCGACGAAAGCGAGGCCGCGGGGCCGGTGTTCGACATCCTCGTCCGCGCGTCGCTTGCCGACTATCTGTGGTGCCTGCTCGCCGACGCCGGCCGCGAGTTCGGCTGCCCGGAACAGGAGCCGAAGGCCGGAGAATCGATGCGCGGGGCGCTTCCGAGCGCCGCCTGATCGGCCTAGCCCTTGGATCTGGTCAGGCGGCGGGAATTGCCCCGCACGCGCTTGGCGTAGGGAGCGGCCGCCTTTCCCGACAGCCGCTTCATGCCCGCTGCCGACAGGGTCGGCCGCCGTCCCAGCGTCATCCCCCACCAGGCCGCCGTGGCCTGGCGCGCGATTTCGGTCTGAACGGCGAGGCCCGCTTCGGCCGTCGCCATCAGCTTTTCTTGGATCATCCGGCCGAGTTCCGCCGAATCCTGCGGTTTGCCCGCCGCGAAGGCGAGCGCCATTGCGTGGGTGCGCATGGCGATGACGAACGGCGCCGCGCCTCGACCATGAGGCTGTAGGCGTCGCGGTCCGGTTTCGACATGAGACGGAGTTCCGATGCTGTGGCGCCCGTCGGCTCGCGGCGCGGGCCGCGCCGGCCGCCTCGACAACACCGTGCATCGGAAAAGGGTTCCGCAGGCCCGGTCTGAGCCTACTGCCCGGCTTCGGCCGCGACCGTGCCGTCCTCGACCGCGCCGAAAGTCCAGGTGCCCCGCGCCGTCAGCCACTCCGCCGTGCGGCGCAGCCCTCCGAAGGGATAGATGTGGGCCTGTGCGATCGCGGCACCGGGCTCGGCGGCGCAATGGGCGTCGATCGGGGCAAGCGTGGCTTCCGGACTGTAGCTCGTGGCCAGAACCGACAGGCTCATGCCGCGCTGCCGCAGCACCGACAGCGAGGCCCCGACGCCGCACATCCCGGCATATTTGACCAGGGTCGAAATCTTAGCCGGCCCGGCCACGCCGACATGGATCGGCAGCCGGTTGCCGGACCGCGCGATCCGCCGCGACCAGGCGATGACCCGGCGCGGATCAAAGCAGAACTGGGTGACGATCCGCATGTCCGTCCCGGAGCGGGCGGCAAACGCGTTCTTCCAGACGATGGCGCGCTCCAGCTCGTCCTCGGACGCGTGCGGATTGCCTTCCGGATGGCCGGCAACCGCGATCGTGGTGATGCCGTGATCGGCGAACATGCCCGACCCCAGCGCGTCCATCGTCGAGGCGAACGGGCCGGCCGGACGGTCCGCGTCGCCGGCGATCACCAGCGCCTCGCGCACGCCCGCATCCTGCGACAGCCGGGCAAGACGGGTGGCCATCGCGCCGCGGCTTTCGATGCGCCGGACGGGAATATGGGGAACGGCAACATAGCCCGCGGCCGTCACGCGGCGAGCCGCCTCCACCTGAGCGGCGAGCGGGACGTTGCCGGTATCCGGCAGATAGACGCGGGTCCCCTGCGGGAACAGGCTGCCCAGATCGGCCAGCTCCAGCACCTGCTTGGGCGCCGCCTCGATCGACGCGGCGACGGTGGCGGGCCGGATGGAGTTACGAAGGTCGACCATGATGCATCCCCGGCGATCACGAGCCCAGACAAGACCCGCAAGCCACTGCGGCGGGCAGACGAGCAACCGCGCCCGTCGTCCCGACACAAGCAGTTGGCGCTTGCGCGAACCGTGCAACCAGAGGCGGCACGCTGGGATCCATCATGCAGGGATTCGAACGCCTCGGCTGACGCTCCTGCGACGCCGGGATGGCGCATTCTGACGCTTTTGCGACACCGGTTGGGGGCGCAACCCATGTCGTCTCCGGATACGACGCGACCCGCACGGGCACGATTGCCCAAAGCGTTGAACCGAAGTCCCTTTCCCGGGCGGACAGGTCTCGACCCTGACCGCAGGAAGCGTTCGGAGAGGCGCGCCGCGCCTGGAGCCATTTCCGCTCGGACGGCACCATCCGAGCGACAAGAAAGGGCTCCAGATTCAACAGGCTGAGCAGTTCTCCCTCGTTCAGACCGATGCGGCCTGAACCGGGAATGCTCCAAAGGCGCGGCTGCCGTCTCGCCGGGGCCGGTCGACGCCCGGTCAGAAGTAGTAGCTGACGCCGCCGCGCACGACGTTGGTGCGGGCTTCGACCGCCAGGTCGCCCACCGTCGGACCGAGCGCGTAAAGCTCGTTGGCGTAGCTCGTGTAGAGATATTCCGCCCGAACGGTCAGATTCTGGGTGACCGCAGCCTCGACGCCGCCGCCCACGGTCCAGCCGGTGTGGGTGTTGGTGTCGGAATAGCCCGGCGTCGCGGCGCGGAACTTCGCCAGCGCAAGACCGCCGGTCGCATAGGCCTGGACGTCGGCCACGCCCGGCATGTTCACGAACTGGCCGAAAGCCAGGCCGAACCGGCCGCGTGCGGAGGCCGTCCAGTCCATCTGGGCGTTGACCGGGCTGGTCCCGTAGACGCGGGTCTCGTCATAGGTCGAGCCGTCGAAATCGCCCTCGATGCCGACGATGAACATCGGCGCCAGCTCGGCCGACACGCCGACATGGGCACCGCCGATGAAGGCGTTCTCGTAGATCGACTTCTGGCCGACGATGCCGGGATCCACCGAGCCGGCAACGACACCGGCGTGTCCGCCGGCATAGAAACCGCTCCAGTTGAACCGGGCCGGTTCCGGCAGCGGCACCGGCTCTTCGAACACGATGTCGGGAAGGTCGGCGGCGAAAGCGGGAGTGGTCAGCATCGCGGCGAGGACCGCTGCCGACGCAAGGCGTGAAGGACTCATACTGATACACCCTTGATCGTAGTTGCTCCCCTCCCGGCGAGAGACCCCGAAAACCAAGAAAACCACTTGATATCCGACTCGATACTCACCGCGAGGCCAAGGATGTTTTCCCATAAAGTCTTAAAGAATACGTTTAACGCTTGTTTACCTTAACGCAATTAACCTTAACGGGCGTAAACCATAAATATGGCAAAGAAAAAGGCGCCCGAGGGCGCCTTTTTCAAGTCTCGACCGGTCGGAAATTCCGACCGGAATGAGCGTCCGATCAGAACTTGTAGGAAATACCGGCGCGGACGACGTTGGAGGACACGTCGATGTTGCTGGTCGTTCCGCCGAAGTTGTAGTCCTGGCTGCCGTAGTCGGCATAGAGGTACTCGACGCGGGCGGTCACGTTCGGGGTGATCATGCCTTCGAGACCGGCACCGACGGTCCAGCCGGTGTGGGTGTTGGACTCCGAGAAGCCGGCGTTGCTCACGTCGACGTCGGCGAACGCCACACCACCCGTGCCGTAGGCCAGGAAGCGGTCGAACGCGAAACCGGCACGACCGCGGATGCTCGACGTCCAGTTGATGTTCGCGTTGCCGGTCGTGGAGCCCGGGGTGAACGTGCCGTCCTTGTCGAACGAGGTTCCGTCGACGTCACCTTCGATACCGACCAGGAACTGCGGCGTCACCATGTAGTTGGCGCCGGCGTGGAAACCGCCGGTGAAGGCGCTGCCGTCGGCACCGCTGACACCGCTGAAGTCGGGATCGAAATCGCCACCGAGCCAGCCGGCGTGGAGACCGAGATAGATGCCGGTCCAGTCGTAGATCTGGACGGGCGCGGCCTGAACGGGCGCGCTGTAGGTTTCCTGGGGAAGATCGGCTGCCAGGGCCGGTGCGGCTGCCAGGCAGAGACCGGCACCCGCGATCGCAAATCGACGCATAACCATCATGTTCGTCACCTTACTAATACAGGAACGGGGCGCGTTGATGCCAAACCCCGGCCGGACCCTTTCTCAAAACGGGCTGTCGGCTTGCGTGCTAACTCAACGCCGCATTCGGGCATTCGTTTCGCAATCTGGTGACGATTTCGCGGCGGAGAAGAAGCGGGGGTGAGGCAGAGTCAACAAAGGGTTAGCAATCCGACCCGGCCGGACCGGTCCGCCGGTCCGTCGACGTCGGCGCAAGGCCGGCACCGGGGAAGATTCGGCAACGACAAGCAGCGCTTCACAGCCGATCCGCCTCGATGTCACGGTCCGCCCGCGAGGAAACGGAATTTCGTCCGATGAACAGAGCGGGCCCTATTCGGCCCCGATGCTCAGTTCGACCCACATGCGCTCCAGGAGACCTGCTCCGCGTTGCACAGCTGAAGGAACTCTTCCTGTGGCAGCGGGCGGGAAAACAGAAAACCCTGGCCGAGGGGGCAGCCCATGTCCCGCAGAATCTCCACCTGCTCTTCCGTCTCGACGCCTTCGGCCACGACGGCGCAGCCGAGTTCTCCGGCAAGGTCGATGCACAGTTGCACGATCTTGGCGCTGTAGCGCTCGGAGCCGAGTTTCTGCACGAAGCTCTTGTCGATCTTCAGTTCGTGAACCGAATAGTTGTGCAGATAGCTGAGCGAGGAGTAGCCGGTGCCGAAATCGTCGATCGCGATGCGGAAGCCGGCATTGCGGATCTCGTCGAGCTGCCGGACCAGCTTGGCCTCGTCGGTAAGCACCGATTCGGTCAGTTCGACCAGGAGCTGGGACGGGCTGATGCCGTTGCGGTCCACGGCGGCCAGGAGCTGGCTCAGCACCGGCGTCGTCGCGAACTGGGCGCCCGACACGTTCACCGCCACCGGGATCGCCCGGCCGGTCTCCCGGGCGAGCTGCGCGGCGAACCGGGCAGTCGTTTCGATGCCCCACTCCCCCAACGCCCCGATCAGCCCCGATTCCTCGGCCAGCGGAATGAACACGGCCGGCGACTGGGGGCCGTAGGTCGGATGCGTCCAGCGGATCAGCGCCTCCACCTGAACGATCCGCCGGGTGTTGAGATCGACGAGCGGCTGAAAGGCGAAACTGAGTTCGTCGCGGGCGATCGCCTCGCGCATCCCCGCGACGAGACGCGCCCTCTGGTGGGTCGCCTGGGCGATCGCCGGCTCGAACCGGCAGACCGTTCCGCCATTGCTCCGGCGCGCCTCGGCCAGCGCGATCTCCGCGTTGCGCAGGAGAGTGGGCCCTTCCACGCCATGGACCGTCGAGGCCCAACCGATGGAGAAGGGTAGCGTCATCTGCCCGCCGGCCACGGAATAGGGTTCGCCCATCAGCGCCTTGAGCTGCGAGACTCCGCGCTCGCAGTCCGCGAGTGTCGGCGCGGCGAACGCCATCGCGAACTCGTTGCCGCCGGTACGGGCCGCAAATCCCGGGGGGTTCTCGCAGGAGTCCAGCCTGCGGGCGATCGCCATCAGCACATGATCGCCGACGTCCATGCCGTAGCTCTCGTTGAAGGCGCCCATGCCGCGCACGTTCAAAAGCGCGACGGCCACCACCTGCTCGCCCCGCTCCTGGACCAGCGGATCCAGCACGCGCTCGAAGCCGAGCCGATTGCGGATGCCCGTCAGTCCATCGTGACCGGCGGCCTCGCGCATGCGTTCGAGGCGCTCCACGGCCTCCGTGATGTCGTGCATGGTTCCGGCATAGTGCGTGACGCGCCCGGTCTCGCTGAAGATCGGCGAGAGGGAAACGTCGTTCCAGAACATCTCGCCGGACTTGCGATAGTTGCGGAGCGTCACGCTGACCGGACGGCCGGCCGCGACCGCTTCGCGGAGCTGATCGACCTCCGACTGGTCCACATCGTCCGCCTGAAGAAAACGGCAGTTCTGTCCGAGCACCTCCGACAGCGTATAGCCGGTCAGACGCAGAAAGCCGCCGTTGGCGTAGGCGATCGGCTGATCGTCGCCGAGCATGTCCACGATCACGACGCCCTCGCGCACGGAGTTGAGCGCCTGGTCGCGCAGGCTCAGGCGGAACCCGGCGCCCTCTCCGTCACCGGGCAAGGCAGTTCCGAAAGCCCGGCTCGTGATATCGGTATGGAGGCCGTGAATGAAACGCGCGCGGCCCGCCTCGTCCCGCTCGACGAAGCCGCGACATTCCACGAGCAGAGGCTCGTCGCCGTCGCTCCTGAGACGGTAGATATTCCGGCAATAGAGCTCGCCGCTGCCGCTCATGGCCCGGACCGCCGCCCGGACCCGGGGCAGGTCGTCGGGGTGAACCATCTCCGAAATCCCGAGCCAGCGCGCGGCGCCGCCGGGATGCGAACGCCCCGCCACCAGGTCGCGTTCGAAGTCTTCGACGTCGACGGTCTCGCGAGCGGTGTCGAGCGTCCACGACCAGACCCGCACCGCATCGCTTTTGGCCACCAGGTTCGTGCTGGCGCCGGACGCACCGGCGCGTCCCGCGACGAGAAACAGCGCGCCCGCCAGAAACACGTCGCAGACAAGGCAGAGCCCCAGCGCCAGACGCGCGGCCGACAGATCGTCAGCCGTCCCCGAAAGCGCCCAGACGAGACCGCCGGCTATGTTGAGTGCCACGAGGCTCGTGGCGATAAGGACGACCGCCTGCGCCCGGCCTGCCCTCCTCATCGCAATCGGTCCAGGCCATCGGCGTTCTCGCCCGATGCCACGTGGCCCGCCCCCTCCAGGAAACTCGTAAGGAAGGACCGCAGCGCGTCCCGGTCGACGAGATCCCCGATCAGCCAGAGCCTTCGGTCGCCGTCTGCAGCCAGCAGCGACGGCGTCGCGATCGCGCCGGCCGCCACCGCGGTCTTGGCGTCTTCGAACACGTCGACCACCCGCGTTTCGATCGCGATGTTCTGCTCCTGAAGCGTCTCGGCGAGCACCTCCCGCGCCCGGAGGCTGGTCGGATGACTGCCGGCCACGAACAGATAGAGGACGGCCGGGCTCTCGGCGGCAGGAGGGTTGATGCTCATGACGGACGCTCCGACCCGGGGACGGGACCAGCCGGGGCGCCCTCGTGGACCAGACCCTCGGGAAGATCGGCCAGGGACAGGCCGCCGTCCGAAAGGACGAGTTCCCTGAGCTGATGCGAGTGAGCCGTGCCACGGGATTTCACCACCCGCAGCGTACGTACGTTCCTGCTGCCATGGCGCGCGTAGCCGAGTTCAAGCCAGGTGTCGGCCATCGTCGATATGCCGCTGATCGTCTGACCGGCCTGAGGGGACGAGGGTTCGATCAGCGAGGTTGTCAGAAGCGTCGCACCCGTCGACCGGATCAGATTGAACAGCTGCTCGATGATGCGTTCGGCTTCCGGGTCGTCGCGGCGCTTGTTGAGCGCGGAGATCGGATCGATGACGATCCGATCCGGATTGATCCGCTCCAGCGCGTCGAGCACCGCCAGATAGGTTTCCTCCGGCTCGGTCAGCCGGGAGAAGAGGCTCAGCCCCCCGAATGCCGGATCTTCGGCATAGGGGCCGAAATCCATGCCGACGGAGCGGACGTTGTCGAGGGTCTGCTCCACGGTCTCCTCGAAGGAGATCAGAAGTCCGGCCTCCCCCCGACGGAGCCCGTCGAGGAGAAAGGAGGCACCCAGCGTCGTCTTCGCCGTGCCCGGCGCTCCGGACACAAGAATGGTCGTTCCGCGCCGGAACCCGTTTCCGAGCATTGCATCGAGATCTGCCACTCCCGACGACAGCCGCGCGTCGCCGCCGCGGGTGTCGGGCAGCGCCGGAAGCCGAGGGACGACCCCGATCCCACGGGGACCGATCACGAACGGGTGGCGCCCCGCCTTGGCGTTCGCGCCCCGGTATTTCGTGATACAAACCACCCGCCGCGATCCGGTCGGCCCGTGTCCCGCCTGAAGGTGAATGACGCACTGGGCCGCATACTGCATGAATTCGATGCGCCGCATGCCGGAGGCCGACGACGCCTTGGCGGTCACGAGACTGACCAGATGGCGCTCTTCCAGCCAGTCGAGGACATGCAGCATCTGGGCCTTGCGCTCGACGCCCGACGGCAGAAGTTCGAGAATCTGATCGATGCCGTCCAGCACGACGACGCTGATTGCGTGCTCTTCGATATGGGCCCCGATCATGGCCAGGAGCCCGTCGAGGCTGAATCCGCCCGTGGCCACGGCGCGGGTCGCCTGTCTCGTGTTCAGAAAATGGATCCCGGCGGCCGCAAAATCATCGGGAGCCCAGTCGAAGGACTGCAGGGTCTGGACGATGGACGGCGGCGTTTCCTCGAAGGCCACGAACAGGACATGCTCGTCCTGCAGGGCCCGGTGAACCGCGATCTGGCTGGCGAGGACGGTTTTCCCCGCGCCGGGACCGCCGACGAGCACCGTCGTACCGCCCCGCGGCAGACCGCCGGCGAGAACGGCGTCCAGCCCGGCGATCCCGGTGGAGAGCTTGTCCGCTGCGTGCTGCACGGTCGACATGGATTCCCTGTGGCAGACGCGATGCCAACACTCCGTTAATCGGAGCAACAAGAGACCTGGTCGGCACGTCGCTTTCAGGAGATTGGAAAACCCTCCGTCGCAAAGTCAATTGCGTATGATTACGCGACGGCGCCCGGCGGCGCACCCTTGAAAATTCAGAAAACGGGGCCCGGCCGCGTCGGCGCGGCCGGGCTTCCCCGATCAGGGTTTGGAGACGGTGGAGCCGGTCGCGGGATCGGTCGCGAGATAGGGCAGACCGGCACTCTTCCACGCCCCGAAGCCGCCTTCCATGTGGGCGAGCTGCGTGATGCCGGCGGCCGCGCAGGCTTCGGCGACCCGCTTGGAGCGCACGCCGGACCCGCAGTGGAACACGATGGCCTTCTCGGACTGCCCCGGCAGCTTCGACGCATCGAACGAGGACAGCGGGAACAGCATCGCGCCCTTGATGTGCTCGAACGCGAACTCCGCCGGCGTGCGCACGTCGATGACGACCACTTCGTTGCGGTCGAACTTCTCCTTCACCTCCTGCGGGGTCAGCACCTCAAGCGTCGCACCGGCAATCGATTCGGTCTTGCTCATGGTCATCCTTCAGGTTTGCAGGCGCCCGCGGGCGCGTTTCAGACGGCCCCCAACATATGTGAGGAATCTCTAATATTAACCCCCCGCAGGATGTCAGTGACGCGACGTCCCGACCCTGAGATAATGTCGCGCCCCGCCCTTTTCTAAGCCTCTTCCGGACGGACTTCGATGCCATCATGCCCATCGCTCCGGCGGAAGTGCCAGACCGGCAGCCGCGCACGCAACCTCGCTGCCGCAGCAGCCGCAGCCGCGCTGCTGGCGCTCGCCGGCTGCGTGGCGACGCCCGGCGGCCCGGCCGCAACCGCGTGCCTCGCGCCCGGAGAGGTCACCGACCGGGACGGCGACTTCTCCCGTCACCCGGAGCTGTTCGGTCCGGATCGCTGCGTCAGCCAGCAGACCTTCGAGGAGAACGGACGCGCCTGGACGATCCAGACGGTGCGCAACGTCACCCGGCGTGGACCGCTGTGGGTGCTGCCCCACGACGACGAGCAGGCCGCCGTCGCCACCGCCGCCTATGCGCTGGATCGCTACGGCGGCACGGCAGTCCTGGTCGAGACCGGCGGCCGCCGCGCCAATGCCGGCGTCGACCCCAACCGCAACTTCGGCAGCGGCCGCGCCCGCTGCACGAAAGCCTCCTCGCCCCGCTTCGTGAACGCGATCCTTGCGGAGCGGTCCTGGGGGATGCCGGTGATCGCGCTCCACACCAACGCCCCGGGCATCGCCGGCCGGGGCGGTTCCGGGTCCGTCTCGATCCTGGCCCCGGGCCCGGGAGACCAGGCTTTTCGTAGCGCCTCCGCGTCCGGCGGTCTGGCGAGCCCGGATTCGCTGGTGATCACGGCCGTGACGGGCGCCCTTGAGACGAACCGCCGGGTGCAGGACCTGGTGCAACGGCTCACCGAGGCCGGCCTCAACGTGCTGGTGGAGACGACGTCCGCGGGCCGATCCGACTGCTCGCTGTCCCACTACGCGGCGCTTGCCGGCATCTCTCCCTATCTCAACCTCGAAGTCCGCGACGGCGACGATGCCACCCAGAAGCGGATGCTCGACATCGTGATGACCATTCTCGGATACCGCCCGGCAAGCGGTGCGTCCTGACGAATTCTGTTCGCCTGCTTTCCTGCCTCGGGAAGAATCTTCTCAATACGCGTCAAAACCGCGATCACAGGCCTCGCAGCGCTTGTCATTGCCGATCAAATTGAGTAACCCGCGCCGATCGTTCGAGGTGCATCCGGTGCGGCAACCCGTTTTCGAACAAGCCCGGCTGGACACCGCACCACAACTCCGACACCCTCTCAACGGCCCGCTCTCAACGAGGTGAACCGCGTGATCCGTATCGAGGACGTCTCGCTTTCCTTTGGCGGCATACGCGCGGTGGATGGCTGCTCGTTCGAGGTCGCGGAAGGGTCGATCACCGGTCTGATAGGTCCGAACGGCGCCGGAAAGTCCACCCTCTTCAACATCGTCGCCGGTCTTCTGAAGCCGGATGCGGGCCGCATCGTTTTCGACGGCGAGGACATCACCGGCCTCCCGCCGCACACCCTGTTTCACCGCGGACTGGTGCGGACTTTCCAGATTCCACACGAATTCTACCGCATGACGGTGCGCGAGAACCTGATGCTGGTTCCCCCCGAGCAGGCCGGCGAGAACCTGTTCGCTTCCTGGTTCAGCTGGGGCCGCGTCAAGCGGCAGGACGCCGACGTCCTCGACAAGGTCGACGAGGTCCTCGCCTTCCTGAACCTCACCCACGTGGCCGACGAACTGGCCGGCAACCTCTCCGGCGGCCAGAAGAAGCTCCTCGATCTCGGCCGCACGATGATGACCGACGCCCGGATGGTCCTCCTCGACGAGCCCGGCGCCGGCGTGAACCGCACACTGCTCGGCGCGATCACCACGGCCATCCGGCGCCTCAACGAGGAGCGCGGCTACACGTTCTGCCTGATCGAGCACGACATGGACGTGATCGCCGAGCTCTGCGACCCGGTGATCGTGATGGCGCAGGGCACCGTCCTGACCCAGGGGCCGATGAGCGAGGTCCGCTCGAACCCGGACGTGCGCGAAGCCTATCTGGGCCACGCCGAAACCGAAGACGCCGGCTGAGGGAGATCGGGGCGTGGCACTCCTGGAAGCAACCGACGTAACCGGCGGCTATGGCGGCGCGGACATCCTGTCCGGCCTGAACCTCAGCCTGACCGAGAAGGAAATCGTCGTGATCGTCGGCCCGAACGGGGCCGGCAAGTCCACCTTCATGAAGGCCGTGTTCGGTCTTGTGACCATCCGGGCCGGGTCCATCGTGTTCGCCGGCACCGACATCACCAACAAGAAGCCGGAAGACATCGTCAGCCGCGGCATCTGCTACGTGCCCCAGGAGCGCAACGTCTTTCCGTCCATGACCGTCCAGGAAAACCTGGAGATGGGCGCCTTCATCCGCACCGACGACTGGCGGCCGCAGATGGAGACGATCTACGAGCTGTTTCCCCGGCTCGCCGAACGCAAGCGCCAGCCGGTCGGGCAGATGTCCGGCGGCGAGCGGCAGATGGTGGCCATGGGCCGCGCGCTGATGCTGGAGCCGAAGCTGCTGCTCCTCGACGAGCCCACCGCCGGGCTGTCGCCCAAGTTCATCGACGAGACCTTCCGTCAGGTGAAGCGGGTCAACGACTTCGGGGTCGGCATTCTCATGGTCGAACAGAACGCCAAGCAGGCGCTCGCCATCGCCGACCGCGGCTACGTGTTCGCCAGCGGCCAGAACCGGTTCGAGGACACGGGCCAGGGCCTCCTCAACAATAAAGAGATCGCGGAGATGTTCCTTGGTGGGTGAGCGCGCGACGTTGATGACCATCGGGAGGTTCCGCCCGTGACCGACCTTCTGCAGCTCGTCGTCTACGGCATCGTCACCGGCTCGATCCTCGCGCTCGGCGCGATCGGCGTGTCTCTCGTCTTCTCCATTCTCCGCTTCGCCCACTTCGCCCACGGCGACCTGATGACCATCGGCGCCTATGGCGGGCTGATCGGGGTGGCGCTGGCCGGCGTGTCGCCGATCGTCGCCCTTCCCATCGCGATCGCGCTGGCCGTCGCGGTGGCGCTCGCAGCCGAGTTCATCCTCTACCGGCCGCTGCGTTCCAGCCACCCGATCATTCTTCTGATCTCCTCGTTCGGTCTCGCGCTGATCCTCAGAAGCGCGGTGCAGCTCGTCGCCGGCCCCTCCCCGATGGTCTACCGCTCCGGCATCCAGATGCCGATGCGCTTCGGCGACATCATCATCCGGCCCGACCATTTCTGGATCATCGGCGGTACGCTGGTCATCATCCTGGCGCTGCACCTGTTCCTGTCGCGCTCGAAGTTCGGCAAGGCCATGCGGGCCATGTCCGACAACATGGACCTCGCCCGGATCTCCGGCATTCCGGCCTACAAGATGATCCTGCTGACCTGGGTCATCGCCGCCTCGCTCGCCGCCGTCGCCGGCGTCTTCCTGGGCATGGACACGCGGCTGCATCCGGTCATGGGCTGGCGCCTGCTGCTGCCGGTGTTCGCCGCCGCGATCCTCGGCGGCATCGGACGGCCCTACGGCGCGATCGCCGGCGGCTTCATCATCGGCATCTCGATGGAGGTCTCCACGATGTTCATCGACCCCGGCTACAAGCACGCCGTGGCCTTCGCCCTCCTGGTGCTGATGCTGATCGTCCGCCCGACCGGCATCTTCAAGGGGAAATCGCTATGAGCGCCGGGGCGACCGACACCGCATCTTCCTGGGGAGGCGCAGCATGGAACTGAGCGGCCTCATCGGCTACGCCGTCTTCTTCCTGTCCACGGTGTCGATCTACGCGATCCTGGCGCTCGGCCTGAACGTCCAGTGGGGCATGACCGGCCAGATCAATATCGGCATCGCCGGCTTCTTCGCCGTCGGCGCCTACACGGCCGCGATCCTGACCAGCGCGCCCAACGCCGCCCATGTCGGCGGCTTCGAGCTGCCGTTCCTGGTCGGCATTGTCGCCGCAGTGATCACCTCCAGCATCGTGGCCCTGATCATCGGCGCGATCACCGTCAACCTCAGATCCGACTATCTGGCGATCGCCACCATCGGCATCGCCGAGATCATCCGCTTCACCTTCCAGAACGAGGAATGGCTGTCCCACGGCGTGCGCGGCATCGCCGACATTCCCCGCCCCTTCTACGAGGGCAAGGAATCCGGTCTCGTCTTCCTCGCGGTCGCGCTCGTCTCCGTGGCCATCGCCTATTTCCTGGTGGAGCGCGCCCGGGTGGCGCCCTGGGGCCGGGTCCTGCGCGCCATCCGCGACAACGAGATCGCGACGGAAGCCGCTGGCAAGGACGTGCGCCGCTTCCGCCTGCAGGCCTTCGTGTTCGGCTCCGCCCTGATGGGCTTCGCCGGCGCGCTCTATGCCCACTTCATCGGCTTCATCTCGCCGGACGCCTTCGAGCCGGTGTTCGCCACCTTCATCGTGTGGGCGATGCTGATCGCCGGCGGCAGCGGCAACAACAAGGGCGCGCTCCTCGGCGCGATCGTGGTCTGGCTGGTCTGGTCGGGCACGGAGACCCTGGTCGCCCGCCTGCCCGCCGACATGGCGACCCAGGCCAGTGCTGCCCGCGTGCTGCTGGTCGGCGTGCTTCTGGAGATCGTGCTTCTGACCCGTCCCCAGGGCATCCTGCCGGAAGAGCGGCCGAAGCTGATCGCCCGCAGGAAGAAGTAGGCGGGCGGCCGCCCCGCCAGGCTGGACCGCGTCAAAGGTACGCTTGACGCAGTCGCCCGGATTGGACAGACGGGGGCACGCCGCGCGGTCCGGACCGATCGCGCGGACCGTCGTTCCCGCTGCCGTCCAGGAGTTCTCCCATGTACACGATGTTCAACGAAGCCCACACGGGCCTGGCGCAGCTCGCCCTTCTGTTCACGGTCGCCTGGGCGGTCGTCGCCGCCACCGTTCCCGCCGGCATTTCCGAGATCCGCGGCTGGCGCAAGTCGATCTACATCGCCGCCATGGCGGTCACCGGCGTGGTCGGGCTGTCCGGCCTTGTCATCATGGTGATGGGGTCCTGGTACGCGTTCGGCTTCGTCTGGCTCGGGCTTCTCGCCATCGTCCTGCACGGGCTCGCCGGGACGCGCTCGCGCAAGGCCGCCGTTGCGGGCGCCAAGGGCCGGGCGGTCGGCATGGCCGCAGCCCAGATCGTTTTCCTCGTCGTCGCCTACGGTCTGATGACCGTCCGCCCGTTCTGATCGGCGCCCTCCGGCCCGGCGCGATGCGGATCTCGCCATGACCTCAGCGGACACCGCGCCCCCGTCCAGCAGCCGCAGGGACCGCTTCGTGAAGGCGCTCGCCGTCTTCCTGAAGCCGCGCGTCCTGATCATCCTGTTTCTGGGCTTCGCCTCGGGCCTGCCGCTGGCGCTCTCCGGCTCCACCCTCGCCCTGCGCATGGCGGACCAGGGCGTCGACCTGTCGACCATCGGCCTGTTCTCGCTGGCGGGCCTGCCCTACACGATCAAGTTCCTCTGGGCGCCGATCGTCGACGCGACCCGAGTGCCGGTCCTCTCGCGCCTGCTCGGCCGACGGCGCGGCTGGCTGATCCTCTCCCAGCTCCTTCTGATGGCGGCGATCCTCTATCTCGGCTGGCTCGACCCCACCCTCGTGCCCTGGGCCGTCGCCCTCGGCGCGGTGCTCGTAGCGATCGCATCGGCCACCCAGGACATCGTCATCGACGCCTTCCGGGTGGAAAGCCTGCCGGACGAGGAACAGGCCGCCGGCATGGCCTGGTTCGTCTCCGCCTACCGGGTCGGCATGCTCGCCTCCACCGCCGGCGCGGCCCTGCTCGTCTCCGCCCTTCAGCTGCGCGGCTTCGACCTCGCCGATGCCTGGGGCTGGGCCTATGCCGGCATGGCGGGCCTTGTCCTGATCGGCATGGTCACGACGCTGCTCGCAACCGAGCCCGACCGCGACACGGCGACCGGCGCGGAGCACGTGGGCGAGGTGCACGACCGCCGCGCCAACCCGGTGATGCGCGTCGCCGTCACCGCCTACGCGGCGTTCCACGAGTTCCTGACCCGCAAGGACGCCGTCGCGATCCTGCTGTTCGTGGTGCTCTACAAGTTCTGCGATGCATTCGCCGGCGTGATGACCGCCCCCTTCGTCCTCGACATCGGCTTTTCCAAGGCCGCCTATGCCGGCATCGTCAAAGGCGTCGGCTTCGCGGCCGTGCTGGTGGGCGGGTTCGCCGGCGGCGCCATGGCCAAGGCCATGCCGATGGTTCGGGCGCTGTGGATCGCAGGTCTCCTGCAGATGGCCTCCAACGTCGTCTTTTCCTGGCAGGCGATGGTCGGGCCGGAACTCTGGGCGCTCTCGGTCACCATCGCGGTGGAGAACTTCACCGGCGGGCTCGGGACGGTCGTGTTCGTCGCCTATATCTCCAGCCTGTGCACCGATGCGCGCCACACCGCGACCCAGTACGCGCTGCTGGCGGCGCTGGCCGCCGTCGGGCGCACGGTGCTCGCCGCCACCGCCGGCTATGCGGCGGAAGCCATCGGCTGGGTGTTCTTCTTCGGCCTCACCGCGCTGGCCGCGATACCCGGCCTCGCGCTCCTGTGGTGGCTCGCCCGGCGCGGCCATTTCCGGCCCGTGCCCGACACCGCCGCCATCCGGGACTAAACACTATCGGCCAGCCCGGATAACGCCAACCAGCGGACGACCGTCCGCCGGCCGGTCAAGAGGCGCGGAGCGAAGCGACCGGGACGAAAGAGCAGGCCGCCCCCCGGAGCCGGTGAGCGAAGCGAACTCGGCGTGAGGGGATAGTTCCTAACACTGATCCGTCTGAGGCAGCGTGACGACCCCGGTCCGCCCTTGCGGGAAGTTCGACAGCACCGCCCGCACCATCGGCTGGGCGACCGGCGCGAACAGACCGCACGGCCCGCGGCTCACCGCGCGCGACTGAAACACCTTCTGGCCCGTCTTGGTGTCGATCATGTCCAGCGAGGCGGAGCGGGTGTAGATCGTCTCCGTGCGGACCGCAGGCGTGTAGCCGACGACGCCGAACTGCGGCCCCCAGGCGCCGTAGTAAGGCCCCGGCCCGTACCAGCCGCCGCCATAGAAGCCGCCGCCGTAGAAGCCCGGCCCGCCCCAGCCAGGTCCGTACCAGCCCGGCCCGACGCCGACATAGCCCCATTGAGGGATCAGATATTCGGTGGTGACGCGCTGGCCCTTGTCGACCGCGAACCCGAAGAACGCCACCAGCCGCGCCTGCTTGCGGCTGGCGACCCGCGTGAAACCCTTCTCCGCGAGCACGCCGGCGAGTGTGGCCGCGTTCGTCTGCCAGGCGAGCGACGACGCGTCCATGCCCTTGTAGGGCGCGATATAGACGGTCTTCGGCGTGATGTCGGCGGGAATGACGGAGTAGGCGTCGACCTGGGTCTGCACCTGCATGCAGCCAGCAAGGGCGACCAGCGCCGCCGCCGCCAGCAAAACTCTCAGAGATTTCATGGACCGTCTTTCCGGGTTCCGCTCCGCGCCCCCACCCAATTGATAGACCGGGCGGGCCGGCGCCGTCATCCCGCAAATCCGGCTGGCCGCCCACGAAAAAGGGCGCGGACCCTTTCGGATCCGCGCCCCGTGACAGTCCGCGCCCGATGAGATCAGGCGTCAGCAGACCGGATCAGTTGACCTCGATGATGCTGCCGTCGACGATCTTGCCGTCCTCGAAGGACCACTGGCCGATGGTGCCGGGAACGTCGCCGTTCTCGTCGAAGTCCTGGGAGCCGGCCGCACCCTCGTAGTTGATGTCGGTGCCGGCCTTCAGGAGTTCCACGGCCTTGGCGTATTCGCCCGGGCCGACCTTCTCGCCGGGAGGATTGGCAACCTCGACAAGCGCATCGCGGATCGCGGTGCGGTCGTTGGAGCCGGCCTTCACCGCGGCGAGCGCGATCAGCATGGTCGCGTCATAGGCGGTGTCGATGTAGGGCAGCGGCGGAACCTCGCCGTATTTCTGCTCATAGGCCTCCTGGAAGGCCTTGAGACCGGCGCTCTCCGGCGACTGCGGCACGGTGCCGTAGGAGCCGTTCATGTACTGGGCGCCGATCTGCTCAATCACTTCCGGCGCCTTCATGCCATCGGTGAAGATGAACTTGTCGAAGTGGCCGCCCTCGAGCGCCTGGCGGAGAATGACGGTGCCGTTCTCCGGATAGGCGATCAGCAGAAGCGCCTCGGCGTCGCCGCTGTCGGCACGCTGGACTTCACCGCGATAGGACGCCTGGCCCTGCTCGAACGGGATCTTCTCGGAGACGGTGCCGCCCTGCTCGCCGGTGTAGGCCTTCTCGAACGCGTCGGCGAGACCCTGCCCGTAGGCGTTGTTCACGTAGATGATCGAGACGTTCTTCACGCCCTTCTCGTTGACCAGCTTGGCCAGCGCGATGCCCTGGAAGGCGTCGGACGGCACGGTCCGGAACAGGTAGCCGTTGTCGTTCAGCGTGGTGATCGTCGGCGAGGTGGACGCGCCGGAGATCTGCACGACGCCTTCGCGGCTGGTCACCGAGGTCGCGACCGGAATGGTCACGCCCGACGACAGCGCGCCGACGATGGCGTGAACGCCCTCCACGTTCACCAGCTTCTGGGCGGCGTCGACGCCGGCCTGCGGGTTGGTCTGGGTGTCGGCCACGATCACCTCGACGTTGCCGCCGCCGTTGTTGATCTCTTCGGCCGCGAGCTGGATGCCGCTGAGATCGGCTTCGCCGTAGGCGGACAGGTCACCCGTCATCGGCATCAAGGCGCCGATCTTGAGATCCTGGGCAAAGGCCGGCGACGCGAGCGCTACCGCGGTTGCGGCAACCACCGAAGCGGCCGTCATCCAACGATTGATAGCCATCAAACACTCCCTCCTGATGTGGCCGGGGCGTTTCCCGCAGGCTCGAACCAGCCCGTTTTCGGACACCCTCCGGCCGAGTGTGCAACCATTACTATCCGATCCCGTAAGGCTCGGAAAGAGTGGGCGAATTGTGCCGCTCGACAGACACCCGGCACGGTTCGGGGACTGCGACGGGTCGCTCATTCCTCCCAAGCCTCAGCCGCTCAGCGTCCGCCGTACGGCATCCCGCCATCCTTCGACCCGGCGAAGCCGCTCCTCCTCCGCCATGGCCGGCTCGAACCGGCGTTCCCGCGCCCACATGCGGGCGAAATCGTCCTCGTCGGGCCAGGCGCCGACTGCCGCGCCTGCGAGCCACGCCGCGCCCAGAGCGGTGGTCTCGGCAATCGCCGGCCGGTCGACCGGATGGGCGAGCAGGTCGGCAAGGCGCTGCATGGTCCAGTCGCTGACCGCCATGCCGCCGTCGGCCCTCAGCACCGTCGCCTCGCCGCCGGCAAAATCCTCGTGCATGGCGGCGTAGAGGTCGCCGGTCTGGAAGCAGACGGATTCCAGGGCGGCCCGCGCCAGCTCCGCCGGCCCGGTTCCGCGCGTCAGGCCGAAGATCGCGCCGCGCGCCTCCGCGTCCCAGTGGGGCGCGCCGAGCCCGGTGAAGGCCGGCACCAGATAGACGTCCTGGGCGGGGTCGGCGCGCTCCGCCAGCGGCCCGCTTTCCGCCGCATGCCCGACCACGCCGAGCCCGTCGCGCAGCCACTGGACCGCAGCACCCGCGACGAAGATCGCCCCTTCCAGCGCGTAGCGGGTGCGCCCGCCGCGGCGGACCGCGATCGTGGTCAGGAGCCGGTTGGAGGAGGCCACCGGCTCGTCCCCGGTGACCAGGAGCACGAAGGCGCCGGTGCCGTAGGTCGCCTTCATCATGCCGGGCCGAAAACAGGCCTGCCCCAGTGTGGCGGCCTGCTGGTCGCCGGCCACGCCCCGGATCGGGATCGCCGCGCCGATGACCGCCGGATCCGTCGTGCCGAAATCGCCGTCGCTGTCCCTCACCTCCGGCAGCATCGCCATCGGCACGCCGAACAGCGCGCACAGCTCCGGATCCCAGGCGTTGGCGCGGATGTCGAACAGCAGCGTGCGCGAGGCATTGGTCGCGTCGGTGGCGTGGACCCGGCCGCCGGTCAGCCGCCAGATCAGCCAGCTGTCGACCGTGCCGAAGGCAAGCTCCCCGCGCTCGGCCGCCGCCCGCGCGCCGTCCACGCTGTCCAGCATCCAGGCGATCTTGGTCGCCGAGAAATAAGGATCGAGCAGCAGCCCTGTGCGCGCGCTCACCATCGGCTCCGCGCCCTCCGCCCTCAGCCGCTCGCAGGCGGCATGGGTGCGCCGGTCCTGCCAGACGATGGCCGGGGCGATCGGCCGCCCCGTCGTCCGGTCCCAGATGAGCGTCGTCTCGCGCTGATTGGTGATGCCGATCGCGGCGATCTCCCCCGCCTCGCGCCGCGCCCGGGCCAGCACATCGCGCACCGTCCTGAGCATCGTCTCAATCAGGACTTCCGGGTCGTGCTCGACCCAGCCGGAGCGGGGATAGGACTGGGCGAACTCCTCCTGCGCCACCGCGACGACCCGGGTCGGATCGGAAAACAGCATCGCGCGGGTGGACGTGGTGCCCTGGTCGATGGCGAGGATCAGATCCCCCATGACGGTCTCCCTTTCTTGGTTTGGCCGGGACAATAAGGGATCATCGATCCCCGGTGCACCCGGACCGGTCGCCCGCTCGCGCACTTTCCGGTTGCACGCCGGCCGAACGTCGCGTATCGGCTAGATCCATGAGCAGGATCGTTTCCCTCCCCGCGCGCTGGTGGCGCGTCGCTTCCACGGCGGCGCGATAGGGAGACTCACCCGATTTTGTGCCGCCCGGGACGACCGGCGGCGCGCATGCTCTTTCGTCCGTGTTCGTTCCGATAGCCTGGAGCTTGGAGAATGCGGACCACTTCCGAAACGACCTATGAGACCGAAGGCGGCGTGATCGTGCGCCGCAGGGCCGGCGATGTCGCCTATGGCGATGCGACGGCGTCCTGGATCGCGCGCCTCGACGGCGAGCGCGGCGCCGTGTTCTCGTCCACCTACGAATATCCCGGCCGCTACACCCGCTGGGACTTCGCCCTCCTCAATCCGCCGGTCGCGATCGAGGCCAAGGGCTACGAGGTCACGATCTCCGCGCTGAACGCGCGCGGACGCGTGCTCCTGCCCGCCTTCGCGGCCGCCGTCTCCGGGCTCGACTTCGTGACCGTGACGGCCAACGACGCGGACCGGATCGCGCTCTCCGTCACGCCCGGCACGACGCGCTTTCCCGAAGAGGAGCGCAGCCGCCAACCCTCGGTGTTCGGCGTGGTCCGCGCCCTGATCGCCCACTTCGCCAGCCACGAGGACGACAAGCTCGGCCTCGCCGGCGCCTTCGGCTACGATCTGGTGCTGCAGTTCGAGCCGATCGAGCGGCAGATCGTCCGGCCGGACGACCAGCGCGATCTCCTCCTCTATTTGCCTGACGAGGTTCTGGTCGTCGACCACGACGGTCGCGCGGCCACGGTCTATTCCTACGAGTTCGAAGTCGCGGGACAAAGCACCGAAGGCCTGCCGAGGGACGGCGAGGTCCGGCCCTACCGCGCCCCGGCCGCGGCCGAGGCGACCGGCGACCACGCGCCGGGCGAATACGCTCAGACGGTGGAGAAGGCGTTCGGGCCGTTCGCCCGCGGCGAACTGTTCGAGGTGGTGCCGAGCCAGCTCTTCCGAGAGCCCTGCACCGCCTCGCCGGCTGCCGTCAGCCGCCGCCTCACCGCCATCAACCCGAGCCCCTACGGCTTCTTCATCAATCTCGGCGACAACGAATACCTGGTCGGCGCCTCGCCGGAGATGTTCGTCCGCGTCACCGGCAAGCGGGTGGAGACCTGCCCGATCTCCGGCACCATCGCCCGCGGCCGGGACGCGATCGAGGACGAGGCCCAGATCCGCCGGCTCCTGAACTCCGCCAAGGACGAGACCGAGCTGACCATGTGCTCGGACGTCGACCGCAACGACAAGAGCCGGGTCTGCGAGCCGGGCAGCGTGCGGATGCTGGCCCGCCGCCAGATCGAGCTTTATTCGCGCCTGATCCACACGGTCGACCATATCGAGGGCACCCTGCTTCCCGAGCGCGATTCCCTCGATGCCTTCCTGTCCCATGCCTGGGCGGTGACGGTGACCGGCGCGCCGAAGCCGTCCGCCATGCGCTTCATCGAGGCCCACGAGCGCACGCCCCGGGCCTGGTACGGCGGCGCGGTGGGCATGGCGCTGTTCAACGGCGACATGAACACCGGCCTCACGCTGCGCACCGTGCGCATCAAGGACGGCGTCGCCGAGGTCCGCGCCGGCGCCACGGTGCTGGCCGATTCCGAGGCGGACGCGGAGGAGCGCGAAACCGAGCTCAAGGCCTCGGCCATGATCGCGGCGATCCGCACCGCCGGCTCCAATTTCGCCTCCGCCCCCGAACCGAGCGCGCCCGCCACGCCCAGGGGCCGACGGGTTCTGCTGGTCGATCACGAGGATTCCTTCGTCCACACGCTGGCGAACTATCTGCGCCAGGCCGGCGCCGAGGTCACCACCCTGCGCGGGCCGATCGATGCCGACACCCTGTCGGCGCTCGAAACCGAACTGGTGGTGCTGTCGCCCGGTCCCGGACGGCCGGCCGACTTCCGGTGCGCGGAGACGATCGCCGCGGCCAGGGGGCTGAGACTTCCGATCTTCGGGGTCTGTCTCGGCCTGCAGGCGATCGTGGAGGCCTTCGGCGGGAAACTCGCTCAGCTCGACGTGCCCTATCACGGCAAGAGTTCCGACATCAGGCTCGACCCGGATGCGCGCCTGTTCGCCTATCTGCCGGACCATGTCACCGTCGGCCGCTACCACTCGCTGATCGCCGACCCGGCCGCCATGCCGAACGGGCTGCGGGTGACGGCCCAGACCGCCGACGGCGTCATCATGGCGGTGGAACACCGCGACGAGCCGATCGCGGCCGTCCAGTTCCATCCGGAATCCATCATGACGCTCGCCGACAATGTGGGTCTGCGCATCGTCGCCAACGCCATGCAGCTGTAGCGCCTTTGCCGCGCGGCCGATCCGTCCGGTCGGCGCACGCCCATCCAGCCCCGTGCGGCCGTGCCGCACGGGCCCGGTCGCCCCACCACAGGTGCACGGATGACGGCACCGGAGGCCGAAAGTTTAAGCTTAAAGCGTTCCGATATCTCGGCTAGGTTGGCGCATCGATTGGAAAGGTGTGACCCATGGCGACTTCTTCCGGCCCCGAGATCGGCTACGCGGACTATCTCCGTCTCGACAAGATCCTCGACGCCCAGGATCTGCAGAGCACCAAGTTCGGCCGCGAGGCCCACGATGAGATGCTGTTCATCGTGATCCACCAGGCCTATGAGCTGTGGTTCAAGCAGATCCTCCACGAGCTCGACCGGGTCCAGGCCAACTTCGCCAACACGCCGCTGGACGATTCCCGCCTCGGCCAGATCCTGCACTCGCTGCTGCGCGTGCACGAGATCCTGAAGCTGCTGGTCCACCAGATCGACATTCTGGAGACCATGACGCCCCAGGACTTCCTGGAATTCCGGGACCTGCTCACCTCCGGGTCCGGCTTCCAGTCGCTCCAGTTCCGCCTCGTCGAGACGCGCCTGGGCCTCAGCCCCGAGCACCGCCTTCTCTACGACGGCACCGGCGTGCACAGCCGGCTGAAGTCCGACGAGCGCGACGCGCTGGTGGCGGCCGAGCAGACCCAGTCCCTGGTGGAGCAGCTCGACGCCTGGCTGTCGCGCACCCCGTTCGTGAAGGCCGGCAGCTTCGCCTTCTCCGAGGCCTATCGCACCGCCGTGCTCGACTTCCTGACCAAGGACATCAAAACGCTCAGCGCCCACGAGGGGCTCGATGCCGAACAGCGCGAGGCGGAAACGCGCGCGCTGGAGAAGGCGAAGGAATCCTTCAAGGCGCTGTTCGAGCCGGAAGCCTACGAAGGCGCCTGGCGGATGTCGCCGGAGGCGGTGCAGGCTGCGCTCTTCATCACCGTCTATCGCGACCGGCCGGTGCTGCACATGCCGAGCCGCCTTCTCGCCACCCTGATGGACATCGACGAGGCGATGACGCTGTGGCGCTATCGCCATGCGCTGATGGTGGAGCGGATGATCGGGGTGAAGATCGGCACCGGCGGCTCGTCCGGCCACGAATATCTGCGCAAGACGGCGGAGAAGCACCGCATCTTCACCGACCTCTTCCACCTGTCGACCTATCTCATTCCCCGCTCGGCGCTGCCGGAGCTTCCGGCCCATGTCGAGCGCATGATGAAGTTCGTCTACGCCGAGGAGCCGGCCGAGTGAGTCTCGACCTGACCCCCCATTTCCGCCGCTTCTTCGAGGCCGCCCCCGACCGGATCCATCTCGCCGCCCACAGCCACCACTACTGGCCGGACGCGAGCGAGTTGGGCCAGCGCCACGCCTGGCAGGACGCCGCCGTGCTCGCCGACCGGAAATGGTCGCGGGTGTTCGGGGAGATCTGGCCGATCGTGCAGAAGGGGATCGCGGCCCGGCTGAACCTGCCGGACCCGGACACCCTCGCCTTCGCGCCCAACACCCACGAGTTCCTGAAGCGGATCCTGTCCTGCTTCCCGGCCGACCGGCCGACGCGGATCCTGGCGAGCGATGCGGAGTTCCACTCCTTTTCGCGCCAGATCGCCCGGCTGGAGGAGGACGGACTGGTCGAGGTTCAGCGCATCGCCGCCGAGCCGTTCGACACCTTCTCCGAGCGCCTGAACGAGGCGGCGGCCGCCGGCGGCCACGATCTCGTTTTCGTCAGCCAGGTGTTCTTTTCCTCCGCCGCCCTCGGGCCGGACGTCCAGAGCCTGGTCGCTTCGGTGCCGGATCCGGAGACCTTCATCGTCATCGACGGCTATCACGGCTTCATGGCGGTGCCGACGGACCTTTCGGCGGTGGCCGAGCGGGTTTTCTACATCTCCGGCGGCTACAAATACGCCATGAGCGGCGAAGGCTGCTGCTTCATGCACTGCCCGCCGGGCTTCGGTCCCCGCCCTCGCGACACCGGCTGGTATTCGGCCTTCTCCGCGCTGGAAAGGGCCGACGGCGGGGTGCCCTATTCCACCGACGGGATGCGGTTCGTCGGCTCGACCTTCGATCCGAGCGGGCTCTACCGGATGGCGGCGGTGTTCACCTGGGCCGACCAGATCGGCCTGACCGTGCCGGCCATCCACGCCCATGTGCTGGAGCTGCAGGACCGCTTCGTGTCCGGCATCGCGAAGGCGGGCATCACCGCGCTCACCGACGCCCGTCTGGTCACGCCGATCGGGCCCGGCGTCGACCGCGGCCACTTCCTGACCTTCGAGACGCCCGAGGCGCCCGCCCTCTACGAGCGGCTTCTGGCCGAATCGATCATCACCGACGTGCGCGGCGACCGGCTCCGATTCGGGCTGGCCTGCTATCACACGGAAGCGTCGATCGATCATGCGGTGGAGCGGATCGCCGAAATCCTCGGCGCCTCGTCCGGCCAGACCGCATCGGTCTGATCTGACCGAAACGGCGGAATTCCGGGACCAGCCGCCGGTTCACGGGCGGCGGGTGGCTCTCTCGGATCGCGAAAGGCCGGGGCCGTTAACCATGCGTTAAGGTTTCCAATCTATCAACGATCCCATCCAGCCCGCTGGATCCGAGTGGTTCGTCCACTCCGTTTGACGCCTCCTTACTGATACTTTCGAGCCGCCAGTGTTCTGGCGGCTCTTTTTTTTGCGCGCATCAGAGCCTTTTCCGATCAGGTGGAAACACCTGATCGATAGGAATGGCTCCAGATTCAAATAGGGTGGGCAGTTCCCTTTCGTTCAGACCGGTTCAATATGAACGGGAAATTCCCGAGGACCGGCGCCGAGCGGAGCGCAAACGCCAAAAGGCGCGGCCGGTGCTCCGGTCGCGCCCCTGGAAAGGTCTGGAGGATCCGCCTGCCCCGAAAGCCGGGGCGGCAGGGATCAGCTGCCGAGAAGGCCCTTGTACTTGCTCTTGAAGCGCGACACGCGGCCGCCGCGGTCGAGCAGGCGGGTCTCGCCGCCGGTCCAGGCCGGGTGGGTCGTCGGATCGATGTCGAGGCGGATGGTCTCGCCTTCCTCGCCGAACGTCGACTTGGTCATGAACTCGGTGCCGTCGGTCATGATGACCTTGACCTGGTGATAGTCGGGATGAATGTCTTTTTTCATTGCTCGCTGCGCCTGATCGCGTGTGTGTCCGAGACCGGTGTGCCTGCCGGGAAACCCCTCCCGTACGCAGACGTCCGATCACAATCCAAGAGCCGGAGCGCTTCGACCACCGCCTTGCGGCAAGCCTTCGGTTTCGGCCGCGCCGGTCCGCCGTCCGACAGGTTGCGCCTCGCCCGGAAACGATACGGCGGGCGCGACCAGACACTGTCCTGATGGAGCTGTGGCGGTTCGTCGTCGGCCGGCGGTCCGAAAGGCCTCGTCCACGCCAGCACGTAAGGGCGCGGATATAGCTTGACAGCGCGGCGGGCGCAAGAGCCGCAGGCCTCTCCCGCCCTCTTGCGTTGACAAGCGTCCGACCGCCGGGGCAACACGATCGGACACCTGTGAGGCAGTTGACGGCGGACACGACGTGGCACGGACGAGATCGACGGGCGCAGACGAGACGGCCGAAGCCGTCCTTTCGAGCCGCAAGGCCCCGAAACTCGGTCCGCTCAAGCTGCTGGCTCCCTATGTCCTGCACTATCGCTGGCACGTGACCGCCGCCCTGGTGGCGCTGGTCGTGGCCTCCGCGGCCACGCTGGCGCTGCCGCTCGCCGTCCGCCGCATGATCGACCACGGGTTCGACGGCGCCGGCGCCGAGCTGATCAATCAGTATTTCGCCATGCTGGTCCTGATCGTCGGCGTCCTCGCCGCTGCCAGCGGCCTGCGCTACTATTTCGTCACCTGGCTCGGCGAGCGGGTCATGGCCGACGTGCGCACCGCCGTGTTCGGCCATGTCTGCCGGCTGTCTCCCGCCTTTTTCGACCGCACGCTGTCCGGCGAGATCGTCTCCCGGCTGACGGCCGACACCACCCAGATCAAGGCCGCCGTCGGCGCGAGCGCCTCCATCGCGCTGCGCAACCTCTTTCTGTTCGTCGGCGCCGCCGCAATGATGGTGTTCACCAGCCCCGGCCTGTCGGCGCTGGTGCTGGTGGCGATCCCGTTCATCGTGCTGCCCCTCGTCGCCTTCGGCCGCTCCGTGCGGCGCCGCTCCCGCCGCGCCCAGGACACGCTCGCCGATGCCTCCGCCTTCGCCACAGAGGCGATCGGTGCGGTCCGGACGCTTCAGGCCTTCACCGCCGAGGCCGCCGCCTCGAACCGGTTCGGCGCCGAGGTGGAGACCGCCTTCCGCAACGCCCGCGCCGCGACCGCTGCCCGCAGCCTGCTGACCTCGGTCGGAATGTTCATGGTGTCCGCGAGCGTCGTCGTGGTCCTGTGGGTCGGCGCCCAGGACGTGCTCACCGGCGACCTTACCCCCGGGACCCTCGGCCAGTTCGTGCTCTATGCGGTTCTGGCGGCCAGCGCGCTCGGCCAGCTCAGCCAGGTCTGGGGCGAGGTCGCCCAGGCGGCCGGTGCCGCCGAGCGGCTCGCCGACCTTCTGGGCGAGCACTCCGAGATCACCGCGCCGGCCGCACCGGTCGCCCTGCCCACCCCCCATCAGGGCCGCGTCGCCTTCGAGAGCGTGCGCTTCGCCTATCCGAGCGGGCACGACCAGCCCGTTCTCGACGGCGTGGATTTCACCGTCGAGCCCGGCACCACTGTCGCCGTGGTCGGCCCCTCCGGTGCCGGCAAGTCGACCATCTTCCATCTGCTGCTGCGCTTCTACGATCCGAGCGCGGGACATATCCGGATCGATGGCGTCGACGTGCGCGACGCCGACCCCGACGCCGTGCGCGAGCGTATCGCCATCGTGCCGCAGGAATCGACGATCTTCGCGACGACGGTCCTGGAGAACATCCGCTTCGGCCGGCCGGACGCCACCGACGCGGAGGTCAGGGCTGCCGCCGAAGCGGCCCGCGTCGCCCCGTTCGTCGCCGAGCTTCCCGACGGTTACGACACCCGGATCGGCGAGCGTGGCATTACGCTGTCGGGCGGCCAGCGCCAGCGCATCGCGATCGCCCGCGCGATCCTCAAGGACGCACCGATCCTGCTGCTGGACGAGGCGACCAGCTCGCTCGACGCGGAAAGCGAAACCATCGTGCAGGCGGCCCTGGAACGGCTGATGGTCGGCCGCACAACCCTGGTCATCGCCCACCGGCTCGCCACCGTGCTCGCCGCAGACCGTATTCTGGTGCTCGACCACGGCGAGATCGTCGAGGACGGCGACCATCAGAGCCTCGTCGCCCGGGACGGGCTCTATGCCCGCCTCGCCCGGCTGCAGTTCGCCGCCGCCCGCGAAGCCGACGATCAGGCCCCGGCCGCCCTCGGCCCGGCGGCCGAGTAGGCGCTTGCCCGCCAGTCGGAATAACACCATATAGTGTTAAATCGACTGGGAAGGAGCGCGACATGAACCTGGCGGATTATGCGGAAGACGGCTTCTTCGCGCCGCGGAAGGTGGCCGTCGAATTGCGCACCACTTCCGACGAGGTCGCCCGAACGCTCGGCCTGAGCAAGGATGCACTGCAGCGGACCAGCCGGCTCCAGGCGCCGCGCACCCAGCAGCGGCTGCGCCAGATGCTGGAAATCCTGAACCGGGTCGAGCCGCGTTTCGGCTCCCCGCTCGTCGCCTACGCCTGGTACCGGTCGGAACCCATTCCGGGCTTCGGGGGCCTGACGCCGATGCAGCTGGTGCGGGATGGTCGCGCCGACGAGGTTATGACCTTCATCGATGCGGTCGATGCCGGCGTCCACGCCTAGGCCGTCCCCCTATAGCGGCGTCGTCTATCGCTGCCTGAATCCGATCTATGCCCGACAGCCGTTGTCCGGACGCGGCGCGGCCCTGTTCGGCGGACGCTTCAATGCGAAGGGCACGGAGGCGCTCTACACGTCGCTCTCCATTGAAGGCGCAATCCGCGAAGCCAATCAGGTCGGCACGCTGCAACCGACAACCATCGTGGCCTACCGTGCCGAATTCGATCCCGTCTTCGATACCCGATCCGGGGACGCACTTGGCGAGTGGGGCCTGTCACCGGAGGATCTCGCCGATCCGGACTGGCGAGGGCGGATGGCTCGAAGCGAACGGGTGCCGACCCAGGAATTTGCAATTGCCCTGGAGACGGCAGGCTATGCCGGTCTGCTGGTCCGGAGCTTCGCCCGGGGCGCCACCGCCGACGACCTCAACCTGGTTCTCTGGCGCTGGAACACCGGCAATGCCGACGCGCTCGCACTGATCGACGACGAGGGACGGCTCTCCCGGGCCGAAAGTTAGCGCTGGGTCAGCTTCAGCTCGATGCGGCGGTTCTGGGCATAGGCTTCCGGTGTCTCGCCGTCCACCAGCGGCTGATATTCTCCGAAGCCGGCGGCCACGAGCCGATCCGGCGGCACGCCCTGATCGATCAGGTGCTGCACGACCGAGATCGCGCGCGCGGCCGACAGGTCCCAGTTGGAGCGGAAGCGCCCGCCCGAGATCGGCCGGGAATCGGTGTGGCCGTCGACCCGCAGCACCCAGTCGATGTCGTCGGGGATCTCGTTGCCGAGGTCGATCAGCTCCGCCGCCAGGGTGTCGAGCTCGCCCTCGCCTTGAGGATTGAGTTCGTCGGAGCCGGACGGAAACAGAACCTCCGACTGGAACACGAACCGGTCGCCGACGACCTGGATGTTGGACCGGTCGGACAGGAGCTGGCGCAGGCGGCCGAAGAAGTCGGAGCGATAGCGCGACAGCTCCTGAACCCGCTGGGCGAGCGCCACGTTGAGCCGGCGGCCGAGATCGGCGATCCGGGCCTGGCTTTCCTCGTCCCGGGACTCCGAAGCCGCAAGTGCCGATTCCAGCGCGGCGATCTGCCGGCGCAGCGCGGTGAGCTGCTGATTGAGAAGCTCCACCCGGGCGAGCGCCCGCTGGCTCAGCGCCTGCTCCTCGTCGAGCTGATCCTGCAGGACGCCGACATTTGGCCCCTCGCCTTCCGCCTGCAGCGCGGAGAGCTGGCCCTGGAGCGAATCGCGCTCGCCCTCGACGTCCTGGATGGACGCCTGCAGCACCGCGATCTGGTCTTCCAGGCTGCCCGACTGGGCCCGCTCGAGCGCGAGAAGCTGGGTCAGCTCGGCGATCTGGGCGTTCAGCCGGGTGAGCGCAGTGTCCTTGCCGGAGATCTCCTGGCTCAGAAAGAACTGGGCCAGCATGAACACCGACAGCAGGAAGATGATGACGAGCAGCAAGGTCGCCATCGCGTCGACGAAACCCGGCCAGTAGTCAGCCCGGGGCTGGCGGCGGCGTGATGCGCTCAACGGCATTGGTCGTCCTCGTTGTCGGCGCGCGGGCGCCGCGGCGGCGCGAAGTCAGGCCCCCTGATTGCGGTCGGGCGGCCCCGCTTCATCGCCGCTACCGGCTGTCGTCCTGCTCCAGCGCCGCGTTGAGGCGCTCCAGGAGCTTTTCGATGCGCGCGTTCTGCTGGGTCTGGGTGTCGGCCCAGTCCCGCATCAGTTTCTGCTCGCTGCGCAGATGGTTGACCAGCCCCTGTATCCCCTCCGCCAGATTCGCGAGCGCCTGGTTCGGCGGCGGCGATCCCGACGCTCCGCCGCCCTCCTTGAGGGTGCGGTTGAGCCGCTCGATCGCCTGCTGCAGCCCGGGCGAGGCGGTCGCGACGGCTTCCCCGCCGGTGGCAATGGCGCGCTCCGCGTCGATCTCCGTGAGCGTCGACAGCCAGTCCTCCAGGTCCGTGTAGAACCGGTTCTGGGCCTGGCCGGCCTGGAGATCGAGGAAGCCGAGGATCAGCGAGCCGGTGAGACCGAACAGGGACGAGGAGAACGCCGTGCCCATGCCCGACAGCGGCGCTTCGAGCCCGGCTTTCAGGTCCTCGAAGACCACGGCCGCGTCGCCCGCGCCCACGTCGAGATTCTGGATCGTCGCGCCGACCGAGCTGACCGTCTGCAACAGGCCCCAGAACGTGCCGAGCAGTCCGAGAAACACCAGCAGGCCCGTCAGGTAGCGGCTGATGTCGCGCGCCTCGTCGAGACGGGTTCCGATCGTGTCGAGGATCGACCGCAGGGCCGGTGCGCTCAGGAAGGTCTCTTCCGCGCGCCCGCCGAGCAGGCTCGCCATCGGGCCGAGCAGCACCGGCTGCCGGCGCTCCGGCGCGTTGCCCTCGCGGTAGCGGTTGACCCAGTTGATCTCGGGATAGAGCCGGACGACCTGCCGGAACGTCAGCGCCACGCCGATCAGCCCGACACACACGATCAGGCCGTTGAGACCCGGATTGCTCATGAATGCGGTGATGATCGGCCGGTAGAGGATGAGACCGACGAACAGGGTGATCACCAGAAAGATCACCATCCGCACGACATAGACGTGCGGGCTCGACAGTCGATACGGGTCTCGATCTCGGGCCATGAATCAGCTGCCTTGCACTGCAGCGCTCACAAATAGTCGGTTTTCTTGTGAAAACGAACCTGTGATTTTCGCACCTGCGGTCGTTATTGCGGCATGGTTACCGGAGTGGCACGCTTCAGGAGCGCCAGCAGACCGCGCTGGACGAGTTCCGTGCCCGCTGCGATCTCCCCGGTTTCGAACATGTTGTCGTGGCCGGCCAGGTCCGACACGAACCCGCCCGCCTCGCGCACCATCAGGATTCCGGCCGCCGTGTCCCACGGCGACAGGTCGTGCTCCCAGAAGGCGTCGTAGCGGCCGGCCGCCACCCAGGCGAGATCGATCGCTGCCGCGCCCGCCCGGCGGATGCCGGACACCTCGTTCATCACCGCGCGCAGCTCGCTCAGATAGCGCGCGTGGTCGCCGCGGCCGAGATGCGGGACGCCGGTGGCGATCACCGCGTCGGTCAGTTCCCGGCGAGCCGAGACCCGCAGGCGCCGGTCGTTGAGGAACGCGCCGCGTCCGCGCTCGGCCACGTAGAGCTCGTCCAGCACCGGATTGAGGATAACGCCCGCCATCAGCTGGCCCTGCCGCTCCAGCGCGATGGAGATGGCGAAGATCGGGATGCCGTGCAGGAAGTTGGTGGTGCCGTCCAGCGGATCGATGATCCAGCGATGCTGCGGATCGCTGCCCTCGATCACGCCGGATTCCTCCATCAGGAAGCCGTAGCCCGGCCGCGCCTTCTCCAGCTCGATGCGCAGGATGTCCTCCGCCCGCCGGTCGGCCGCCGACACGAAGTCGCCGGGCCCTTTGCGCGAGACCTGGAGGTTCTCCACCTCGCCGAAGTCGCGGGCCAGCGTCCGGCCTGCCTTCATGGCCGCCTGCACCATGACGTTGATGATCGCTGAGCGCGCCATATCGCGGTGTACCTGTCGCTTGTGAACTGAAACCTGGTGGGGAAGGACGGCCTAGTCGGCGCGGCGGACGTAGGTGATTTCCTCGGTGTCGACGACGATCTTCTCACCGGATTCGATGAACGGGGGCACCATGACCTTGACGCCGTTCTCCAGCACCGCCGGCTTGTAGGAGGACGACGCCGTCTGCCCCTTCACCACCGCGTCGGCCTCGGCGATCTCAAGCGTCACGTGCTGGGGCAGCGTGATGCCGATCGGCTTTTCCTCGTAGAGTTCCACCGTCACCGTCATGCCGTCCTGCAGAAAGGAGGAGCGCTCGCCAACGAAGTCCTGGGACAGCTCGAGCTGCTCGAAGGTGTCGGTGTCCATGAACACCAGATTGTCGCCCTCGGCGTAGAGATACTGGAAGTCCTTCTGCTCCAGGCGCACCCGCTCGATCGTGTCGGCGGAGCGGAACCGCTCGTTGAGCTTGCGGCCGTCGAGAAGGTTCTTCAGCTCCACCTGGGCGAATGCGCCGCCCTTGCCCGGCTTCACGTGCTGGACCTTCACCGCGGCCCACAGCGAGTTCTGATGTTCGATAACGTTACCGGGTCGGATTTCGTTTCCGTTGATTTTCATTGTCGCCGCCTTGCCGGAGAAGGGTTGTGGTCATGCACGGGCGTCGGGTCACGTTCGTGCGGGATGCGTGCGGACACCGGCACCGCCGGGTCCGCGCCCCGCTCCCGTGTCGCCGAAGCCGGAGCAAGCAGAATGCGCGGCTTCTGGACCACAAAGCCCGGAAGGTTTCAAGGGGGCGTTGCCGATCAGCCGCCCCACCAGCGCACCGCGCGGGCCTGGGCCTCGTCGACGACCTCCTTCGGCTGGCTCTCCAGATAGGAGTCCAGCCAGACGTCCGAGCGGCCCCGCGAGCGGGCGATCAGGTGCCATTTGGAGGCCTCGACCGGATCCGGCGCGACGCCGCGGCCGACGGCCAGGAGACGGGCGAGCCGGTTCATCGCGATCGGGTTGCCGGCCCGGGCGGCGCGGTCGAACCATGCGGCCGCCGCCTCCTCGTTCTTGTCGATGCCGACGCCCTTGAACACCCGGATCGCATATTCGACCTGGGCCGCCACGCTGCCGCCGGCCGCGGCCTCGCCCATAAGCTTCGTGGCGCGGACGTCGTCGGGAACGACGCCGGTGCCCGACGTGTAGAGCAGCGCCAGCGCATAGGCGGCATCGGCGTTGCCGGCCTCAGTCGCCGCCTCCAGATGCCGTGCGGCGGCCTCGGTGTCGCGCTCTTCCAGTTCGATCAGCCCGAGATTGTAGGCCGCTGACGCATTGCCGGCCTCGGCCGCTTCGGCGAACAGCTCCGCCGCCCGCTCCCGGTCCTGGTCCACGCCGGTGCCGTCCAGATAGAGCAGCCCGAGCCGATAGCTGGCGTTGGTGTCGCCGCCCTCGGAGGCGATCGCATACCAGTCCGCCGCCGCCTCGAGGTCCTTCTCCACGGCGTTTCCGTCTTCGTAGATCAGCCCGAGCAGCGTCTGGGCGGCCGCATCGCCCTTTTCCGCGCGCTCCAGCGCGACCCGCATGGCGGTCAGGAAATAGCCGCGCTGATAGGCGCCATAAGCGACGTCCCGCTCGCTGGCCGGCGAAGCTGCCGGTTCCGTGTCGTCAGCGGCGGCGTCGGCGGCCTCCGCATCAGCCGGATCGGTCCCGGCGGCCTCGTCCGCGGACGCCTCGTCGTCAGCCGCCCCGGCCGGGGCCGGATCCTGATCGCCGGCCTCCCCGGACGCGGTGCCCGCTTCGGCTTCGGACTCGTCGGGCTCCATGAGGGTGGACGGATCGATATTGACCACGCCCGGGCGCTGGAAGAAGGGCGTCGTCGGCGGAAAGGCGATGGCGCTCGGCAGGGCCGGCCGATCGGGTCGGTCGGTCTCCTGCAGGGTCAGGTCGCGTCCCTCGATGGCTTCCGACGGCGCGCCGGACGGCGAGACCGATCCCTCCATCAGGCTGCGGATCGGCACCCCGTCGTCGCCGGGGCCCAGCGTCCGCGCGTCCTGGGCCTGCCCCGGCATCGCGGTTGCAGCCACGAGAAGCGCGGCGGCACCGAGGCGCGCCCTCATGCCGGCACCCAGCCCGCTTCGATGGCGGCGTTCGCCTGGGAGACGGCGGCGGCGGGCCCTTCCGGATGGCGCCACACGCCGTCGCGCAGGGCGACGAACTCGACGCCCGCCGCGGCGAGATCCTCCGCCTCGGCCAGGTCGAGGCCGAGAAGCGCCACCGCCGGCACCTCGAACAGCTCCGCCCACCACGTGGCGAGCGATATCGCGGTCGGTTCGGCGGTATCGGTGTCGGGCCGATCCAGCCGGCCGAAGAAAACGTAGTCGGGATCGAGTTCGCCGAGTTCCATGGCCGCGTGGCGGGTCACCGCGCCGCCGGCGCCGACGATGCCGTTCGGACGCAGCCGCTTGAGCGCGGAGGCGACCTCGTCGACATCCGTATCGACGTGCACGCCGTCGGCCCGGATCCGGCCGGCCGCCCGGCTGTCGCCGCGCAGAAGCGCCGCGGCTCCGGCCGCCTGGGCGACCTCCACCAGCGGCGCGGCAAGCGGCTGAACCGCCTCCGGTTCGCCGTCTCCGGCATCGATGATCACCGCGGCGACATCCCCACCGGCGAGCGCGGACTCCAGCCGGGCCGGGCTGACCGGCTCAGCTCCGAAGATCGGGGCAACGAGGACAAGGCGGGTGCGATCCATCGGCCGTTGCTTTTTCCGAGCATCATGGCAAAGCGATGACAAGAGCCGCTTCCGGCGGGGCGGGATCGCCCGATCAACAGGAAACGTCTGCCGAAAAGGCGATCGGACAGGCCCGTCCCGCCCGGTTAGGCCCCGTCGGAACGGGACCTGCTCCGGCAGGCCGCCTGCCCGGTCCGCTTACGCCGCCTTGCGCTCTTCGTCCGCCGACCAGGTGCCGAGGGCTGCGAGCGAGTTCATGCGGGCGCGGTGGGTGAACGCGCGCTGGGCCGCCGCCACGTTCTCCGGCTTGCCGCCCCACGCCTTGATCGCAGCCGCCTGAAGGGCGCGACCGTAGGAGAAGGTCAGCTTCCAGGGCAGACCACCCATGGCATTCATCAGCGACAGGTGCTTGGTCGCGTCCTCGTCCGACTGGCCGCCCGACAGGAACGCGATGCCCGGAACGGCCGAGGGCACGCAGGCCTTCAGGCACTTCACGGTCTTCTCGGCGACCTCTTCGGCCGACGCCTGGGTCGGGCACTTCTGGCCGGCGATCACCATGTTCGGCTTCAGGATCATGCCCTCGAGGGAGACGTTGGCGACGTAAAGCTCCTCGAACACCGTCTTCAGCGCCCATTCGGTCACGTCGTAGCAGCGGTCGATGGTATGGTCGGCGTCCGGGCCGTCCATGATCACTTCGGGCTCGACGATCGGAACGATGCCGGCCTCCTGGCACAGCGCCGCATAGCGCGCCAGCGCATGGGCGTTGGCCTTGAGCGCGTTGTAGGTCGGGGTTGTCGCGGAAATGTCGATCACCGCCCGCCACTTCGCAAAGCGCGCGCCGAGGCCGTAGTACTCGTTGAGGCGCTCGCGGAGACCGTCGAGGCCCTCGGTCACCTTCTCGCCGGGAGCAAGCGCCATCGGCTTGGCGCCCATGTCGACCTTGATGCCCGGGACGGATCCGGTGGCCTTCAGCAGGTCGACCAGCGGCGTGCCGTCGGCGGCCTTCTGGCGGATCGTCTCGTCATAGAGGATCACGCCGGAGATGTAGTCGGTCATCGCCTCGGTCGAGCGGAACAGAAGCTCGCGATAGTCGCGCCGGGCATCCTCGGTGGAGGTCAGGCCGATCGTGTCGAACCGCTTCTTGATCGTGCCCGAGCTCTCGTCGGCGGCCAGGATTCCCTGTCCGTCGCGCATCATCGCCGCTGCAATATCTTCCAGACGTTCGCTCATCGTTCCACCCTCCATCGGTCGACTGTTTCCGGCGGAACCCCCGCCGCCCGCTTCGCCGGCCCGTCCGTGCGAAGCGGAGATGCGATCTGCAGCCCCGTCGGGGCCGCGGCTATTTCTTGAGCACGGCGACGCCCGGCAAAGACTTGCCCTCGAGCCATTCGAGGAACGCGCCACCCGCCATCGATACATAGGTCATTTTTTCCGCCACGCCCGCGTGATGCATGGCGGCCAGCGTGTCGCCGCCACCGGCGACCGAGGTCAGCTTGCCGGCGGCCGTCAGCTCGGCCGCGTGCCGGGCCACCTCGACCGTCGCGCGGTCGAACGGCGGCACCTCGAACGCGCCCAGCGGGCCGTTCCACAGAAGCGTCTTGGCCGTTCCGATCTCCGCCTTCACCGTGTCGATCGAATGCGGGCCGAGATCGAGGATCATCGCGTCGTCGGGCATGGCGTCGAGGCCGACGTCCCAGCTCTCCGCGCCTTCCTTGAACTCCCGCGCCACGGTGGCGTCCTTGGGAAGCACGATCGTGCAGCCGGTCTCCTCGCCGCGCGCCACGATGCGCCGGGCGAGATCGGCCTGATCCGGCTCGTAAAGCGACTTGCCGACGTCGCCGCCATGGGCCGCGACGAAGGTGTTGGCCATGGCGCCGCCGATGACGATCGCATCCATCTTCTCGCAGAGATTTTCCAGCAACGCGATCTTGGTGGAGACCTTCGCGCCACCGACGATGGCGACCACCGGCCGCTCCGGCTGCTCGCACGCCTTGGTCAGCGCCTCGATCTCCGCTTCCATCGCGCGGCCGGCATAGGCCGGCAGCTTGTGGGCAAGGCCCTCGGTGGACGCGTGCGCGCGGTGGGCGGCGGAGAAGGCGTCGTTGACGAACACGTCGCCGTTGGCCGCAAGCTCCGCCACGAAGGCGGTGTCGTTCTTTTCCTCGCCCGGATGGAACCGGGTGTTTTCCAGAAGCAGGATTTCGCCAGGCACCATGTTGCCGATGGCGGCGGCCGCGACGTCGCCGATGCAGTCGTCCGCGAAGCCGACCGGCCGGCCGACGACCCGCGCGACCGTCTCGACGATCGGCGCGAGGGACTCACTGTCGACGCGCTTGCCCTTGGGGCGGCCGAAATGGGCCAGGAGGATGACCTTCGCGCCCTTGTCGGCGAGTTCGCGGATCGTGGGGGCCGCGCCCTCGATGCGGCTTGCGTCCGAAACGGCGCCATCCCTCACCGGCACGTTGAAATCGACGCGGACCAGAACCCGCTTGCCGTCCACCGCTGCGTCGTCGAGCGTTCGAATGCTGCTCATCGCTTCCGCCTGTTCTTCTTTTCGCGCCGCGATCCGGAGCCGGTTGCGATCGGGTTTGCGCCCCGACCGGCGCACCGTGGCTCCGGTTTCAGGTCCCTGAACGAACCCGTTTCTTCCAGACCCGATCAAGCCGGGCCGGGACATGATCCAGGTCATATCCGGAGCCGAACGATCGGCTCCGGAGCACGGTTCCGCCGGTCAGATGTGCTTGGCCATCGCGACGGCGGTGTCGCTCATGCGGGAGGAGAAGCCCCACTCGTTGTCGTACCAGCTCAGGATGCGGCAGAAATTGCCGTCCATCACCTTCGTCTCCGGCGTGGCGAAGACCGACGAGTGCGGATCGTGGTTGAAGTCGGAGGAGACCAGCTTCTCGTCGGTGTAGCCGAGGATGTTCTTCAGCTCGCCGTCGGCGGCGGCCCGGATGGCGTCGTTGATCTCGTCCACCGAGACGTCCCGGCCGGCTTCGAAGGTCAGGTCGACGACCGACACGTTCGGGGTCGGCACGCGGATCGCCACACCGTCCAGCTTGCCGTTCAGCTCCGGCAGCACCAGACCGACGGCCTTGGCGGCACCGGTGGAGGTCGGGATCTGGTTCGCGGCCGCAGCGCGGGCCCGGTAGAGATCCTTGTGCATCGTGTCCAGCGTCGGCTGGTCGCCGGTGTAGGAGTGGATCGTCGTCATGAAGCCGCGCTTGATGCCGAACGACTTGGACAGCACGTAGGCGACCGGCGCCAGGCAGTTCGTGGTGCACGACGCGTTGGAGACGACGAGGTCGTCCTTGGTGAGCGTGTCGTGGTTGACGCCGTAGACGATCGTCTTGTCGGCGCCGGAGGCCGGCGCGGAGACCAGAACGCGCTTGGAGCCGTTCTCCAGATGCGCGGCCGCCTTGTCGCGGGCGGTGAAGATGCCGGTGCACTCCATCGCGATGTCGACGCCGAGGTCGCCCCAGGGCAGCGCCTTCGGATCGCGCTCGGCGGTCACCTTGATCGGGCCGGTGCCCACATCGATGGTGTCCCCGTCGATCTTGACGGTCGCCGGGAACCGGCCGTGCACGGAATCGTAGCGCAGCAGATGGGCGTTCGTCTCGACCGGTCCGAGATCGTTGATGGCGACGACCTGGATGTCGCTACGGCCCGATTCGACGATGGCCCGCAGGATGTTGCGGCCGATGCGGCCGAACCCGTTGATGGCGACGCGTACGGTCATGGCGTCCTCTCACCTCGTTGTTTTGATGGTCGTTGTGGATTTCATCGCGATCTGATGCATCGGATTGGGCGAGAGGAAAAGCCTTAAGTTCACCTGACCCGCGGCCTCAGGCATCCGCCATCCGTGCTTTCACCAGGGCAACGACGGCTTCCGGCGTAATGCCGAAGTGCTCGTAGAGTTCCTCATAGGGCGCACTGGCACCGAACCCGGTCATGCCGACGAAGATGCCGTCGGTCCCGATCAGCCGGTCCCAGCCCATGCGCACCGCCGCCTCGATGCCCACCTTGATGGAGGCATCGCCGATCACTTCGCCCCGATAGTCGGCCGACTGCCGCTCGAACAGCTCGAACGACGGCACCGACACCACGCGGGTCGGAATGCCCTCCATGTCCAGGAGGCCCTTCGCCTTCACGGCAAGGCCGACCTCGGACCCGGTCGCGAACAGGCTGACCACCGCCGGCTCACCGGAGGCCGCCACCTCGTAGGCGCCCCGCTTGGAGCGGTTGCCGTGGCTCTCTTCGCCGCGCACGGCCGGGCAGTTCTGCCGGGTCAGCGCCAGAAGGGTCGGCCCCTCCTTGCGCTCCAGCGCGATCTCCCAGGCTTCCGCGGTTTCCAGCGCATCGGCCGGCCGCAGCACCACGAGGTTCGGCATCGCGCGCAGCGCGGCAAGGTGTTCGACCGGCTGATGGGTCGGCCCGTCCTCGCCGAGACCGATGGAATCGTGGGTCATCACATAGACCACGCGCACGCCCATCAGCGCGGCGAGACGGATCGCGGGACGGCAATAATCGGTGAACACCAGGAAGGTGCCGCCATAGGGGATCAGGCCGCCGTGCAGCGCCATGCCGTTCATGGCCGCGGCCATGCCTTGCTCGCGCACGCCCCAGTGGATGTAGCGGCCGCCATAGTTGTCGGCGGTGAGGACCTCCAGGTCCTTGGTCTTGGTGTTGTTGGAGCCGGTCAGGTCGGCCGAGCCGCCGACGGTCTCCGGAATCTCGGCGTTGACCGCCGCCAGCACGTTCTCCGAGGCCTTGCGGGTGGCCAGCGTGGGCCGCTCGCGGCCGATCTCGCCGCGCAGCTTCTCCATGGCGGCGGAGAAGGACGGCGGCAGGTCGCCCCGGATCTGCCGGTCGAACTCGGCGCGCTCGTCCGGGTGCAGCGACTGGTACTTCTTCTCCCAGGCCTTGCGGGCATGGCCGGAGCGGAGGCCGGCGATCCGCCAGGCGTCGCGGACGTCGGCGGGGATCTCGAACGGCTCGGCGTGCCAGTCGAGAGCGTCACGGGCGGCGGCGGCCTCGGCGGCGCCGAGCGGCGAGCCGTGCGAGGCGGACGTGCCGGCCTTGTTCGGCGAGCCGTAGCCGATCGTCGTGCGGCAGGCGATCAGGGTCGGCTTGTCGCTGGTCTTCGCCGCCTCGAGAGCGGCCAAGATGTCGGAGGCGTTGTGGCCGTCGATGCGGCTGGCGTTCCAGCCGGCGGCCTCGAAGCGCTTCAGCGCGTCGCCGGATTCCGACAGGTCCAGCGGACCGTCGATGGAGATCTGGTTGTCGTCGTAGAGCACGATCAGCCGGTTCAGCCGCAGATGGCCGGCGAGCGAGATCGCCTCGTGGCTGATGCCCTCCATCAGGTCGCCGTCGGAGGCGATCACGTAGGTGCGGTGGTCGACCAGGTCGTCGCCGTAGCGCGCGTTCATCATGCGCTCGGCCAGCGCCATGCCGACGGCCGTCGAGATGCCCTGCCCGAGCGGACCCGTGGTGGTCTCGATGCCGGCGCCGTGGCCGTATTCGGGATGGCCCGCCGTGCGCGCGCCGAGCTGGCGGAAGCGCTTCAGCTCCTCGGTGGAGAAATCCTCGTAGCCGAGCAGGTGCAGCACCGAATAAAGCAGCATCGAGCCGTGGCCGGCCGACAGCACGAACCGGTCGCGATCGGGCCAGTCGGGCAGGCTCGGATCGACCTTGATGACGGACGAGAACAGGACCGTCGCGATGTCCGCCGTGCCCATCGGCATGCCCGGGTGGCCGGACTTCGCGGCCTCGACCGCGTCGATCGCCAGCACGCGGATCGCGTTGGCCATGGCCTTGTGTTTGTCGAGATCGATCATTGGGAACTCCGCCGCTCACCGGATTGCATCACTGCGCCGGGCGGCTCGCCTGCATTGTCTGGGAACTTTCGCGGCCTCGACCGCCCCGCTGTCGGGGCCGCTGCGACCGTGCCGATATCGGCGCCGTTCAATACCAACTCGCCGACCCGAGTCAACGGAGGACGCCGCATGACGGGGCTTCCGGGACCGCGGGTCGCGGCCCTCGGGCGCGGTGCGCCCACCGCCGGATCAGGATCGGCAGTGGACAATCGTTCCATATTGCTGTCTGGAACTGGATCTACGGCTTCAACCGGTACTGGATGCACGAAACCAAACCGGCTGATATGCAATTGGAATCAGGATCGGGCAGGAAACAGAAGTCGCCATGGCGGATCGGCCGACAGTTGATCAAGCCTTCGATGCCTTGGAAACGGCGCTCGAACGTCTTGAGGCCGCGGTGAACCGTCGGGTGGAAGCCGACCGGCGCCGCGCGAATCTCGAGGACGAGGTCCAGCGCCTGACCGAGGACCGGTCGGAGCTCGCCGGCTCTCTGGACCGTTCGGAGGCCCGGGCCGGCCGGCTGGAAGACGCCAACCGCGAGGTCTCGCGGCGCCTGGTCACCGCCATGGAAACGATCCGCACCGTGCTCGACAAGCACGGCGGCTGACCCGCCGGCCGCAGATCCCGACCGCCCGCGCGCCGGCCCTGCCCCTGAAACACCATCGGAAAGCTGAGCCCATGTCCCACATCACCGTTCTGATCAATGGCCGCACCTATCGCATGGCCTGCGATGACGGCGAGGAGGAGCGGCTGGCTTCGCTCGCCGAGCGGTTCGATGCCGCGATCTCGGAACTCAGGGACGCCTTCGGCGAGATCGGCGACCAGCGGCTCACCGTGATGGCGGGGATCAAGGTCAGCGACGCGCTGGCGGAGGCCGAACGCCGCATCGTCGCGCTCAACGCCGAGGTGGAAAGCCTCAAGGAATCCCGCGACGCGCTGCTGCAGCACCAGCACGAGCGCGAAGGCGCGATCGCCGACCGCGTCGGCGGCGTGGCGCAGCAGATCGACGCCTTCGCCAAGAGCCTCAACACCAGCGTGCGCACCGATCACGACGAGTGAGACGCCGGTCCGCACCCCGGATCCGCGGCGCAAAAAATCTCGCCGCGATTCCCCTTCGCGCGGACCCCGAAGCACCCTATATTGGGCCCAGGCGACACTGCGCGGTTCGACGGAGACACGCATCCCCGGGGCCTTATCGATCCAAAAGGGAGCTGTCCCTGTCCCGGCCCGTGGGCTGGGGCAAAACGGCGCCCACCTACGCTGTAGGTTTCCCGGGATCGATACCTCCGACGGCCGAGGCGGTTCGCCCACCCTTTCCTGTCCGGCCATCCCGGCCGGCAAGCGCCTCCGGTCCCCTCACCGGCCCGATTCGCGCGCTGGCCATCTGCCGGAGCCGCGGTCCCGATGTCCGGCCTGACGGCATCCACTGCGCGCCGGCCTTGATGGAACGGCTGCCGGCTTCGTAGATTGCCCCCCGGACCATCCTTCACACCGAGCCGGAAGCAATCGATTTGTCCGACGCACCGTCCTCCCCCGACATCGCCGAGCGCAAGGCGAAGGTCCGCGCAGAGGTTCTGGACCGCCGCGCCGCCCTGACGGCCGCCGAGCGGGAAGCGGCCGCCCAGACCCTGGTCGACCAGATCCCGGCGCTCGACTTTCCCGAAAAGCCCGGCCTCGTCGCCGGCTTCTGGCCGATTCGCGACGAGATCGACATCCGGCCGCTGATGACCGCGCTCGCCGAAACCGGCCATCGCCTGGCGCTGCCGGTGATCGCTCCGCAGACCCGGCTCGTCTTCCGCGAATGGTCGCCCGGCGACACCCTGCGGCCGGCGCGGTTCGGCACCTTCGAGCCCGGCGAGGAAGCCCCGGAATGCGATCCGATGATCCTGCTCGTCCCCCTGGTCGCCTTCGACCGCGAGGGCGCTCGGCTCGGCTACGGCAAGGGCCACTATGACGGCGCCATCGCGCGCCTGTCCGCAATCGGGCCGCTCACCACGGTCGGGGTTGCGTTCGCGACCCAGGAAGTGGACATCGTGCCCATGGAGCCCCACGACCGGCACCTGGACGCCGTTCTCACCGAGGCGGGGCTGCTGCGTTTCGACACCGAACCCGGAGAACCCGATGCGCCTTCTGTTCCTGGGTGACGTGGTCGGCCGCACCGGCCGGGCCGTCGTCGCCGAGTATCTGCCTGCGATCGTGGCCTCGGGACATCTCGATTTCGTCGTCATCAACGGAGAGAACGCCGCCGGCGGTTTCGGCATCACCGAAACCATCTGCCAGGAGCTGCTGGATGCGGGCGCCGACGTGGTGACGCTCGGCAACCACGCCTGGGACCAGCGCGAAGCCCTCGTCTTCATCGAGCGGCAGCCTCGCCTGATCCGGCCGGCCAACTATCCCGCTGGCACCCCCGGCCGCGGCGCCAACATCTTCACCGCCACCAACGGCGCGCGGGTGTTCGTCGCCAACGCCATGGGCCGCATCTTCATGGACCCGCTGGACGATCCGTTCGCCGTCATCGACCGGAGCCTGGAAGGCCTGGAACTCGGCCGCGACGTCGACGCGGTGATCGTCGACTTCCACGCCGAGGCCACGTCCGAGAAGCAGGGCTTCGCCAACTATCTCGACGGGCGGGCGAGCCTCGTCGTCGGCACCCACACCCATGTGCCGACCGCCGACCACCGCATCCTTCCCGGCGGCACCGCCTTCATGACCGACATCGGCATGTGCGGCTCCTACGATTCCATCATCGGCATGGAAAAGGAGGAGCCGATCGGGCGCTTCACCCGCAAGATCCCCCAGGGCCGGTTCGGCCCGGCGACCGGTCCCGCCACGCTCTCCGGCGTCGCCGTGGAGCTCGACGACACCAGCGGGCTCGCCACCGCCATCGAGCCGCTGCGGATCGGCGGCGAGCTGGCCGAGACCTGGCCCAGCTTTCTGGGCGAAAAGACCGTTTAGTCCCGCCCCTACGCCTCCAGCGCCCGCGCGACCCGCGCCCTCAGCTCCGGCAGGAGATCCGTCTCGAACCACGGGTTCTTCCGGATCCAGGCGTTGTTGCGCCAGGAGGGATGCGGCAGCGGCACCACCACCGGCGCCGTCTGCCCGATGATCTCCCGGTAGCGCCCGACCCGCTCGGTGAGCGACAGCTTCTTCAGGCCCGGCAGATGGTAGGCCTGGGCGTAGAGCCCCACCGCCAGGATCAGCTCCAGGTTCGGTAGCGACGCGAAGACCCGGTCGTGCCAAGTTCTGGCGCATTCGCGCCGCGGCGGAAGGTCGCCGCCCTTGGCGTCCTGGCCCGGGAAGCAGAACCCCATGGGCACCACGGCGACCCGCTCGAAATCGTAGAACGTGTCCACGTCGACGCCCATCCAGTCGCGCAGCCGGTCTCCCGACGGGTCGGTGAAGGGCTGACCGCTGGCGTGGACCCGCGTGCCCGGCGCCTGACCGCAGACGGCGATCCGGGCGCTTTCGGTGGCGCGGATCACCGGACGGGGTTCGTGGGGCAGCGGCGCCCCGATCGGCCGCTCGACGCAGATGCGGCAGGCACGGATCTTGCCGGTCAGGCCTCCCAGCGCGCTGTCGGGAGGACCGGTCAGTCCGGTCCAGTCGGAACGGCTCATCTCAGCTCGATCATCATCCGGAAAGCTACAGCACGACGCACGGGCGGCTTGAGACCCGGTCGTACCAGGACTTCAGACGGGTGAGATCCTCGGGAATGCGGATCTTGGACAGCTTGAGGGAATCGATGGCGACCAGCGCGGTGATGTCGGCAATCGAGAAGGCATCTCCGACGACGTAGCCGTCCGCCGACATCTCCCGGTCCAGAAAGCCCAGGAACGACATGATCTTCGGCTTGTTGGCCTCGCCCCATTCCGGGATCTGAGGAACCTCCAGCTCCCGCATCGCCGGATGGGTGTGCCGGAAGGCGAACTGGGAGGGAAACAGGAGCCCGAACTCGACCCGGCGCTGCCACATCTCCACCAGCGCCTTTTCCTTCGGATCCCGACCGAACAGCGGCGGATCGGGATGCACCTCCTCGAAATAGCGGCAGATGGCGATCGACTCCGTGATCACGGTTCCGTCGTCCAGAACCAGGACCGGCAGCCGGCGCAGCGGATTGAGCCGGGCGAACGGCTCCTCCAGATGCTGCTTCGACATGATGTCCACCGGCTCGGTGTCGATCACCACGTCCTTCTCGGCGAGGAAGATCCGCACACGCCGGGGGTTCGCCGCGCGCGGCGCATCGTAGAGCTTCATCGGTGGTCGCCTCCCGCCTTCGAACCCCGCCACAATGCCGGATGACGCGCAGGAGATCACCCTTTTCCGACATGCGGATCACAAAAGCCGGACCTTCAACCCTCAGTGTCATAATTTATTGAGGTTGAACGTACAGGGTGCGCAGCTTGCGTAAGAAGAGACAACAATCCGGAGGAACCCCATGCTGAACGAACTCATCCTCGGGCGAGCGCTCTATTGCCGGCGCGCACGGGAAGACAAGCCGGCCCGTCCCGTCGCCCCGACCGGCGTGACGCGGCTGTGGGCCTGGAACCGTTCGCCGGGGCGCTGACCCGCAAATCCCAGGAAAAGTGGGAACCGGTTTTCCGTCCGGGATTTGCGTGGAAAAAAGCAAATCCCAAGAAAAGTGGGCACCGGTTTTCTGTCCGGTCCCCCAGATTCCGCTCACTCCCGCGAAAGCGGGAGTCCAGGGGGGCGGCCAAGTATGGCCGGCCGACAGTCGTCGGCTGCTGGGTGCCGTCCGGACAGGCGGCGCGTGCGACTTCGCGTCGTCGACCCCCCGAACTCCGCTCACGCCCGCGAAAGTGGAAGTCCAGGGCGACACGACGGGGTTGAGCCCCTGTTTCCTTTGCGCTCACGCGAGCTCACTTCGTTCGCCGCTCCGCGGGGGCGGCCTGACGGCCGGCGCGCGGTCGCGCGCTGGCTGGAGTGATGCGGAAAGGGCGGTCGAGGGAGTGTTGGCGCCAGCCCCAATCTCCGCTCACTCCCGCGAAAGCGGGAGTCCAGGGCGACACGACGGGCCTGAGCCCCTGTTTTCTTTCGCTCACGCCGAGTGCGCTCCGCGAGGGCGGCCTACTCTGCGCCTCAGAACAACCCTTTCGAGCGACCGGCAAGACAAGTTTTCCCTGCCTCGGCCGAGCAGATATGCAACGCATTGGCCAACAATTCCGGCACTGGGCACCCCACGCCCGGCACTTGGTGTTTCGCCCTGTTTTGGCCACCTGAGACAATGTAAATAGTTGCCATCAGTTTTTAAATCCGTCCCGCTTCATGCGGAGTGCAACGAGGTGGCACCATGAACTTCTCGCTCGGAAAAAAGCTGGAGGAGTATGTGGCTGAGCAGATTGCGCACGGCCCTTACAACAACGCCAGCGAGGTCGTGCGCGATGCGCTGCGGCTGCACGAGGAACACCATGTGAAGCTCGAAAGCCTGCGCCGTGACGTCCAGGCAGGGGCTCAGTCGGTACGAGCCGGTCGCATCAGTCGGGTCACCCCGGAGGACGTGGTGTCAAAGGCCAAGGCGAAAAAGCAGGCGTAGGGCTTCTCCGCTCGATTGGACCTATCTGAGCGATTGAAAATCGTTCCGGATTAAATTTTTGAGCAAGTCCTTTTCGTTCAAACTGACTCTGTCAGAACGGGACATGCTTCGATGTCTGGATATTTTCTCTCGATCGAAGCAGACGAGGATATCCAGGATATCTACGTCTATTCGAATGCGAAATGGGGCGAAGATCAGGCTCGCGCCTATGTGTTCAGCCTTTTCGACACATTTGAAGCCATTGCTCGAAACCCGCGCATCGGACGTCTTCGCAGCGAGCTCGGCGACGGCATTCGCAGCCTCCCGCACGCCTCACACCTCGTGTTTTTCATGGAGTGGCAAGACGAAGTTGCCGTTCTTCGCGCAGCGCCGGACCGTTTCCGCGCACGCTGACAAGCAACGCCGGGAAAAGTGCTCTTCCGGTATTCGCCCGGCGTTGCGCCGATAAAATCGCGCTCGCGCGAGTTCGCTTCGCTCACCGCTGCGCGGCGGCCTGACGGCCGGCGCGCGGTCGCACGCTGGCTGGAGTGATGCGGAAAGGGCGGTCGAGGGACTGTTGGCGCCAGCCCCAATTTCCGCTCACGCTCGCGAAAGCGGGAGTCCAGGGCGACACGACGGGTCTGCCCGCGAGGGCGGCCTACTCGCCGCCCGGCCCCGCCACGCCGGCGTCGGAGAAGGTTGACATGCCGCGATGGGTCTGGATGGCGGCGCGGATGAGACCGGCGGCCAGCGCCGCGCCCGTCCCCTCGCCCAGACGCATGCCGAGATCGAGCAGCGGGTCCGCGCCCAGCCGCTCCAGCGCCGCCCGGTGGGCCTTTTCCGCCGACACGTGACCGAACAGGCAGTGGGCGATGGCATCCGGTTCGATGGCATGGACCACCGCGGCGGCCGCCGTCGTCACGAAGCCGTCCACCACGACGGGAATGCGCTGCTGGCGGGCGGCCAGGATCGCGCCCACCATCGCCGCGATCTCGCGCCCGCCGACGCGCTGCAGCACCACCAGCGGATCGCGTTCGCCGTCCAGCCGGGCAACCGCGCGGCCCACCACGTCCGCCTTGTGGGCGAGGCCCTCGTCGCTCACGCCGGTGCCCCGGCCGACCCATTCGTCGGCCGTGCCGCCGTAAAGCGCATGGAGCACGGCAGCCGCGATCGCGGTGTTGGCGATCCCCATCTCGCCCAGGCAGAGCAGATCGACCTCGCCGGCGATCGCCTCCATGCCGTAGGCGATGGTCGCCGCGCACTCGCGTTCGGAGTCGAAGGCATCGGTCAGCAGGATGTCGCCGGTCGGCCGTTCGAGCGCGAGTTCGAACACCCTGAGCGCCAGATCGTTGGTCAGGCAGATCTGGTTGATCGCCGCCCCGCCCTTGCGGAAATTCTCCACCATCTGCTTGGTCACGCTGGCCGGAAACGCCGACACGCCCTGGTCCGCCACGCCATGGTTGGCGGCGAACACGGCGACCGTCGGCGACGACACTTCCGGCGGCGCCTTGCCCTGCCAGCCGGCGACGAAGGCGGCGATCTCTTCCAGGCGCCCGAGGGAGCCCGCGGGCTTTGTCAGGTCCTGCTCGCGGGCGCGGGTGGCCGCAATCGCGTCGGCATCCGGCGCGGGCCGGCTCGTCACCAGGGCGCGAATGTCGTCGAAGGGGCGCGGGGCGGTCGGATCGGACATGATGCCTCTGATACTGATGGACTGTGGAGCGGCGCCCGGCCGAATCCCGGACCGGGCGCAGGTGCCAGCGTCATACAGCCTGACCGCTGCCGCGTAAAATTGGTGAGCTTTGCCGAAGCCGGTTGCCTGATCGCCCGGATCGGTGCAACCGTCTGGGCATGATCAACCAGCCCCCGCACTCAGCATGAGCGATCGTCGATCGGACGGCCCCGTTGCGGCCTATCTCGCCGACAGCGTCGTCTGCCTGCGCTTCTTTTCGCGGCTGACACCGGCGCTGCCGGCCTCCGTCTCCGCCCTGGCCGGCCGCCGGCGCATGGTCGGCGCCGTTCGGGCTCTGCCGGTGGCAAGCCTCGCCATCGCGCTCCCTGCCGCGATCGCGCTGGTCGTGGTGCTGCTCGTCGGCCTGCCGCCGCTGGCCGCCAGCGGCATTGCGCTTGCCGTGCTGGCGGTCACGACCGGAGCGCTGCACGAGGACGGTCTGGCCGATGTGTGCGACGGCTTCTTCGGCGGCCGCGATGCGCCCCAGCGCCTGGAGATCATGCGCGACAGCCGCACCGGCGCCTTCGGCGCGCTCGGTCTTGCGCTGACCGTCCTGGTCCGGGCGAGCCTTCTGGCCGCCGTCGCGGAGCAGGCCGGGGCCCTTTCCGCCGGGCTCGCGCTCCTTGCCGCCGCCGTGGCCAGCCGCACCGCCCTCCTGTGGCCCTGGATCAAGACCCCGCCGGCCCGGCCGGACGGCCTCGCCCGGCTCGTCGGACGCCCCGACCCCTCGGCGGCCGCGCTCGCCGCCGCGACCGCGCTGGTGCTCGTCCTGGTCATGACTCCCGGCTTCGCTCCCGTCGCCGTGGTCCCGGGCGCGATCGGCGCGCTCGCCGTGGCCTGGGGGATGAGCCGGGCGGCGGAATGGCGGATCGGCGGACATACCGGCGACGTGCTCGGCGCGACCCAGCAGCTGGCGGAGATCGTCATGCTCGCCGCCATCGTCGTCACCCTGACCTGACCGCTCCGAAACCCTATATCCGGCATTCCTGAGCGAACGCTGCCACCGGCCCAGGGCCGCGGGCCGAACCCCGGAGGACATTCAGGCCGTGCGCCGGTTCGCCATCCTCGTCATCGCCGTCGCCTGCGCGGCGGCCGTCGGCCTCTGGCTCATCCAGGGCGCGCCGTCGGACCCGGCCGAGCTGGCCGCAAGCCTCGACACGACCTGGCCGCGGACCGTGGCGCTGGTGCTGCTCGCCGCCGTGCTTCTGGTATCGGTGGCCGCCGGGGGGCCGCGCCTGAAGGAGGTGGCGCGCGCGGTGCTCCTGTGGGGCGCGCTGGCGCTGATCCTGGTGGCCACCTACGCCTACCGGAGCGATCTGGAGCGCATCGGCCGCACCACCCTCTCCGCGGTGATCCCCGGCCTTGCGGTCGAAACCGGCGGCGGCGTCACCGTCTCGCGCGGCGCCGACGGCCATTTCCGCATCAACGGCTCGGTCAACGGCGCGCCGGTCACGTTCCTGCTCGACACCGGCGCGACCATGGTGCTGCTGACCGCCGAAGACGCCCGGGCGGCCGGCATCGATCCGCCGCGCTCGGCCTATTCGCTGCCGGTATCCACCGCCAACGGCATCGCCCGGGTCGCGCCTGCCTCGCTCGACAGCGTCACGGTCGGATCGATCGAGGAGAGCGACGTGGGCGCGGCGGTCGCGCCGCCGGGCCAGGTCTCGTCCAGCCTTCTGGGCATGAGTTTCCTGTCCCGGCTCTACCGCTTCGAGATCACCGGCGACCGGCTGATTCTGGAAAAGTGAGCGGCGCCGATCACGCCGCGGTAGCGGGCACGCTGCCGGCGACCAGTTCCATCCCCTGCCTGGCGACCAGCGCGCCGGGATGGCGCGAGCGCGCCTTCTCCAGGATCCGGTCGAGGTCGTCGTCGGTGCGGCGCGGATCGTGGTGGAAGATCACCGGGTGGGCGACGCCGGCCTTGTCGGCGAGCGCCACGCCCTTCTGCCATGTCGAATGCCCCCACCCGACATAGTTCTCGTATTCCTCGTCGGTGTAGGTGGAATCGTAGATCATGATGTCGGCGCCCTCGACGAACTTGGCGACCGCCGCGTCGATGGCCGGATCGCCGTGCTCGTGGTCGGTGATGACGGCGAGCACCCCGCCGCCCCACTCGATCCGGTAGCCGGTCGCCCCGCCGGGATGGTTGAGCGCGATGGTCTTCACCGTCAGCCCGGCGCGCAGGCCCACGGACTCGCCGGCGAAGAAGCGGCGGAACTGGCAGCCCCTGAGCGCCGAGGTCGGAACCGGGAAAAGCGGCGGCGACATCAGCCGGCCCAGCATCTCCTCGAGCGACCCGTCCCGGGGCACGTGCCCGCCCCACACCCGCACGTCGAATTCCGCGCTGTAGGCCGGGCAGAAGAACGGCAGGCCGCAGATATGGTCCAGATGGGTGTGGGTGAACAACAGATCGCTCGGCGCCACCGGCCGCTTGGTCATGTCGATGCCGAGCTGGCGCGCGCCGGACCCGCAATCGATCAGCACCAGATGCGGCCCCGCCTGGACCTCCAGGCACGTCGTCTCGCCGCCATAGCGCAGGGTGTGGGCGCCCGGCGTCGGGATCGTCCCGCGTGCACCCCAGATTTTCACACGAAGCGCCGTGTTCGGGTCTGCCGTCGTCATTCCGCCGATCCAGTCGACCCGGCCCGCAGCCGGCCGACCTCGCGAGTGGTCCGTTCCAGCCGATGCGCCAGCACGCGCATCACCTCAATAGCCATATCTGGGAAATTCTTGAGCAGCTTCAAGAAATTGTCCTTGGCGACGGCGAGCGCGAGCACCTCGCTGGTGGCGACCACGCTGGCGGTGCGCGGCACGTCGATCAGGATGGCGATCTCGCCGACCACGTCGTTCTGCTTGACGGTCGCCACCGTCTCCCGGCCGCCGTTGGTGCCGATCTGGATGTCCGCCTCGCCGCCCAGGATGATGTAGGCGACGTCGCCCCGCTCGCCCTGCTCGCACAGCGTCTCGCCGGGCCGGAAGCTGACACGTTCGCTGATGAAGGCCAGGAGCCGCAGCTTCGCGTCGTCGACGCCGCGAAACAGGGGCACCTTCTTCAGAGCCTCAACCTCGTTGTCCAGGCTCACGACGTCTCCTCCTTGGCTTCCTCGGCTTCGGCAGCGGCTTCGTTTCCGGCATCGGGCTCGGTGTCGCCATCGTCGTCGTCATCGTCATCGTCCGACATCGAGCTTCGCACGCTAGCGTACTCCCCGTCCGCCACCAAGCGTCCGTCTTTGAGGACGAGGACCCGGTCGAACCGGCGCGCCACCTGCTGCGATCCCGTCCCGACAAGAAGCATCCCTTCGCCCACCACACTGCGAACTTCGTCGGCGAGCCGAGGTTCCTCGTCGATCGTGCCGTCGAGCATGAGGATCTTCGGACGCTTGATGAGGGCGCGGACGAGACCGACCCGCCGGCGCTGGACCGGAGAGAGCCGCGAGCCGCCGACGCCGACCTGATAGTTGAGGCCGGCCCGGGCGATCGGGTCGCGCGCCTGCAGCTCCGTCAGCGTGTCGCGGATGAAGCCCTCGATCCGCTCGCGCGCCCCGCGGCGGTCGACCCGCGGCTTGCCGAACAGGATGTTCTCCTCGACCGTCAGCGGATCGATGTAGCGCTCCTCGTCGAAGATCGTGTAGCGGCCGTCGAGCTTGGCCAGCCGTTCGCACACCGTTTGCCGGCCCTTCACGAACCGCGCGGCCTGATCCTCGCCGATCTCGGTCAGTCGGTGGCGGGCCGGTATCAGGCGGAACGCCAGCCCGACGAGTTCGGCGCTCTGGTCGGCCGACAGCGCCGACACCCCGCCGTTGTGGAACGCCCGCACATAGGGCTCGAACGCGGGCAGCTGGTCGCTCGACAGGAGGCTGAAATCCCCCATCAGGCTGTCGTCGACCGCCATCTCCGAAAACAGCTCGATCATCGTCTCGGCGACCTTGGCGCCGATCTCGACGAGATCGTCGTGGACGTCGGCCTCCGTCAGGGCGGCGATGACGTCGGGGTCGTGCGCCGCCGCCTCGATCGGTTCCGCCGGATCGGTCGGCAGGGCGAACATCACGTTCTCCGCCAGCGTCCCGCTGGGATTGAACGCATCGATCCGCCACAGCTCGACCAGATCCTGCAGCTTCTCGTCGGAGCGGATGCGCTCGCGCACCGCCTTGCGGGCTTCCAGGACCCGATCGGCCAGATCCGGGACCTCGTTCGGGTCGACATTCGACTGCAGCCCCATCCGGACCAGATCGTTGCCGAGACCGGTGCGCTCGAACAGATCCAGCACGTGCTGATCCAGATCGCCGACGTCCTCCACCCCGGCTTCGGTCAGGTCCACCCACGGCGCGTCGAAGTCGTACTTGCTGTTGCCGGTCAAGCCGGCTTCTGAGATGCGGAACTTGTGCTCGTCGTCGTCGACCTCGGCATCGCCGATCGGCCGGTGACGCAGCGAATAGATGACGTTGCCGCGGATGGTGTCGTTGAACATGTAGGGCGCGGCGCCGACATAGCCGATCTCGCGTCCGAGCACGGATTCCGGCAGATCCGAGAGGTCCCGGCCGCCGATCTCGACGCGGCCGCTCTGCGGGTCCATCAGCCCGGCCGCCAGCAGGAGCACTTCCGTCCGTCCGCTCGACCCGGTCCCGAACACGGCGACCTGGCCCTCGATGGTGGCATCGAAATCGGCCACCTCCTGACCGCTGCCGAACACCGCGGACACGTTGGAGAACGCGATGGCGCCGTCCAGCTTCACGTCCGGCTCGCCGTCCGCCTCCAGCCGTCCCGCCGGGTACATGTTCGGCGGATCGAAGTTCTCCACCACCGTCTCGTACTTCACGTTCATGTTCGACAGGTTCTGGTAGTAGGTGATCAGTTCCTTCCAGGGCCCGGCGAGATCCTTGTAAGCCGCAAGCACCGCGACCAGCGCGCCGAACGACAGATCGCCGATGATAACCAGATATCCGCCGACCGAGTAGAAGAAAAACGGCGGGAGCTGATTCATGAAGTTGTTGATGAACTTGATCATGTACTTCCGCTTGTAGATCTCCAAGCGGATGCGATAGTTCGTCAGCAACTTGTCGGTGATGTCGGCAAGGTGCCACTGGGCGGTGTCGTTGGCGTGGATCTCGGTGACGCCGGCGACGCTCTCGCCGACCTTGTCGGAGATCTTGCGAACGTTCTTCACCCGTTCGCGCACCAGAATGACGACCTTCTGCTGCAGCTTCGGGATGATGTAGCCCTGGACCGGGTAAAGCAGCACCGCGGCCGCACCGAGGAGCGGGTCCTGGGCGAAGATGAAGACGATGTAGACGATCAGCGTGCCGCCCTGGAAGGCGGGCGTGGCGATGGCGTCACCGATGAAGACGCCGAGATCCTCCACCTCCGCGATCATCATGGAGATCAGCTCGCCGGCGCTCACCCCGCGGAACTGGGGCAGCCGGAAGCGCAGGATCTGGTTGTAGAGCTTGTAGCGCAGCCGGCGCAGCATCCGCTCGCCGACGATGCCCTTGTAGACGTTGAGGACGAACTTGACGACGTTGTTGAGAACGACCAGCCCGAGGAAGATCCCGCACAGCGCCATCAGATAGGGGATCTGGTCGAGCTGGTAGCCGGCGATGGTGCGGGGAAAATCGGAGCCGTCGATCGCGTCGTTGACGATCCACTTGGGCAACTCCAGCGTCATGTACAGGATCGGGAACGAGACGACCGTGATCGCCAGGATCGTCAGCTGCTGACGCTTGCTGTACGCCCAAATGAAACCGAACAGGCTCTTCTGCATTCATCAGCCCCTGGCCGCCGGCATGCGCCCGGCGTGGAAAGTGTGCGCGGCCCGACGCGCACCCGCAACCCATATCGCGAAAGCCCCGCCAGCGCATATCCCGCCTTTGCCGGGCGCTCAAGCGCTCCGTGCCGCTGGACGCAGCATTCCATTCCGGATTAGGGTTCAGCGCGGAAGACCTTCGATTTCGGCGACACGCCCCTTATCAAACCCGACCGCTTTTCGAGCCGCAACCGCAATTGAGCCGCGTCGGCGCAGACCCCTCCTGTATCGAACCAGGCAGCACTGGATGCGCACCCAGCAACCGAAGATTTTGATCTACAGCCACGATTCCTTCGGGCTGGGGCATCTGCGCCGCTGCCGGACGATCGCGCATTCGCTCGTGGGCACGTTCGACGATCTGTCCGTGATCATCCTGTCTGGATCGCCGATCATCGGGTCGTTCGATTTTCGCAGCCGCGTCGACTTCGTCCGCGTGCCCGGCGTCATCAAGCTCCGAAACGGCGAATACAGCGCCCATTCGCTGCCGCTGGGCATCGAGGAGATGCTGGAGCTGCGCGCGTCCATCATCGAGCACACGGCCGACGTGTTCGATCCCCAGGTCTTCATCGTCGACAAGGAACCGCTCGGCCTGCGCGGCGAGGTCCGCTCGACCCTGGAGCGGCTCGGCAAGCGCGGAACGCGGCTGGTCCTCGGCCTGCGTGACGTGATGGACGACCCGGACGTCCTCAAGGAAGAATGGGAGCGCAAGGGCGCCCAGGAGGCGCTCGACCATCTCTATGACGACGTCTGGGTCTACGGACGTCAGGAGATCCACGACCCGCTGGCGGGGATCGGGGTGAGCGACCGGGTTCACGACAAGGCGCTGTTCACCGGCTATCTCCGCCGCGAGGCGCCCGCGCTCACCGCCCAGACGCCGCGCTCCCCGTTCGGCGAAGAGCCCTACATCCTGGTCACGCCGGGCGGCGGCGGCGACGGCGTCGAACTGGTGGACTGGGTGCTGCGGGCCTATGAAGCCCATTCCCGCCCGCTCTTTCCCGCGATCATCGTGCTCGGCCCGTTCATGGGCACCGATCATCAGGAAGACTTCGTGGAGCGCTCGCAGCACCTGCGCGACGTCCACGTCATCCGCTTCACGCCCACCATCGAGAACCTGATGGACGACGCGATCGCGATCGTCGGCATGGGCGGCTACAACACCTTCTGCGAGATCCTCTCCTTCGACAAGCCGACGCTTCTGGTGCCGCGCATCGAGCCGCGCCGCGAGCAGGCGATCCGGGCGAGCAAGGCGGAGGCGGCCGGACTGGTCAGCGTCCTGCCGATCGAGCACTATCCCAAGGTCGAGCCGATGGTCGAACAGCTCGCCCGCCTGCCGCTCCAGAACCGGCCGTCGGTAGCCAGGCTGGACGGCCTCCTCGGCGGGCTCGACGTCATCGGTAACCGCGTCTCGGAGTTTTTCGCGGAAAGCGAAGCGCTTCCGGCCCGCGCGGCGGCCGGCCAGTAGGAGCGTCATGGGACGGGTTGCCATCGTCGTCAAAGGGTATCCGCGGCTGTCGGAGACCTTCATCGCCCAGGAGATTCTCGGGCTGGAGCAGCGCGGCATCGAAGCCCTCATCGTGTCGCTGCGCCATCCGACGGATCCGGCTCGCCACGACCTGCACGACCAGATCGCCGCCGACATCCTCTACCTGCCGGAATATCTGAAGGACAATCCGGCCCGGGTCCGGGCCGGCCGGCGGCATGCGGAGACGCTTGAGGGCTATTCCGACGCCCGCCGCGCCTTCGAGGCGGACCTGGCCCGCGACCGGTCCAACAGCCGCTATCGCCGCTTCGGACAGGCCTGCGTGCTCGCCAACGAACTGCCGGCCGACGTCACCCACCTCCACGTCCACTACCTGCACACTCCGGCCTCCGTGGTGCGCTACACGGCGCTGATGACCGGGATGGACTGGTCCTTCTCCGCCCACGCCAAGGACATCTGGACCACCCCGGAATGGGAGCTGCGCGAAAAGCTGGCGGAGGCCGACTGGGGCGTCACCTGCACGGCCGTCAACACCGACTATCTCAAGCGTCTGTCCAGCCGGCCCGACAGCGTCGAGCTCGTCTATCACGGCCTGCAGCTCGACCGGTTCCCCGCCGTGCCGTCGCGCACGCCGAGGGATGGGCGCACCGGGGAGCCCGTCCGCATCCTCTCGGTCTGCCGGGCCGTGGAGAAGAAGGGCCTGGACCAGCTGATCCGGGCGCTTGCGAAACTGCCGCGCGACATGAACTGGCGCTTCGAGCACATCGGCGCCGGACCGCTCACCGGGAAGCTCCAGGCCCTCGCCGACCGGCTCGGAATCGGCGCGCGGGTCGCCTTCCTCGGCGCCAAGTCCCGCGACGACGTGATCGCTGCCTACAAGGCCGCCGATCTGTTCGTGCTGAACAGCCGGATCGCGAAGTCCGGCGATCGGGACGGCCTCCCGAACGTGCTGATGGAGGCCGCCTCCACCGGGCTCGCGCTCCTGGCGACCGACGTCTCCGCGATCCCGGAACTGGTGCGCGACGGCGAGACCGGCCTGCTGGTGCCGCCGGAGGACGAGGCCGCCCTCAATACCGCCCTTGATCGCCTGATCTCCGATCCTCAGCTGCGCAAGCGTCTGGGCACGGCCGCCGCCGCCGATGTCCGGAAGCGCTTCTCCAGCGAGCCCGGCTTCGATCATCTGGCCGCCCGGCTCGGCGGCCGCGATCGGAAGGCGGCATGACCCCGAAGCCGGGAGCCGCTGGCCCGACGGCCCGGGTTCGATGACGACCGCCCTCTACTGTCCGATGAAGCCGCCGGATCATCCCGTCGCGTCGGGCGACCGGGAGATCGGACGCCTCGTCCTGCGCCTGCTGGAGGACCTCGGCGAAGCGCCGGTCCTCGCCTCCCGCCTCTCCACCTGGCAGGGATCGCCGGACCCGGACCGGTTCGCCGAGCTGGAGCGGGCCTCGGCTGCGGAAGCGGACCGGCTGATCGACGCCTGGCACTCGTCGGAGGATCGGCCCGACGCCTGGGTCACCTACCATCTCTATCACAAGGCGCCGGACCATCTCGGTCCCCGGGTCGCCGACGCCCTCGGGCTCGCCTACGTCGTGATCGAGGCGAGCCGGGCAAAGAAGCGTGCCGAAGGCCCCTGGGCCGAGGGGTTCCGGGCCGCCGACCGCGCGCTGGCCGAAGCCGACGCGGTCTGCGCCATGCACGAGACCGACCGCGCGGGACTGGCCGAAATCGTGCCCGCCGACCGGCTCACCACGCTGGCGCCCTTCATCGACACCACCCCGTTCGCGGCGATCGAGCGTGGCCCAAGGCCTCCGGACGCCCCGGTGCGGCTGCTCGCGGTCGGCATGATGCGGCACGGCAACAAGGAGGCATGCTACCGGGTCCTGGCCGACGCCGTCCGGCAGCTCGATGGCGGGAACTGGCACCTTTTCATCGCCGGCGACGGCGAGGCCGCCGACGACCTCAGGCCGCTGTTCGATGCCGAGCGGACCACCTTCCTCGGCCGGCTTGACCGTCCGGAGCTCATCGCCGCCTACTGCGACGCCGACATCTTCGTCTGGCCCGCCGTGAACGAGCCGTTCGGCCTGGTTTTCCTGGAGGCTCAGGCCGCCGGACTGCCGGTGGTGGGCGGGCGAAGCCGCGGGGTTCCGGAGATCGTCCGGGACGGCGAAACCGGCCTGCTGACCGATTCGACCGACGCCACCGCCTTCGCCCGGGCGATCACGAGCCTGATGGCCGATCCGGACCGGCGCGCCCGCTTCGCCGATGCGGCCCGCACCCATGCCATCACCCGTCACGACATTGCCCGGGCCCGGGCGGACCTCGGGGCGGTCCTGAAGGCGGCCCGGGCACGACGGGCGGCGAAGGGGACCGGATGAGGGCGCTGATCCACGTCCAGCATCTGCTCGGGTCGGGCCACGCGGTCCGGGCGGTGGCGATCGCCCGGGCGCTGGCGGACCGGGGCGCCGATGTCCTTCTGGTCACCGGCAACACGCTGCCCGCGACCCTCGACACCGGCGGCCTGACCGTCGCCGAGCTGCCGCCGGTCCGGGCCGCCGATGCCAGCTTCCGGGATCTGGTGACGCCCGACGGGGCGGCCGCCGACGATGCGGTCTGGTCGGAGCGGCTCGACCGGCTTCTCGACCTCGTCTCGCAGCACACTCCGGACGTACTCCTGACGGAAACCTTCCCGTTCGGCCGGCGTCCGTTCGCCCGCGAACTCCTGCCCGCCATCGACCGGGTGCACGAACGCAATGCGCGCGCGATCGCGGCGGTGTCCTTGCGCGATATTCTCGTGCGCAAGACGGACATCGAGAAGGAGCGGCGGATGGCGGACCTCGCCCGCCGCAACTACGATCTGGTGCTGGTCCACGCCGATCCCGACCTGGTGCGGCTGGACGACTCCTTTCCCTTTGCGGCGGAGATTTCCGACCTGATCCGTTACACCGGCTACGTCTACACCCCCTCCGACCGGTCTCCTCCGCAGGGGGACGGTGACGGCGAGGTGATCGTCGCCTGCGGCGGCGGCGCGGTCGGTGCGCGCCTGCTTGACGCGGCGGTGCGTGCCCGCGCTTTATCCGCGCGCGCGCAGGGGCGATGGCGCGTCTTGGCCAGTGCCGGCCACGGGGCCAACAAGCTCACCGAGCTGCAGGCGGCCGCCTGCGCCGGCACGATCGTGGAGCCCAACCGGAACGACTACCCCGGCCTTCTGAAGCGGGCGGCTGCATCGGTCAGCCAGGCCGGCTACAACACCGTGCTCGACGTGCTGGCCGCGGGCTGCCCGGCCGTGCTGGTCCCGTTCGCCGACGGCAACGAGACCGAACAGACCCAGCGCGCCGACATACTGGCCGCGCGCGGCGTGGCGGAGGTTCTGCCGGAGACGGACGTCACGCCGGAGAGCCTGGCCGCAGCCGTGGACAGCGCCCTCGCCCGCCCCACGCGCGACACAACAATCGGTATCGATGGCGCCCGCCGGAGCGCCGAGATCCTCGCCGACGCGGTTCGGCACAAGAAAGGCCGTCCGACATGACCGGTCCCCGAGAGGGCTTCGCCGACCGACTGACCGCCCTGCTCGACGCGGCCGCGGACCGATCCGCTCCGCTGTCGTTCTGGTGGCGCGACGACGACGCCGTTAAGCCGACGCTCGCCCTCGATCGGCTCCTGGCGCTCGCCGAGGCGTCCGGCGCACCCCTTTGCCTCGCCGTGATCCCGGCCCGGGCGGACCGGGCGCTCACCGATCGCCTCGCCGCCACCGACGCCACCGTGCTCCAGCACGGCTGGGCCCACGCCAACCATGCGGCAGCGGATGCGAAGTCGGCCGAACTCGGCCTCGACCGGCCGATCGACACCATCCTGGGAGAGCTGAGCCGGGGCCATCAGCGCCTGCAGCGGCTATTCGGCGAACGCTTCCTGCCGGTCCTGGTGCCGCCGTGGAACCGGATCCATCCGGACGTGGCCGACCATCGCGAAGAGGTCGGGCTCGCCGGGCTGTCCTGCTTCAAGAGCCTGTCGACCGAGGCGCACCGGCTCGACACCCATGTCGATCCGGTTGCCTGGCGGTCCGGTGGCGGGTTCATCGGATGGGAGGCGGCGGCAGCCGCGCTGGAGACGGAAGCCGGCCGGCGTACGGACGCGCCCGTCCCGATAGGCATCCTGACCCACCACCTGGTCCAGGACGCCGAAACCTGGTCATTTCTGGAAACGCTGCTGGAGGTCACCTCCGACCATCCCGGCGCCCGGTGGCCCCGGCCGGAGGAGGCCTTCGACCTCCCCCGCCGCTGAGGCATTCCCCCGGGCGGAAACCCGGTTCCGACTTTCCCTGGGATTGTTTGTTCCTTCGCAATCCCAGACGGAAAACCGGTGCCCACTTTTCCTGGGATTGCTCTTCCCTCCCGCAATCCCGGACGGAAAACCGGTGCCCACTTTTCCTGGGATTGCTCTTCCCTCCCGCAATCCCGGACGGAAAACCGGTGCCCACTTTTCCTGGGATTGCTCTTACGCCTCGAACGGTACCATCGGCTCCGGGACCTTCACCCGGCCGCTGTTCTGGCCCATCTCGCGCAGGAAGCCGTCGGCGCTCTGATCGATGATCGGGAAGGTCTTGTAATGGCACGGAATCACGGTCTTGAACCCGAAATAGCGGGTGCAGGCCAGCGCCGCCGTGCGCGCGCCCATGGTGAACCGGTCGCCGATCGGCACGATGCCGATATCCGGCTGGTAGAGCTCGTTGATGAGCGCCATGTCGGAGAAGATGTCGGTGTCGCCCATGTGATAGAGCGTCGGCTGACCTTCCGCCGTCAGGATCACGCCGAGGGGATTGCCGAAATAGACCGAGGCCCCGTCCCGGCGCACGCCGGAGGAATGGTCGGCGCGCACGAAGGTGACGTTGAAGGCGCCGCAGTCGACGGTTCCGCCGGTGTTGCCGGGATTGATGTTTTCGATGCCGTGGACTTCCGACAGCCACATGCAGATCTCGAAATTGGCAACCACCTGGGCGCCGGTCGCCTTGGCGATGTCGACGGTGTCGCCGAGGTGGTCGTCGTGGCCGTGGGTGAGAACGATGTGGGTGCAGCGTTCCTGGGCTGCCTCCACGGTGCCCGTGAACACCGAGTTTCCGGTGAGGAACGGATCGATCAGAATGACCGCTTCGCCGAGTTCGACGCGAAACGCGGAGTGTCCGAGCCAGGTGATCTGCATGAAAGGTGCTCCCGTTGTGATCTCTGTTCCGGCCGCCGCATGCCGTGCGGGTGGCGAGGACGACCGCCCGAAGCTACAACATCGGTCCTTGTCGTGACGCGACAGAGACCTCTGCGCAAGGGCCCGGGCGCGGCAGACCCACCGAACGCCCCGGAACCGGAGACCAACGCAATGACCGCCCGCCCGGATCCGCTGCTGTCGATCGAAGATTTCGTGGAGAGGTCCCCGACCGGCAGCGCCCTGTTCGGCCTCGACCTCGGCACCAAGACGATCGGCATCGCCGTTTCGGACGGAGGACGCCGGATCGCCAGCCCTCTGGTGACGCTCCGGCGCAAGGCCTTCAAGACCGATTCCGCCGAGCTGCTGCGGCTCGCGCGCGAGCGGTCGATCGGCGGCATCGTGCTGGGCATGCCCTTCAACATGGACGGCAGTGCCGGCCCCAGAGTCCAGGCCACGCGGGCCTTCGCCCGGAACCTGTCCGAGCTGACCGACCTGCCGATGCTGGCCTGGGACGAGCGCCTGTCGACGGCCGCCGTGACCCGGACGCTGATCGAAGCCGACGCCTCCCGGGCACGGCGCGCGGAACTCGTCGACAAGGTGGCGGCCGCCTACATCCTTCAGGGGCTGCTCGACCGGCTCGCAGGGCTCCGCCCGCTCTGACGGCAAGTCTGGCGCGGCTGGTGACTTCGGAAAATCCGTCTTCCAGCCTCAGGCGTCGGGCACGATGAAATCGATCAGGGCGGTGGCGTTGTAGCGCCCGTCGAGCATGCCGTAAGACGCCCGCCAGGACGCGTTCAGCCGCGCCGACACGAAGGCGTCGGCCACCACGCGCGGCGCGTTGCGGCGCAGCGCGGAGGCAGCCGCCAGAAGGGCCAGGCGTTCGATCAGCGGGCGCACCAGCCCTTCGTCGGTGTCCTCGTCGGTCAGCGCGGAGCGGAGCGCGACCACGTCCTCCTCGACGAGATCGCCGAGTTCGGCGCGGAAGCTTTCCAGCAGCGTTCCGACCACATCCGGCATCCGCACCCCGAGCCGCCTGAGATCGCGGGCGAGCACGTTGCCGGGCCCCTCGGCGAGCATGGCGGCCGGCGCTTCGCGATAGAGCCGCGGCAGCACATGCTCCTCGACATAGGCGTTGCCGCCGACGCACTCCATGGCCTCGGCGATCAGACCCGGCGCCGACTTGCAGATCCAGTATTTGGCGGCCGGCGCGACAAGGCGGGCGAAGACCTGCTCCTCTTCGTCGTCGGCCGCCTTGTCGAAGGCTTCGGCAAGCCGCAGCGCAAGGGCGGTGGCGGCTGCGGAATCGAGCGCCATGTCCGCCAGCACGCGCTGCATGAGCGGGGCCTCGATCAGGGTCTCCTCACCCACCGTCCGGTGGCGCGCATGATGGACCGCCTCGACGAGCGCCGCCCGCATCAGGCCCGCCGACGTCACGGCCCCATCCAGCCGGGTGAGCGTCACCATCTCCAGCACGGTGCGGATGCCGCGCCCTTCCTCGCCGACGAGGAATCCGGTCGCGCCGTAGAACTCCGCCTCCGCCGTCGCGTTGGACGAGTTGCCGAGCTTGTTCTTGAGCCGGTGGAACTGGATCGTGTTGAGGCTTCCGTCCGGACAGAAGCGCGGCATCAGGAAACAGCTCAGCCCCTGCTCGGCCTGGGCCAGGACCAGAAACGCATCGGACATCGGCGCTGAAAGGAACCATTTGTGGCCGATCAGCCGGTGGGCGCCGTCCATGTCGCTCCATTCCGCGACGGTGCGGCAGGCCCGGATGTCGGTTCCCGCCTGCTTTTCGGCGAAGCCGGTGCCGAGCGTCGCGCCGACCTTCTGCTCGATGGGCTGGAACCGGTGGTCGTAGCGGCGGGAGACGACCGCCGGCAGCCACTCCTCGAAAAGGGCGGGGGTCGTGGCAAGGGCCGCAAGCGCGGCGTTGGTATTGGACAGGGGGCCGGTGTGGCCCGGCTCCGTCTGGGCGGTGAGATAGAGACGCGCGGCGCGCAGCCGGTGCTGCTGCCGATCCGCGTCCGACGGGCCGTCCCAGATGGAGGCATGCAGACCAGCGGCGACCGAGCGGTTCATCAGCGCATGATAAGCCGGATGATACTCGACCATGTCGAGCCGCCGGCCGAAGCGGTCGTGGGTGCGCAGCACCGGCAGATCGGTGTTGGCCAGCCGCGCCACGTCCCGGGCGTCCCCCGACCCCCAGTAGGCGCCGGCCCGATAGAGTTCGTCCTCCGTCTCCGGCTCCAGCACCTCTTCCAGCAGGGCGACCAGGACCGGATCGCCGTCGAAGAGGTTTCGACCGTCCGAAGGCGGCACCTGATTGGTCACGCGATGTGTTTCGAACGGACCGAGCCAGTCCGCTTCGGCTTCGCCGCTGTATTCGGACGTCGACATGACCGCCGGCTCCTTCATGCGATGAGGCTTACTGGCCTATCATGACAAAACCGAATCCCACGTTAAGTTTAGCGGCGTCACGAAATCTTCGCATGATGCAAAGCGCCAGGCCGCAGATTGGCGTGGACAGGCCGCCCGGCGCGGCGCAAACCTGCGCCCCGTCTCGCCTCGGCGCGGTGATTCCACGGGATCGGAAAAGGCGCTTGAGCACCTGGCGTTCAGGCTGAACCCGTCAGAGCGAAAAGGAAGTGCTCAAGCTATTGAATCTGTAGCCATTTCTTGTCGATCAGGTGTGTTCCACCTGACCGGAAAAGGCTCTAAAGTCTGATCCCGACCCGGGATCTCCATGACATCACACGGATCCGCGACAAAGGAGCCCCATGCCCGATCCGATCAGCTGGTCCTATGCCCTGCCCTATTTTCTCGGCGCTTTGCTCGGCGGCTACCTGCTTGGCTCGATCCCGTTCGGACTGCTTCTGACACGCCTGACCGGCGCGGGAGACCTGCGCAAGATCGGGTCCGGCAACATCGGCGCCACCAACGTGCTGCGCACCGGGCGCAAGGGGATCGCCGCCCTGACCCTGCTGGGCGACGCCGGCAAGGGCGCGGTCGCCGTCCTGATCGCGGCGCACTGGGGTCCGGATATGGTGGTGTTCGCTGCCCTGGGCGCGTTCCTCGGTCATCTCTTCCCGGTCTGGCTCAAGTTCCGGGGCGGCAAGGGGGTCGCGACCTATCTGGGCATCCTGATCGCGGTGGCCTGGCCGGGGGCGCTCGTCTTCGCGGTCGTGTGGCTCGCCGTCGCCTTCCTCACCCGCTACTCCTCGCTGGCCGCGCTGACGGCGACGGTCGCGGCCGTCATCTTCCTGTTCTTTTTCGCGCGGCTGCAGTGGGCGGAACTCTTCCTGGTGCTGACGGCGCTCTCCTGGGCCAAGCACTGGCGCAACATCGCCCGGCTCGCCAGCGGCACCGAGAGCAAGATCGGCGCGGCCTCATGACCGAGGCGGGCCGCGGCATTCGTCTCAACGATCAGCAGCGGCTCGCCTGGCTCCGTCTCATCCGCTCCGACCGGGTCGGCCCGGCCACCTTCCGGGATCTGCTCAACCATTACGGCACCGCCGCCGCCGCCCTGGAGGCGCTTCCGGAGCTGTCGCGGCGCGGCGGCGCCATCCGCGGCCTGCGGATTGCCGCGCGCGAGGACGCGGAGGCCGAAATCGCCGCGCTTTCAAGGCTCGGCGGCCGGCTGGTGGCGATCGGCGAGCCCGGCTACCCGGCCCATCTGCGCACCATCGACGCGCCGCCCCCGCTCCTGTCGGTGTTCGGCCCGGAGGAGATCGCGGCCCGGCCCGCCGTTGCCATCGTCGGCGCGCGCAACGCCTCGCTCGCCGGCCGCAAGATGGCCCGGAAGATCGCCGAAGGCCTCGGCGAGGCCGGCCTGGTGGTGGTCTCCGGACTGGCGCGCGGGATCGACGCGGCCGCCCACGAGGCAGCCACCGAAACCGGCACCATCGCCGTTCTGGCCGGCGGCCTCGACCATATCTATCCGCCCGAGAACGAACCGCTGCTGCAGGCGATCGTGGCCTCCGGCGGCGCGGCGGTCACCGAGATGCCGCTGGGCTGGTCGCCCCGGGCCCGGGACTTTCCACGCCGCAACCGCCTGATCTCCGGGATCAGCCTGGCGGTCGTCGTCGTCGAGGCGGCCAAGCGATCCGGCTCGCTGCACACCGCACGGTTCGCGGCCGAGCAGGGGCGCGACGTGTTCGCCGTTCCGGGCTCGCCCCTCGACCCGCGGGCGGAAGGATGCAACCATCTGATCCGCGAGGGCGCGACGCTGACGGTCGGGGCCGACGACGTGATCGAGGGCATCGCGCCGCTCCTGGGTCGACCGCCGGCGCCCCCGCCGCAGCTGGAGGATGCCGACACGCCGATGGCCACCCGCCCGGAGGAACCCGACGACACCGCCCGCGCCCGGATCATCGAGGCACTCGGACCGACTCCCACCTCCGTGGACGAGATCATCCGCGAGACGGGGGTGGCGCCGGCCGCGGTCCAGCTTGTCCTGCTGGAGCTCGATCTCGCCGGGCGGCTGGAGCGGCATGGCGGCGGGGCCGTCTCCCTGGCGTGATCCCGCCGGCCGGCGGTTTCGTAGACGGGAAGGGAACGAACACCGCCGGTCTGCGCTGGTTCAGCGAACCACGCAGCGCCGGACGAGCGAAGGAGGACGGACCATGGCCTGTCGACCCAACAGCACCTACCAGCGCGCGCTGATCACGGGGGCGTCGCGCGGTCTCGGCCGCGCCTATGCGGAAGGGCTTCCGGAGACGACGGAACTGCTTCTGACGGGAAGGGACGCGGAGGCGCTCGAGGAGACCGCGGCTGCGCTGCGCGATGCCGGCCGGACGGTGGAGACGGTGGTTGCCGATCTGGCGACGGCGGACGGCCGCGACGCCGTGATCGCGGCGGCCAAGTCGAAGGGCATCGACCTTCTGATCAACAATGCCGGCCTCGGAGCGTTCGGCGAGTTCGCCGATGTGCCGATGGAGCGCCACGAGGCCGTCGTGTCGGTCAACGTCACCGCGCTCCTGACCCTCACCCACGCGCTGATCCCGACCCTGGTCGAGCAGGCGGATTTCGGGGGCTCGAAGGCCGCGATCGTCAACCTGGCGTCCAGCATCGCCTTCGTACCGGTGCCCGGATTCGCGACCTATGCGGCCAGCAAGGCGTTCGTGCTGTCGTTCGGCGAAGCGCTGGCGGCGGAGCTCGCGGATGACCCGATCGACGTGCTGACGGTCTGCCCGGGCCCGACGAAGACGGAGTTCGGGACCAATGCCGGATACGAGCGCGCCCATCTGCCCGGCGCGATCGAGCCGGAGCGCGTGGTCGATGCGACCCTCGCCGCGATCGGGCGCCAGCGCACCCTGGTGATCGATCCGCTCTCCAAGGTGGCGTTCACGCCGGCTGCCTTCGCCCGCAACGCCATCAGCGAGGTGGTCCGCCGCACCAGCCGGTTCGCGGCGCAGCGCGGCGAAGCCGGGTGAGAGCCCGGCCGGATGCGAGCGGCGAGACGCCCGCCGGACCAGCCGCGGCTGCGGGAGGATGGCGCGAATGTCGGAAAAGGGTGGTACCGCCTCCCCGGTTTGAACGGGGGACCTCTGGATCCACAATCCAGCGCTCTAACCAACTGAGCTAAGGCGGCGAAAACCGGCCGGCACCGTAGTTTCAATGCTCGGCAATGGCAAGACGTCTCTGGGGCGTCCGCGCCCCATATGCGCTCGAAATTCACAAAAGAAAAGGGGGACCCCGACGCGCCGGTCTGCCCGGCCCGTCAGTCCGCCGCCGCGAAATGCGCCATCTGATCGGCGTAGGCCCTGGCGAAGGCGGGCCGGTCGGTGGCGCGGGCGACATAGGCCCGGCAGGCCGGATAGTCGATCAGCCCGTCGAACCGGTCGACCAGGCGCAGCACGTCGGACATGGCGATATCGGCGACCGAGAAGCCGCTGCCCAACCACACGCGATTCGCCAGCACCGCTTCCATGTGCCCGAGCCGCGCACTCAGGAAGCCGTCCAGCGCCTTTCGGCCGGGCGTCTGCTCCTCGTCGTCGGAGAACTTGAAGATCGCGAAGGGCAGCGCGGCCATCTCGACGGAATTGAGTGCCGCGAAAAGCCACTGGACGATTTCGCTGCGCGCCTGCGGAGACTCCGGCATCAGCGTCTTCGATTGCGAGGCGACATGCAGCAGGATCGCGCCGCTCTCGAAAATGGAAACATCGCCATCGGTGAGCCAGGGCACCTGACCGAAGGGCTGGTGCGCAAAATGCGCGTCGGCCCGATCCCGGAACGGGACGCTGGCGACGCGGTATTCCCGCCCAGCCTCCTCCAGCGCCCACCGGATGCGAAGGTCGCGCACGAACCCGCGCGGCAACGGAGGCACCCAGTCGAAGGTGGTCAGGACAATGTCGCTCATTCCGGAGCCCTATCACAGGGCGTCGTCATGATCGACCGACGGCTCGCCTGGAAGGCGATACCGGAGGCGCCGGCAGCGCATTCAGGGACCGCAAAAGAAAAAGGGCGCCCCCGCACAGGGAGCGCCCCATTCTCAAGTCCTGCGTGCGAGCCGTGGCGCCGGTCTCATCGACAGCGCCGCCAGCTCAAGCCGAGGGCTTCGTGTCAGCCGCTTACGCGACCTTCATCTTCTCCTGGGTCTTCTCCCAGGCGTCCTTCATCGGAGCGGAGCTCTCGGAAGCGAGCTTCGTGGTCAGCTCCTGCATCTCCTTCATCTGCGAGGAGAACGACTCGAACTGCTCACGGGCAAACTTGGTCTGCAGCTCGACGGCTTCCGACACCGACTTCGCCGCGACGAACTCCTTGGCGAAGGAGAAGGCACGGTCGGTGTTCGACTTGGCGTTGTCGAGCGCCTTGAGGTTCAGGTCGACAAAGCCCTGGCGGGTGTTCTCGTAAGCGTCTTCCATCATGTCAGTGGCCTCCTCAGCCGCATTCTTGAGAGTTTCGTAGCTTTTACGCGCCCGTTCGACGTGCTGTTCCGCCATCTCGCGGACAGTGTCCGGAATCTCGAGGTTCTGAGTGGCGAAACCCGGGAACGGGGTCACGTTCTCCGCAGAAGGAGCCGCCTCGATCGCCGCATCAGCGGCCTTGGCCGTCTTCTTCACCGGATCCTTGGTCGCGGTAGACTGAGTCTTCTTCTCGGTCATCTCGACTTATCCTTTCGATCTGCGCTGCGCGCCCGGTTCCGGGTCGCGCGCGATTTGATCCATTGGCCAAGCCGGATCGAAAAGTTCCCAGAACCGCAATCCTAGGTGGTCCCGCTTGGCAGCCCTCTCGGGCGACAGACTTGATATAGGGAGACCTCTTTCGCGTTGCAACAACTTTTTTGCACTGCAGCAATTTTTAGGGTCAGCAAGCCGGGTCGATGCGCGAATAACTCGGCACACCAATCACTTAGCCCGAAAAATTTTTCGAATGAACCACGCCGGCGGGCCGGCGAAGCCCCTCTCCAATCGGAAATAAGTCACTGACCGTGGCGGCCCGAAGGAGACCGTTCCCCGTCGGGCGGTACGGTCCAGGCGACCCTGAAGTCCCGCCTGTCCGGGCCGGCCGGATGGAAAGCGCCCGGTTCCGAGACGCTTCCGGTCGCCAGACGGCCCTGCGATGATCAGGTCATTCGGACAGACAGCCACTTCCCATCGCCCAGACAGCTCATCCGAGCGGAACAGGCCTCAGCTGTTGGCGGCCTTGCCCACGTCACTCGCTGCCTTGGCGGCGCTGTCGCCGATTTCGCGGGTCTGCTCCCCGAAAGCGGACATGCGCGCGGTCATGAAGTCGGACTGGAGCTTCATGATCTCTTCCATGTCCTTCGCCCGCGCCATCTTCTCGGCGAAGTCGAAAGCCGCGGAGATGTTCTCCTCGGCATAGGACAGCATCTTCTTGTTCATGTCCGTCGCGCCAGCCTGCATCTGCTGGGTGGATCCCTCCACCGAGCTCACGGTCGTCTGCGCCACTTTCATGAAGTCTTCGATCGCCTTGCGCGCCTGCGTGACGCTCTGCTCGGCATAGGTCCGGAGCTGCTCCGGCACCTCGAATTGATTGTCACTCATGGGGAACACCTCCCTCGTGCACCAACACCACCGTCTGACTGACGCCCACCAACCCACAGAACTATGAAACTATCAAGAATAGCAGGGAAGGCAGAGGATAACCTCACCCTTGCATGAACCCCTTTGTGCCGCAACAAGCGCATCGCGGGTCATTAACTCTTGGAGCAATCGGCCGCACCCCCGGCCGCCGCATTGGTGGACCCGCCGCAAGCGCCCATGTATTAACGCCAAATTAGCGGGATACTGCGCCTTCTAGGCCCCGTGGACGCAGATCAAGACGGTCAAGACCCGCCTAATTGGAATGGACGACGCGTTCGAAACCTTTCTCACCTTGTGTGCGCATCCTGAAATCGGGAATGCGGCGGGCGACGCGCGTCCGGTCATCGTAGTATCGACGGCCCGACAGGAAGTGGTGTGGGCCAACGCTGCCGGCGGCGCCGTGTGCGGTCTGGAGAGTGCGCACGAGCTGGCCGGACCGCCTTCGCGCCGCACGGCGAGGCTCGCCCGCGACCTGAGCCGGCAGGTCCGCTTCATCGAGGCCGCGTCCGCCCGGCCCGCGCTCGTGCGGCTGCGCATGGGGCTGGAGACCGTCGTCCTGTCGTGCAGCATCGAGCCGATCGCCGACGGAAACCTCCGGCCGCTCGCCCGCTGTCTGATTCTCGCTCCGCCGTTCCCATCCGCCTCGCAGCCGAACCCCTGGTCCGCCTTCGCGATGTTCGCCGGAGGCGCGAGCGCAAGCATCGTCAACGCATCGGGCGCCGCGGTCGCGCGAGCCGTGCGGACACCGGCACCCGACGAGGAGATGCGACCGGTCCCACTCGGGGCCACCGGCCTGATGCTGCGCCTTCCCGCCGAGGAGACGGAGGCCGGCAGCCCCACGGCCTGGAGCCTCCAGGGGGATCTCGAACCGCTCGCCGCATCTGATCTCGGGGCCAAGGCGGTGCGCGCGCCGGCCCGGGAGACGGACGACCCGCAGCCCGCGCCGTCCGAACCGCCCGCGACGCCGATGCGGCCGATCCGCTTCACCTGGCAAAGCGACGAAACCGACCGGCTGACCTACCTGTCTCCGGAATTTTCCGCGGCGCTCGGACCGACCGACCGGGTTGTGGGTCGCGGCTGGCGCGATCTGACCCGATCCCTCGGTCTCGATCCCGACGGGTCGTTCCAGGCAGCGCTGGCGGCCCGTACGGCCTGGAGCGGAACGACGCTCATGTGGCCCCAGCCATCGCTCGGGGCTCGGGTTCCGGTCGACATCGCCGGTCTCGCGATCCAGGATCCGAACCGTTCGTTCAAGGGCTTCCGCGGCTTCGGCCTGGTCCGCCCGGGCGACCTGATCGAAGACCCGGCCCTCGGCCCTGCGGCGCCTCCCGAAGCGCCCCATCCGGCCGACGCGGTCTTTTCCGCTGCCGAAGAGCCGGCCCTCGAGGCCGTGATCGCGTCCGAGGACGACCAGCCGGGGGAGCCGCCCCATCCCAGCAACGTGGTCCGCCTGCACGGCCACGCGGAGCCGGCCCCCGGCGAACTGCACCATCTCTCGCGCCCAGAGCAGGAAGCCTTCCGCATGATTGCCGCCGCGCTCGGCGCGCGCTTCGAAGGCGACGAGGCCTCTCCTCTGGACGTGGACACCGCCGATCTGTCTGCACCACTGGCCGATACGCCCACCATCGTCGAACCGCCGCGATATATGGATGCCGACGAGCCGATGCCGTCGGCCTTCGCCACCGTCAGCCGCGCGCCGGACATGCGGGTGCTCGACCGCCTGCCGCTCGCCCTGATCGTCTCCCAGCGCGAGCGGATCGTGCATGTGAACCCGGCCGCGCTGAAGCTTCTGGGCTATGCCGACCGCAGAGCGCTGGAGCGCTCCGGCGGCCTGTCGGGCGTCTTCGCCGAAGTGCCGGCGCCGCCCGAGGCCCAGGACAACGCGATCCTTCTGCGCAAGGCGGGCGGCGCTCTCATCCCGGCGGAAGTCCGCCTTCACACCGTTCCATGGGGAGAGGAGCGCGCTCTGCTCGTGATCCTGCGGGCCCTTCCCGCCGACGCCCGAGGCGAGGAGGCGCGCATGAGCGTGGACGACGACGACGATCGCAACGCAGCACAGTCCGGCATTGCCGCGGATACCGATGGCGACGCGACCGCCGAAGCTCAGATTTCGGATCTCCTGAATGCCGTCCCCGACGCCGTGTTCGTGCTGGAGCCCGACGGCACCATCGCGCTCGCCAACGCCGGCGCTGCCTCCATCTTCCGCCGACCCGCCGAGGCTTTCGCCGGCATGCGGCTCGACGACCTGCTCGACGAGGACGGCGGCGCGGTCGTTCACGACCTGATCGAGGAGATCGCCTCCGGCGAGGAGCCCGCCCGTCCCCGGGTGGCCGACGACGTCATGGGCCTCTGCCGGGATCGCGGAAACGTGCCGCTGGCGCTCTCCGTCGGGCTCGTCGGCACCGGCCCGCGGCTGTGCGCCGTGCTGCGCGACGTGGCGCGCTGGAAGACGGCGGAAGCCCGCTATTCGGAAGCCACCCGCGCGGCGGAAACGGCGAACGCCCAGAAGTCGGAGATGCTGGCCCGGATCAGCCACGAGATCCGCACCCCGCTGAACGCCATTCTCGGGTTCGCGGACGTGATGCTGGCGGAGAAACTCGGCCCGCTCGGGAACCAGCGCTACCGCGATTATCTCCGCGACATCTCCATATCCGGCCACCACATCCTCAGCCTGGTGAACGATCTGCTGGACCTGTCGAAGATCGAGGCCGGCAAGCTGGACCTGTCGTTCGAGCCGGTCTCCGTCAACGAGATCGCCCGCGACTGCAGCAATCTGATGGAGCCCCAGGCCGAGGCCGACAAGGTGGAGATCCGCACGCGCCTGCAGGCCGATCTTCCGCGCATCCTGGCGGACACGCGCTCGCTGAGGCAGATCACGCTCAACCTTCTGTCGAACGCCATCAAGTTCAACCGGACCGGCGGCGTGGTGTCCCTGTCGACCTTCCAGAGCGACACCGGCGCAGTGGTGCTGCGGGTCAGCGACAACGGTGTCGGCATGTCCGAAAGCGACCTGACGGCGGCGCTGGAGCCGTTCCGCCGGGTGGGCGGCTCCGACAAGGCCGGCACCGGGCTCGGCCTGCCGCTGACCAAGGCGCTGGCCGAAGCCAACCGGGCCGATTTCAAGATCCGCTCCGAGCCGAACCGCGGCACCGTCGTGGACATCACCTTCCCCGCCCCGCGCGTGCTGGCGGCCTGAAACAATTTCCGGGAAAGTGGGAACCGGCTTTCCGTCAGAAATTGCGTCCGGACACATGTGCGCCACGCGGCGGGTGCATTCGGCTGGTCAGATGAAAACTGCCGCCATCGACGCGACCAGCAGGCAGGCGAACACGATGTTGACGACCCGCCCCCAGCGCGGCGACGACAGAACGCGGGTGAAGGCGGAACCGAGCAGCAGCCAGGCCGGGTTCACCACGAACACCAGGGCGACGACCACCGCGACGCGCAGCACGACGAAGGCGCCGGATCCGTCGCCCAGCGTGGCGGTGGACCCCAGGATCGCGCTGAAGGCGGCATAGGCCTTCGGGTTCGCGATCGCCAGAAGATACCCCGGCAGGAAGGACGGCGCCTTGGTGCCGGCATCGCGGGCCACGGTGACCGGCGCGGTCGCGATCTTCCAGGCGAGATAGAGAATGTAGATGGCGGCGGCGATCGTCAGCACCGGCAACAGGCCCGGCACGGCGAAGACGATGCCGGTCACCCCGGAGGCGACCACGAGCACGACGGTGGAGGTGCCAAGACAGATGCCGGCCACGTAGGCAAGGCCGGCGCGCACCCCGAACGCCGAGCCGACGGCCGCCGACGACAGGGTCGACGGGCCCGGGCTTCCCATCAACGGCACGGCGACCGACAGCACCACCAGAACCACTTCGAGCATTGCAGACCTCCTGTTTCGAAGGCCAGACTAGAAGCGGCTGCCAGCATCGTATTGAACGATCCTGGCGCAGATCAGAGGCCGCAGGAATGAAGGATCAGGTCCGCTACGGCGGTGGCGCGGCGGGCATCGAGCGCGCCGAGATCGTGCTGGTGCGCGAGGCCTACTCGCCGCATCGTCACGACACCTACGCGCTCGGGATGACGCTCGGCGGCGTCCAGGCCTTCGACTATCGCGGCGCCGCGCGGGCCTCGGTCGAAGGCAACGTGTTCGTGCTCCACCCCGACGAGGTGCACGACGGCCATCCGGGAACCGAAGCCGGCCTCGCCTACCGCGCCCTCTACGTGGCGCCGCACCTGATCGCCGACGCCCTCGGCGGCGGTGCCCTTCCCTTTCTCGCCGAGCCGGTCAGCGCGGATCCGCGGCTCGTTCGAGCGATGCGGACGGCGATGGCCGGCTTCGACGACGCGATCGGCGAGATCCAGGCGACGGAGATCGTCACCACCCTCGCCGACGCCCTCGCCGCGATCGCCCGTCCGGGCGCGCCTTCCGCCCCGGTTCGGACCAACCGCCCGGCGATGGAGCGGGTTGCCGCCCTGATCGACGGCGAACCGGCGGAGAATGTCGGCATCGCGGAGATGGAGGGGGTGAGCGGCCACGACCGCTGGACGCTGTTCCGGCAGTTCCCGGCCGTCTACGGCGTCAGCCCCTATCGCTATGCGGTGATGCGCCGCCTCGACCGGGCCCGTGGCCTGATCCGTGCCGGATCGAGCCTCGCGGACGCGGCCGCCGCGGCCGGGTTCTCCGACCAGAGCCACCTGACGCGGCAGTTCCGCGCCACCTACGGCTTCTCGCCCGGCCGCTGGCGGCGGATGGTGACGGGACAGTAGACGCGGAACGACCTGGCGTGAGCGGAAAAGACCCATCCTCTCCGCAAATCCCGGACGGAAAACCGGTTCCCACTTTTCCGGAGCCTTTTCCGCTCGGACGAAAACGTCCGAGCGACGACAAATGGCTCCAGAGTCACTATGTTGAGCAAGTCCTTATCGTTCAGACCAGTTCGGTCTGAACGGGACATGCTCGGGATTTGCTCTCTTCCCCTGCAAATCCCGGACGGAAAACCGGTTCCCACTTTTCCTGGGATTTGCTTTAGCCCGCCATGTCCTTTTTCTCGGCGACCGAGCCGTCTTTGTTGAGGCGGTAGATGATCGGGACGCCGGTGGCGAGTTCGCGCTTGATGATCTCCTCGCCGGACAGACCCTCGATCTCCATGATCAGGGCGCGCAGCGAATTGCCGTGGGCGGCCACAAGCACCTTCTCGCCGGCGAGCACCTTCGGCTTGATCTCCGTCTCGTAGTAGGGAAGCACCCGCGCCGCCGTATCCTTCAGGCTCTCGCCGCCGGGCGGGGGAACGTCGAAGGAGCGGCGCCAGATGTGGACCTGATCCTCGCCGAACTTTTCGCGGGCATCGTCCTTGTTGAGGCCGGTCAGGTCGCCGTAGTCGCGCTCGTTCAGGGCCTGGTCCTTGATGACCGGCAGGTTGTCCGCGCCGAGCTCGCCGAGGATGATCTTCAGCGTGTCCTGGGCGCGCTTCAGATCGGAGGTGAAGGCGACGTCGAATTTGTAGCCGTCGGCCTTGAGGAGTTCGCCCGCCTTCTTCGCTTCCGCCCGGCCCGTGTCCGTCAGACCCACGTCGTGCCAGCCGGTGAAGAGGTTCTTCAGGTTCCATTCGCTCTGGCCGTGACGGACGAGCACGAGAAGACGGTCCATTTATTCTGCTCCTGAGACTGACTGTTCGGGCGAAAAGCGCGGGCTAGTCATTGAGGCCCAGCACGTCCGCCATGGAATAGAGGCCCGGCTCCCGGCCATGGGCCCACAGGGCTGCATGAACGGCGCCGCGCGCGAAGATCGAGCGGTCTTCCGCGACGTGGCCGAGGACGACCCGCTCGCCCTCGCCGGCGAAGATCACCTCGTGCTCGCCGACCACCGTGCCGCCGCGCAGGGTGGCGAAGCCGATCGCGCCTTCCGGCCGGGCGCCGGTGTGTCCCTCGCGGGCATAGACGGCTTCGTCTTCGAGCGAGGCATCCCGCCCTCGCGCGGCCGCCTCGCCCAGAAGCAGCGCCGTCCCGGACGGGGCGTCGATCTTCTTGCGGTGGTGCATTTCCAGGATCTCGATGTCGAAGGCCGGCCCCAGCGCGCGGGCGGCCTTCTCCACGAGGCCTGCGACGAGATTGACGCCGAGGCTCATGTTGCCGGACTTCACGATCGCCGTGCGGGCGGCTGCATCCGCAACGGCCTGCTCGCCGGACGCGGCAAGGCCCGTCGTTCCGATCACGTGGGCGATGCCCGCCTGGGCGGCGAGTTCGGCAAAGACGACCGTCGCGGCCGGAACGGTGAAATCGAGCACGCCGTCGGCCGCGGCGAAGGCCGCCTCCGGGTCGTCGGTGACGGCCACATCCAGCGGCGCGAGGCCGGCAAGGGTGCCGGCGTCCTGGCCGATCTCGGCCGCCCCCGGACGCTCCACCGCGCCGGCAAGCACGGCACCCTCGGCTTCTGTGACGGCGCGGATCAGCACGCGGCCCATCCGGCCGGCCGCGCCGACGACGACGAGACGCATGGCTTCCATGGCTTCCTCATTCGGTTGTCAAAGCCGGCCGCACGAGGCGCGACGGCGAAACGGGGTCGCCGCCTTCTATCCCATGGCCGGCGGTTCCGGCAACGCGGTGCCGGCCGCAAATTCCACCCCGGACCGGAAACCTCAGCTCTCTTCAGGCTGAGGGCCTTCGTAGCCTTCGATGACCACGAGATCGGCCGCGCCCGCGTTCAGGCGGAACGAGCGCGCGTGCTGATAGGCGTCGGAATGCCAGCAGTCGATGGCGGCCTGATAGGACGGGAACTCGATCACCACGTTGCGCTCGCGGCCCTCTCCTTCCGGCACCTCGTAGGCGCCGCCGCGCACAAGGAAGCGCGCGCCATAGGCTTTGAACGCTTCGGCGTTGGCCTCGACATATGTCTTGTAGGCGTCGGGGTCGGTCACCGTCACCCGCCCGATCCAGTAACCCTTGGCCATCACTTCTCCTTGTCTTTGTTGTTAGCCGCTGCCTTCAGCCGGTAGAGCGCGTCGAGCGCCTCGCGCGGGCTCATGTCGTCGGGATGCAGTCCGGCCAGCGTCTCGCGCAGCAGGTCGTGAGCCGGCGCCGGATCGTGGCGGGCGAGGGTCGCGGAGAACAGCGGCAGGTCGTCGACCAGCTCGGCCCGCTCCGACTTGCGGTCGCTGGCCTCCAGCTGGGCCAGCACGTCGCGCGCCCGGCCCACCACCGCCTTCGGCAACCCGGCGAGCTTGGCGACCTGGATGCCGTAGGACCGGTCCGCTGCGCCTGCGACCACCTCGTGCAGGAAGACGACGTCGCCCTTCCACTCCTTCACCCGCATGGTGACGTTGAAGCAGCGGTCGAGCCGGTCGGCGAGCGCGGTCAGCTCGTGATAGTGGGTCGCGAACAGGGAGCGCGACCGGTTGACCTCGTGCAGGTGCTCGATGGCCGCCCAGGCGATGGAGAGCCCGTCATAGGTGGCGGTGCCGCGCCCGATCTCGTCGAGGATGACCAGCGCCCGCGGCCCGGCCTGGTTCAGGATCGCGGCGGTCTCCACCATCTCCACCATGAAGGTGGAGCGGCCCCGGGCGAGATCGTCGGCCGCGCCCACCCGGCTGAACAGCCGGTCGACGACGCCGATCTCGGCCCTCACCGCCGGGACGTAGGCGCCGGCCTGGGCGAGGATCGCGATCAGCGCGTTCTGGCGCAGGAAGGTCGACTTGCCGCCCATGTTCGGACCGGTGACGAGCACGATCCGGCCGGCATCGCTGCCCTCCGGCGGCCCGAGATCGCAGTCGTTCGCCACGAACGGATCGGAGGCGGCGGCGGCAAGCGCCTGCTCCACGACCGGATGGCGGCCGCCCTCGATCGAAAAGGTGAGCGAGCGATCCACATGGGGCCGTGCGTAGCGCTGGTCGGCGGCGAGTTCGGCGAAGGCGGCGGCGACGTCGAGCCGGGCAAGCCCTGCCGCCGCCTGCTTGATCGCGGGACCGGCTTCGACCACCCGGTCGCGCAGCCGACGGAACATCGCCGTTTCCAGAGCCAGGGCACGATCGGCGGCGCTCGCGATCTTGGCCTCCAGTTCGGCAAGCTCGACCGTGGTGAAGCGCATCGCGCCGGCCATTGTCTGGCGGTGGCGGAAGCGGGACTCGCCGGTCTGGACTTCGGCCATGAGTTTCTCGGCGTGAAGCGCCGTCACCTCGACGAACCAGCCCAGCACGGCGTTGTGCTTGATCTTGAGCGACTTGATGCCGGTCTCTTCGGCGTAGGTCGCCTGGAGCGAGGCGATCACGCGGCGGCTCTCGTCGCGGAGCGTGCGGGCCTCGTCGAGATCCGGCTCGACGCCCGGCCGGACGAATCCGCCGTCGCGCCCGGTGACCGGCAGCTCGTCCTCCAGGACCCGCTCCAACTCGTCGGCCACGTCCTCCGGCAGATCCGACAGCGCAGCCGCCACCGTCGCCAGTTCCGCCGGCAGGGGCGCGTCGGCGCGCTTCAGGCGCTCCGCCAGCATACAAGCCGTGCCGAGCCCCTCGCGCAGCGCGCCCAGATCCCGCGGACCGCCGCGATCCAGCGCCAGCCGGGACAGGGCCCGCGGCATGTCCGGCAGGCCGGCGAGAAGGCCCCGCACCTCGGCCCGCAGCGCATCGTCGTCCAGGAAGGCCGCAACCGCGTCGTGGCGTTCGGAAATGGCGTCCGGATCGGTAAGCGGGCTGGCGATGCGCTCGCTCAGAAGCCGGCTGCCCGCTCCGGTGATGGTCCGGTCGATGGCGGCGACCAGGGAGCCCTTGCGCTCGCCGGAGAGCGTGCGGACGAGTTCCAGATTGGCGCGGGTGGCGGGATCGATCGCCATCGCCGCGCCGACCCCGTCGTGGGCCGGCGGGTCCAGCGGCGGGCGCACCCCGATCTGGGTCTTCTCCACATAGGCGAGTGCGGCGGCCGCGGCCGACAGCTCGGCACGGGAGAAGGACCCGAAGGCCTCGACGGCTGCGACCTGGAAATAGCGGGCGATCCGCTCGGCGGCGGTGGCGCCATCGAAGAGCGCGCGGGCCACCGGCGTCACCGCCGCGTCGACATAGGAGACAGCGGCCGCGATCTCCGGCTCGTCGGCGGCCTGCTCAGACAGCACGACCTCCCGCGGATCGATGCGGGCGATCTCGCCCGAGAGCGCCGTGGCCGTCGTCTCGGCAAGGCGGAAGGCGCCGGTGGAGATATCGATCCAGGCGAGGCCGTAGACCGCCTCCTCGCCGCCCGGGCCGGCTTTCAGCCGCGCGACCGCGAGCAGGTTGTTGGCGCGCCCGGCATCGAGCAGCGTTTCCTCGGTCAGCGTGCCCGGCGTGACGAGACGGATCACGTCGCGCTTCACCACCGACTTGGAGCCGCGCTTCTTGGCCTCGGCCGGATCCTCCGTCTGCTCGCAGACGGCCACCCGATGGCCGAGCGCGATCAGCTTCTGCAGGTAATCGTCGGCGGCATGGACCGGCACGCCGCACATGGGGATGTCGTCGCCGAGGTGCTTGCCCCGCTTGGTGAGCGTGATGCCGAGCGAGCGCGAGGCTTCGACCGCATCGTCGAAGAAGAGCTCGTAGAAATCCCCCATGCGATAGAACAGCAGGCAGTCCGGATTGGCCGCCTTGATCTCGATATACTGCTCCATCATCGGCGTCGCCTTGGCGCCGCCGGCGTTCGCACTCGCGTCCATCATCCCTGCCGTTTCATGACCCGTCCCGGTCATAGAGCATTTCCCGGCGACTCTCACCGAGTCGCGCGTCCCTCTCCAGCGATTTTCACAGTCCTTTCCGGCATCGCTCCTATTTTCCGTTCCCGCTTGTGAGGCCCGGACCGCGCAAGTAAGGTCCCGGCTCCTTGCGGAGACGGCCCCGCCGACAAGAGGCCGCTTCGCAGCTTTCGACGGTTTTCAGGGAAACGCGACCCCATGAGCAGCGACGGCAAGAAGAGCCGGACCCGGCCCGCCTTCACGGACCAAGAAGCGCTTCAGTTCCATCAGCGCGGCCGGCCCGGCAAGCTGGAGATCACGCCGACCAAGCCGATGGCGACCCAGCGCGATCTTTCGCTTGCCTACTCGCCCGGCGTCGCCGTTCCCGTGCGCTCGATCGCGGAAGATCCCGACCGCGCCTTCGACTACACCGCCCGCGGCAATCTCGTCGCCGTCATCTCCAACGGCACCGCCATCCTTGGCCTCGGCAATCTCGGCGCGCTGGCCTCCAAGCCGGTGATGGAAGGCAAGGCGGTGCTGTTCAAGCGCTTCGCCGATATCGACGGCATCGACCTGGAAGTCGACACTGCCGACGTCGACGCCTTCATCAACAGCGTGCGCTATCTCGGTCCCTCGTTCGGCGGCATCAACCTCGAAGACATCAAGGCGCCGGACTGCTTCCTGATCGAAAGCCAGCTGCGCGAACTCCTCGACATCCCCGTCTTCCACGACGACCAGCACGGCACCGCCATCATCGCCGCCGCCGGGCTGATCAACGCGCTGCACCTGACCGACCGCAAGCTCGAAGACCTGAAGATCGTCTGCAACGGCGCGGGGGCGGCGGGCATCGCCTGCATCGAGCTCGTCAAGGCGATGGGCGTACCCCACAACAACGTCATCCTCTGCGACACCAAGGGCGTGATCTATCAGGGCCGCACCGAGGGCATGAACCAGTGGAAATCGGCCCATGCCGTGCCCACCGACGCCCGCACCCTGGCCGAGGCGCTGGACGGCGCCGACGTGTTCTTCGGCGTCTCGGTGAAGGGCGCGCTGACCCGCGAGATGGTCCGCTCCATGGCACCCAACCCGATCATCTTCGCCATGGCCAACCCGGACCCGGAAATCCTGCCGGAGGAAGTGGCGGAGATCCGCGACGACGTCATCATCGCCACCGGCCGCTCGGACTATCCCAACCAGGTCAACAACGTCCTGGGCTTCCCCTACATCTTCCGCGGCGCGCTCGACGTCAGGGCGACCGCCATCAACGAGCCGATGAAGATCGCCGCGGCGGAAGCGCTGGCCAAGCTGGCGCGCGAGGACGTGCCGGACGAGGTCGCCGCGGCCTATCAGGGCAACCGGCCCCGCTTCGGCCCGGAATACATCATCCCGGTTCCGTTCGATCCGCGTCTGATCTCCGTGGTGCCGCCGGCGGTGGCCAAGGCGGCGATGGAATCCGGGGTCGCCCGGCACCCGATCGTCGACATGAAGGACTATGCCGAGCGGCTGTCGGCCCGCCGCGATCCGGTGGCCGGCTCGCTGCAGCGCATCTTCACCAAGGTGCGCCAGTCGCCGAAGCGGGTCGTCTTCGCCGAGGGCGAGGAGGAAGCCGTCATCCGTGCCGCCGCCAGCTTCGTGAACCAGGAGCTGGGGACCGCGATCCTGATCGGCCGCGAGGAGCGCATCCAGGAAGAGGCGTTCGCCGCCGGCATCGAGATCCGGCCGGGCCTGGAGATCCTGAACGCGGCCATGTCGCGCCGCAACCGGGACTATGCCGACTATCTCTACGCCAAGCTGCAGCGCAAGGGCATGCTGTGGCGCGACTGCCAGCGGATGGTGAACCAGGACCGCAACTTCTTCGGCGCGCTGATGGTCGCTCTCGGGGACGCCGACGCCATGGTGACGGGCGTCACCCGCAACTATTCCGTGGCGCTGGAGGCCGTGCGCCGGGTCATCGATCCGAAGCCCGGCCACACCATGATCGGCCTGTCGATGGTTCTGTCGCGCGGACGCACCGTGCTGGTGGCCGACACCGCCGTCCACGACGACCCGAGTGCTGCGAACCTCGCCGACATCGCCGAGGAGGCCGCCCATGTCGCCCGCCGGCTCGGCTACGAGCCCCGCGTCGCCATGCTCACCTATGCTTCGTTCGGCCATCCGCCGGGCGAGCGCGCGAGCCGGGTCCAGGAGGCCGTCCGCATCCTCGATTCCCGCCGGCTCGACTTCGAGTACGACGGCGAGATGTCGGCCGACGTGGCGCTGAACCAGGAGATCATGCGGTCGGCCTATCCGTTCTGCCGCCTGTCCGGACCGGCGAACGTCCTGATCATGCCGACCTTCGACGCCGCCTCCATCGCCACCAAGACGTTGCAGGAACTCGGCGGATCGATGGTGCTGGGTCCGCTCCTGGTCGGCCTCGACAAGCCGGTGCAGATCGTCCCGTTCGGGGCGAAAGATTCCGACATCGTCAACCTGGCGGCGGTCGCGGCCTACGGGATTACTTGAGATTTCTTTTGTGTCCTCACGCGAAGCGGCGTCGCCGCTTCGCTCCGGACGGGGCGGCCTGACCGGCCGGCGCGCAGTCGCGCGCTGGTTGCTGATTTCAGGCGCGGGAGGACCTCACACCCGCTCGAAGGTAAGGTACGCTGGCACGCGGCCGGCCTCGATCGCCTTGGCCTCGTAGCGGGTGCCGGGCCAGCCGGGATAGGGCTTGCGCCAGTCGTCGGCGGTCTGCGCGGTCCAGCGGAACGCCGGGTGCACCCACAGATGGTTGAGCGTCCACTCGATATAGGACGGGATGTCGCTCGCGAACCGGAACGTGCCGCCGGGCGTAATCACGCAAGCCAGCCGGTCGAGATTCTCCGGCCCGACGAAGCGGCGCTTCCAGTGGCGCTTCTTCGGCCAGGGATCGGGATAGAGCAGATCGACGCGCTCGATCGAGGCCTCCGGCAGGAGGTCGAGCACTTCGGCGGCATCGCCGAAATGAAGCCGCACGTTGGTGAGGCCGCCGGCATCGACCGCGGCCAGCGCCTTGGCCATGCCGTTGACGAACGGCTCGCAGCCGATGAAGCCGACGTTCGGAGCACCTTTGGCTTCATGGATCAGATGCTCGCCGCCGCCGAAGCCGATCTCCATGCGCACGGCCCGGACAGGGTCCGGGAACAGGCGCGCGGGATCGGCGATCGGACCGTCGAGCGGCACGGCGAGCGGCGGCAGCACGGTGTCGAACAGCGCCGCCCGCGTGGCGGTCAGCGGATGGCCCTTGCGGCGGCCGAACAGCGTACGCTGCGACCCCTCCGGCCCATCCGCGGACCCGGGACCGGAGCGGTCTCCTTGGTGCTGGTCGTCCTTATCGGACGGCGTCGCGCAGGGCATGGACGAGATCGATGTTCTCCCAGGAGAAGCCGCCATCGGCTTCGGCGGCCCGGCCGAAATGGCCATAGGCGGCGGTGCGCGCATAGATCGGCCGGTTGAGGCGGAGATGCTCGCGGATGCCCCGCGGCGTCAGGTTCATGACCTCGCGGCAGCCCTTCTCCACGGCCGCTTCCGTCACGTTGCCGGTTCCGTGCAGGTCCACATAGACGGCCAGAGGCTCCGAAACGCCGATCGCGTAGGCTAGCTGGATGGTGCACTTGTCGGCGAGATCCGCGGCGACGACGTTCTTGGCCAGATAGCGCGCGGCATAGGCCGCCGACCGGTCGACCTTGGTCGGGTCCTTGCCGGAAAAGGCACCACCCCCGTGGGGCGCCGCACCGCCATAGGTGTCGACGATGATCTTGCGCCCGGTCAGGCCGCAGTCGCCGTCCGGCCCGCCGATGACGAACTTCCCGGTCGGGTTGACGTGCCAGACGGTGTCGCCGTCGATCCAGTCGTCCGGCAGCGTCGCCTTGATGTAAGGCTCGACGATGCCGCGCACGTCGGCGGACGTCAGCGACGGATCGAGATGCTGGGTGGACAGCACCACCTGGGTGCAGCGCACCGGCTTGCCGTTCTCGTACTGGATCGTCACCTGGCTCTTGGCGTCCGGGCCGAGCGCCGGCTCGCGGCCGGACTTGCGGGCATCGGCGAGAGACTTGAGGATCCGGTGGGAATAGTAGATCGGCGCCGGCATCAGCTCCGGCGTGTCGCGGCAGGCGAAGCCGAACATGATGCCCTGGTCGCCCGCGCCCTCGTCCTTGTTGTCGGACGAATCGACGCCCTGGGCGATGTCCGCCGACTGGGCGTGAAGCAGTACGTCCACGTCCGCCGTCTCCCAGTGGAAGCCGTCCTGCTCGTAGCCGATGTCGCGGATCGCCATGCGCGCGAGGTGAGCGATGTAGTCCGGCGTCAGGGTGTCGGGTCCGCGCGTCTCGCCGGCAATCACGACCTGGTTGGTCGTCGCCAGGGTCTCGCAGGCGACACGGGCCTCGGGCATTTCCGCCAGGAAGGCGTCGACGATGGTGTCGGAGATGCGGTCGCAGACCTTGTCGGGGTGTCCTTCGGAGACGGACTCGCTCGTGAAGAGATAGTTCTCGTGCGGCATGGCCTGATCCTTGGAGCGACGCGCCGACGCAAGACGGCGCCACTGGATGGAGCCTGGAGAGCTGATTTCGGCCGCGACGGGACGCTGAGCGGGTGCTGAAACGCCGCGCCTGGACGCGGATCCCGCCACCAAGCCGCGCTATCTGACAAGGTTGCCGATGCCAGTCAAGCAGGAGGCACCGAGCGCGCCTATCGGGCGGGCTTCCCGTCCTTGTCGGCAAGCGCCTCGACCAGTTCGATCACACGCCGTCGCACGGTGGCATCGCCGATGCGGACGAACGCCCTGTTCAGCGACAGGCCCTCCGAGGAGGTGAGGAAATCGGTCACGAATCCGGACGACTGGCTCTCGCCGAAACCGGAAGCCGTGTTGGTGTCTCCGGGTGCATCTTCGAAGAAGAACGCGACCGGCACCTGGAGCACGCGCGCGATCTCCTGGAGCCGGCTCGCCCCGATCCGGTTCGAGCCCTTTTCGTATTTCTGGACCTGCTGGAAAGTGACCCCGAGTTGCTCGCCAAGCCGCTCCTGGCTCATGGACAGCATCATCCGGCGCATCCGAACCCGGCTGCCGACGTGTACATCGACCGGGTTTGGCGTCTTCTTCGGTGCCATTTACGGGTCCTTTCAAGGCCGCAGGTTCGTCGGCGCGACGGCCGATTTATTCGTCAATTGCCTGCGCGTGCGGGATAGTGTGCGTTGTGAGCACTACTCGTCAATCATGACCAAAACGGCGCAAATTGACGCTTACGAGACCGACCGCCGCCAGAACCAGCACAACAAGGGCCGGTCCGTCGCCCAGGCGCGCGTAGACGGTCGCGGCGGTGGATGCCGGCAGCCGCGTGTCGATCGTTCCGGTCGCGCCCAGATCGAGACGCTCGAGAATCCGCCCGAACGGATCCACGACCACCGAAATGCCCGTATTCGCGGCGCGCACCAGAGGCAGTCCTTCCTCGACGGCCCTGATCCGGGCCTGGCGAAGGTGCTGGTAGGGTCCGGGGGTGCGCCCGAACCAGGCGTCGTTTGTGAGGTTCAGCAGCCAGTGTGGCCGCTGGCCGGGATCGATGACGGCGCCCGGAAAGATGATCTCGTAGCAGATCTGGGCGGAGAACGGCGGCACGCCCGGCAACCCCACGGGACCTTGATCGCGGCCCGGCGAAAACCCGCCCGGGAGCTGGGTCAGCTGCTCGAGACCGAGGCTTTCGAAGGTTTCCTGGAACGGCAGATACTCGCCGAAGGGAACCAGATGGACCTTGTCGTAGACGACACTGACCTCGCCGTCGGGGACCACCTGCAGGATGCTGTTGTAGAAGTCCGTGCGCGTGGCATCGGGGCCGGTGCGTTCGTAGCGGGCCGCGCCGGTCAAGAGCCGCCCACCGGTCGGCAGGCCGGCGCCGATGGCCTCGGCCGCCGCGGAAGCATCGGTCAGGAAGAACGGGATCGCCGATTCCGGCCAGATCACCAGAAGGCCTTCCGGGAGCTCTCCGCCCCCTCCCCACGGCCGCCTCGACAGATCCAGATAGCTGTCGAACACCTGATCGCGGAAATCCGGGTTCCATTTCAGGGCCTGGTCGATCGACGGCTGCACCACGCGGATCGCCTGCTCCGGCTCCGCGTAGGCGACGGGCCCGGCCCGGTCGAGACGCACGGCCCCGAAGATCGCGATCCCCGCCAGAAGCACCAGCGCCGCTGCGCTCGCCATCATCCCGGACCGCGGCGTGATGCCGGCGCGGCCGAAGAATGCAGCCGGAGCGGCAAAGATCAGAACGGCGAGAAAGGCGAGGCCGTAGACGCCGACGATCGCGGCCGACTGCATGGTCCAGGCGTGGGCGGCCAGGGCATAGCCGAGCCCGTTCCAGGGAAAGCCGGTGAGCACGTGGCCGCGCAGCCACTCGCAGGCCGCAAGCCCGACGGCAAGAGCGAGGATACGTGCGGCCCCCGGACGCCAGAGGAGAATCGCAATCGTCGTCCCCAGAGCCGGAAACAGCGCCAGACCGGCCGGCAGTCCGGCGACGGCGAAGGGCAGCATCCAGGCGAAGGTGTCCGCATCGACCAGAAAGGCACTGCCGATCCACCACAGCCCGGCCAGAAAATAGCCGAAGCCGAACCACCAGCCGACGGCAGCCGCCATCTGGATCCGACGTGATCGGGTCGGGGCGGCCGCAGCCCCATCCAGGAGCAGAACAAGCGCCGGCAGCGTCGCGAACAGGACCGGCACGGCATCGACGGGTGGCATCGCGCCCGCCGAGGCGAGCCCTGCAATCCACGCGGCAAGCCAGCGGCGCCAGCCGGACAGCCTGGAAAGCGCGGTCACCCTCGCCGGCAGCGACCGTCCCCGTTCCGGCCCGGAGGCGGACGCCGCGTCGCCACCGCTCACGAGATGGCGGATTCTGCGGCCGTCTGCCCGGCTTCGATGCGGCGGCGCGGAACGCGCGCGCTGGCGCGCCTGCGGTAAAGCCGGAGCCGCCGGATCCGACGGGGGTCGGCGTCGAGAACCTCGAACTCGAAGCCGGGAAGCTCGACCGACGAGATCAGCTCGCCCCTGACGGGGATCCGCCCGGTCAGCGAGAAGACCAGACCGCCGAGCGTGTCCACATCCTCGCCGAGATCACCGAGCGCGAAATCCTCGCCGATCGCCTCTTCCGCATCGTCGAGAGCGACCCGCGCGTCGGCGACCCAGACGTCTTCGCTGATCTTGACGATCATCGGATCGTCGGTCTCGTCGTGTTCGTCCTCGATGTCGCCGACCACGGTCTCGACCAGATCCTCGAGCGAGGCCAGTCCGTCGGTTCCGCCGTATTCGTCGATGATGAGCGCCATCTGGATGCGCGTGGCCTGCATCTTGGCCATCAGATCAGCGACGGGCATCGACGGCGGCACGAACAGGGCGGGCCGGACGATATCCATGTCGGACAGCGTCATGTCCAGATCGACCTTGCGCAGGTCGAGCCCCGGACCCTCGCCGTTCATGGTGATGGCATGCTCGGAGATGAACGCCATCACGTCCTTGATGTGGACGATGCCGATCGGGTCGTCGAGGGTTTCGCGGTAGACCGGCATGCGGGAGTGACCGGCCTTGCGGAAGGTTCCCAGAAGGTCGCCCAGGCCGATATTTTCGTCGACGGACTCGATATCGGCGCGCGGCACCATCACGTCATCCACGCGGATCTCCCGCAGATGGAGGATGTTGCGCAGCAGATGGCGTTCTTCGGGGGTGAAGGCCTCGGGATCGTCAGTTTCCTCCGCGAGCGCGGAGGCGAGACTGTCGCGCAGCGAGCCGTTCGCCTTGAAGCCCACGGCGGTGCGGAGCCTGTCCAGCCACCCTTCCTGGGCGCGTTCCGGCTCCGCGGTCTCTTCGTTCCTGGGCGGAACGGATTGGTCGGTGTCTTCGGGGCGCGGCTCGGCCGCGCCGGTACTTTGAGGCTCGTCGTTCATTCCCGCTTCGTCCGTCACTCCTTCGTCGGCGCCTTGCGCATCGATACGATCTTCGGAATCCATCTGTTTCCAGGACATCGTCATGGGGCGTAAGGGTCCGCAATACCAAGACTGGCTAGAGCCGAGCTTTCCACCTGCTCCATCTCCTCCGCTTCAGCCTCCTCCATATGATCATAGCCCATAATATGGAGAAAGCCGTGCATAACGAGATGGGCAATATGATGGTCCAGCGGCTTGCCTTCCGCATTCGCTTCCGCGGTGACCGTCTCCAGGGCGAGCACCACGTCCCCCAGATGGGGAGCGCCATCGTCCATTGCATCAGGCGGCGCCGGAAAGGACAGCACGTTGGTGGGCCTGTCCTTGTCGCGGAACCCGGCGTTCAGCGACTGGACGCGGGCATCGTCGGCGAACAGGACCGCGATCCCCGCCCCTTCCGGGACATCGAGGTCGGCGACGGCGCAGGCGGCAGCGACGGCCGCCTCCGATATGCGGACCAGATCCGGCTCGTCGGGCCAGCCGTCGGCTTCGCGGATCACGTCGACGAGAAGACCGGCCTTACCGGACATCCCGGCCTGCGCAGTCACGACCCTTCGCGCTCCGCCGCATTGGTCGGCGCGGCCGGGGCCGCCGGCGACAGCGTCTCCGCCCGACGGGCGATGGAATCCCGGCTGGTGCTGTCGTAGGCGCGCACGATCCGCGCCACCAGTTCGTGCCGGACCACGTCGGCATCGGTGAACCGCACCGTGGAGATGCCGGGCACGTTGTCCAGCACCGACACCGCTTCCTTCAGCCCGGACACCTGGCCCGGCGGAAGGTCGACCTGGCTCGGATCGCCGGTCACCACCATCTTGGAGTTCTCGCCGAGCCGGGTCAGGAACATCTTCATCTGCATGGACGTGGTGTTCTGGGCCTCGTCCAGGATCACCACGGCGTTCGACAGCGTGCGGCCGCGCATGAAGGCGAGCGGCGCGACCTCGATCATGCCGGACTGCAGTCCGCGCTCGACCTTCTCCGGCGGCATCATCTCGTAGAGCGCGTCGTAGAGCGGCCGGAGATAGGGGTCGATCTTCTCGCGCATGTCGCCGGGCAGGAAGCCGAGCCGTTCGCCGGCCTCCACGGCCGGACGCGACAGGATCAGCCGGGCGACGTCGCCGCGTTCCAGAAGCGTCGCGGCATAGGCCACGGCCAGGAACGTCTTGCCGGTGCCGGCCGGGCCGAGCCCGAACACGAGATCGACCCGATCCATCGCCCGGATATAGGCATCCTGGGCGGGCGAGCGGGCCACGACGGTGCGCTTGCGGGTCGACACCTGGGCAAAGGCGAGCCGCCCGTCCTTCTCCAGCGTCGGCAGGCTGAGCTGGCCTTCCGCCGCCTGCGCCATGCGCAGCGCCCCCTCGATGTCGCCCGGGTGGAGCTCGTGCCCCTTCTTCAGACGCTGATAGAGCGCTTCCAGCGCGGTGCGGGCGGTTTCGCAGGCGTCATGGGCGCCCTTGATGGTCACCTGGTTGCCGCGCGCCACGGCATCGATGCCGAGGCGCTGCTCGATCAGCGCCAGGTTCTGGTCGAACTGGCCGAACAAGTCGCCGACCAGTCGGTTGTCGTCGAAGGCGAGGACGATGTGGGTCGTATCCGAAGCCGGCACGCTGGGTCGCCCCTCCTGCGGGCGCTTGCCCGCGGTCAAGCGGGACCTCCGAGAACGAGTTCCGGGGTCGCGGCCGCGCGCGGCGGCTCGAGCGCTTCCGCGACCAGGCTGTGGCCACCGGCGTCGCGGATCACCGCCTGGACCAGATCGCCGACGGCGCCGGCCGATACGTCCAGATGAACCGGCTGGAGATAGGGCGAGCGCCCGGTGATCTGGTCGGAGCGGCGGCCGGGCTTCTCCAGAAGCACCTCCATGGTCCGGCCCACCATGGCCTTGTTGAAGTCGGCGGACTGGCTGTTCAGGAGCGCCTGCAGCCGCTGCAGCCGCTCGCTCTTGACGTCTTCGGGAACCTGCTCGTCGCGACCCGCCGCCGGCGTCCCCGGACGCTGCGAGTACTTGAACGAATAGGCGGACGCGTAGCCCACATCCTCGACCAGACGCATCGTGTCCTCGAAATCGCTGTCGCTCTCGCCGGGGAAGCCGACGATGAAGTCGCCCGACAGCGCGATGTCCGGCCGGGCGGCGCGGATACGGTCGATTACACGACGATAGTCGTCGGCCGTATGACGCCGGTTCATGGCGGCGAGCGTCCGGTCGGAGCCGGCCTGCACGGGCAGGTGCAGATAGGGCATCAGCGCCGGCAGGTCGCGATGGGCGGCGATCAGCCCGTCGGTCATGTCGAGGGGATGGCTCGTCGTGTAGCGCAGCCGGGCGAGGCCGTCGATTTCCGCCAGCCGCATCAGGAGACGGCCGAGATCCCAGTCGCGGCCGTCCTCGCCCTCGCCGTGATAGGCGTTGACGTTCTGGCCGAGGAGCGTGATCTCGCGCACCCCGGAGGCGGCGAGCTGTTCGGCTTCCGCGATCACCGCGGCGACCGGGCGGGAGACTTCCGCGCCGCGGGTATAGGGGACCACGCAGAACGCGCAGAACTTGTCGCAGCCTTCCTGCACGGTCAGGAAGGCCGTCGGTCCGCGCGCGATCAGCCCCGGCTTGGCGCGGCTGGGTAGCGCGTCGAACTTGTCCTCGGCGGGAAAGTCGATGTCGACCACGCCGGGTTTGTCCACCGCCTCGCGAGTGAGCTGCGGCAGCCGGTGATAGGATTGGGGTCCGACGACGAAATCGACGCTGGGCGCCCGGCGCACGATCTCCGCGCCCTCCGCCTGGGCCACGCATCCCGCCACGCCGACGGACAGACGGCCACCGCTGCGCGCCCGATCCTCCTTGAGCTGCCGGATCCGGCCGAGCTCGGAATAGACCTTCTCCGCCGCCTTCTCGCGGATATGGCAGGTGTTGAGCAGGATCAGGTCGGCCTCCTCCATGGAGTCCGTCGCCCGATACCCGTCGGCCGCGAGCGCCTCGCCCATGCGCTCTGCGTCATAGACGTTCATCTGGCACCCGTAACTCTTGATGAAGACCCGTTTCGTACCTGTCATTGCCACCGCTTCTGCTGCTTCTTCCGGGGTGCCGCAGATCGCCCGCGAACGCAAGGACGAAGCGTTGCTCGGCCGATCCGGATCGGTTGCCGCGCGCTCAGATGATCGCTCCGCGCCGCGGCGTCTTCGCACCCTTCAGGAGATCCGGCACGTCGGCTGCCGGCACCGGCTCGGAAAATAGGTATCCCTGACCGAGATCGCAGCCCCTTTCCTTCAGCCAGAGCGCGTCGTCGAGGGTTTCGATCCCCTCCGCGGTGACCGTCAGCCCCAGGCTGTGCCCCAAGACGATGACGAGATCGACCACGGTGGCGGCCGCCTGTCCGGTGCGGCGCTGGACGACGAAGGAGCGGTCGATCTTGATCTTGTCGATGGGGATCTCGTGCAGATGCCGCAGGCTGGAATAGCCGGTGCCGAAATCGTCGAGCGAGATGCGGATCCCGACCTCCTTGAGGGCCGAGACGATCTCCAGGGCCAGCGGAAAGTCCTGAACGAGGGCGTCCTCGGTGATCTCGATCTCCAGCCGCGAGGCGGGGAGCCCGGTCCGCTCGAGCGACTCCAGCACGATGCCGATCATGGCCCGCTCGCCGAGCTGGGTCGGGGACGCGTTGACCGCGATCTGCACCGGATCCGGCCACTCCATCGCCACCGTGCTGGCCTCTTCGAGGATATGGGCGAACAGGCGCCCAATCAGCCCGGCATCGTCAGCCACGGCGACCAGTTCCTCGCCCGCGATCAGGCCGTGCTCAGGGTGGTTCCACCGCGCCAGAACCTCGAACCCGACGACCTCGCCGCTGGCGAGCTCCACGAAGGGCTGAAAATAGGGGACGATCTCGCCGTCGCTCAGAGCCCGGGGCAGCTCCGCTTCCAGGGTCAGCCGGTGGCGGGCTTCCGTGTCGACCACGGCATCGAAGGCGGCGTAGCTGTTGCGCCCGCGTTTCTTGGCCCGGTCGATCGACAGGTCCGCCCGCTGCATGAGCACTTCCCGCTGGGTGCCGTCCTGCGGGGCGAGCGCCACGCCGATGCTTCCCGTCACCCGGATGTCGCCATCGCCGAGATCGATCGGCGCGCGCACCTCGCTCAGGAGGCGCCGGATGAGCCGCAGGAGCTGGGATTCATCGCCTCCGGCGATCAGGATGCCGAACTCGTCGGCGCCAAGGCGGGCCACGAACTGGGGCGGACGGACGACCTTGGTCAGGCGCCTGGCAACCACCTGCAGGACACGGTCGCCGCCCGAGTGGCCATGGAGGTCGTTGACCACCCGAAACCGGTCGACGTCGAAGACGACAAGGGCCAGCCGCGACCGCTCCTTCATCGCCACGTCCAGCCACTGATCGAAGGTCTGCACGAAATTGCGCCGGTTCGGCAGCCCGGTCAGCGGGTCGTAGAGGGCGAGTTGGACGGCGGTGCCTTCCGCTTCCCGGCGGCGGACGATCTCCCGATTCAGATCGCGCGAGTAGACCGCGAGCACCGCCACCAGCGCGACGGTCGCCACGATGAACAGATTGACGAAATGGGCGAGCGGCCCTGCCGGCGTGATGTAGTCGTGAAGCGACCCGATGAAGTCGAGCCAGGTGAGGACGGCGAAGCCTGCGACGGCCAGCGCGCCGATCACGGCATAGAGGCGCCGCCGGGCGCGACGCCACGTCAATTCCGGATCCTGTTTGGGTGTGGCGCGCGTCCAAGCCATGCCAGCGACGGTCCCCGCAAACGCGGTCAAAAGCAAGACGTCCGCAGCGACGGCCGACCCGCCCGCAGCCGTGCCGTCAGCCGCCGGTTGCCGCCACCTCGTCGGCGCGCCCGGTGAGCGCGCGAACCGTCGAGCGGCGGACGATTTCCTCCGCCTTGCGTGCGATCTCCTTGCGATCGGTACCGGGGCCGAAGGCCACCGCCTCGCCCCAGGTGATCTCGACGTCGATCGGCCCCTTCTTGAGGATACGCCAGAGATGCGGCGCCATGTCCATGTCCCCGTACCAGGCGACGAGCGGACGGCGGTACCGGCCGAGGGGAATGCCGTAGAGGCGGGTGTAGGCGATGGCGAGCGGCTGCACCCAGATCCGTTCGCCCTCCTCCGCAACCGCCTCCTTCGCAGCCCCCAGCAGCGCCGTGCGGAAAGGCAGAACGAAGGTTCCGCTGGAGGACGTACCCTCGGCGAACAGGACCATCACGTCGCCGTGCTTGAGCCGCTCGGCGATCTTGCCGGCGACGGCGCCGGTGGCATGCCGCCGGGTGCGGTCGACGAACACCGTGCGCTGGAGCTTGGCGAAAAGGCCGAACACCGGCCAGCCGGCGACCTCCGCCTTGGCAATGAAGGACAACGGCATCAGCGATCCCAGGACCGTGATGTCGAGCCAGGACACGTGGTTGGCGGCAACGAGCAGCGGCCGGTCCGGGGTCGGTGCCCCCCGCTCCAGCACCCGGATCCCGAGAAGCCGGGTGGTGATCCGGTGCCACAGGAGCGGGATGGTGGCGACCTTTTCCGACTTGAGCCACATCGCAAAGTACTGGGCCGGAATGAGGACCAGCGTCACGCAGGTCAGCGAAATGATGATCAGGACCGCCCGGATTACGCCCATGGTTGCTCAGCGCGCCTTTTCGGTATCATCGAGGGGCACGCCGTAGAGTTCCAGCCGATGGTCGACCAGGCGGTAGCCCAACTCGCGCGCGATGCGCTCCTGCAACTGTTCGATCTCCTCGCGGCGGAACTCGACGACCTGACCGGTGCGCAGGTCGATCAGGTGGTCGTGATGCTCGTCCGGAACGGTCTCGTAGCGGGCGCGGCCATCGCGAAAGTCGTGCCGCTCGATGATACCGGCATCCTCGAACAGCTTCACGGTCCGGTAGACGGTGGAGATGGAGATGCGCGAATCGACGGCGGCCGCGCGACGGTGCAGTTCCTCCACATCGGGATGATCGCTCGCCGCCTCGATCACGCGGGTGATGACCCGGCGCTGCTCCGTCATCCGCATCCCCTTGGCGACGCACTGCTCTTCCAGAGTGAGCGCATCATGGTTGTCCTGTCCGGCCACCGGCCAACCTCCCGGTTCTTTCATCCCATGACGCCGTGCCGCCCCGGCCCTCGCCGCTGGGTGACACCGATACGTAGCCCTTTCCGGCGCGATTATCCAAGATCGCAGCGCATGACAAGCGCGAGGCCTTTCCGCTTGCCCTCCCGGGCATAGTAGGACGGCCGCTCGCCCACCACTTTGAAGCCAAGCTTAGTATAGATCGCCAGGGCGGGCGCATTCTCCGAATCCACCTCCAGAAAGACCTGGGTGACCCTGGCCTTGTAGAGATGCCTGAGGGCAGCGGACACCAGGCTGTGTCCGGTGCCGCTCCGCCGATGGGTGGGTCTGACCGCGATGGTCAGGATCTCGCCTTCGTCCGCGGCGCTGCGCAGGATGACGAAGCCGACCGGCCGCGAACTCGACCACAGGCTTCCGCGCCGGGCGACCAGCGCCTCCACGCCGGGCTTGGACAGAAGGGCGGCGATCTCGTCGCTGGTCCACTCCTGGGAAAAGCAGGCAGCGTGGATCGCGGCGATTTCGGCCACGTCATCCGACGTCGCCATGTCGACGATCCGCGGCGGAGGTCCGAAGAAAAAATCGATCACGGTGCAGGTCCGACCAGCGACCGGGCGGGTTTGGCGTCCGGCACCTTGAGATAGGCCGGACGCGGCGGCGACGTGTCGACATCCGCTGCCAGCGCCAGGGCGACAAGCGCGTCCGGCTCGGCCGCCGCCAGCGGCATCACCGGTCCTGCCCGGCGGCCGGCGGCGGCGAAGATCTCCGCCGCAAGGGGGGCGCCGGAACCGATCAGCACGGCATCGTCCGGCACATCCCCGGCGAGCTCCGCGAGACGGACATGGCGGGCGTCGGAGAGCGGCTGAAGCGCTTCGTCGAAGATCCGGGCGAAGACCGCCTCATGGCGGGCGTCCACCATCGCGACGCGCACCCGTGCCGCTGCCTCGTCGGACGGGCAACTGGCGGCGAGTGCTTCGAGGCTCGACAGCCCGACGACCGGGCAGCCGGTGACGAGACCGATCCCACGCGCCGCGGCGACGCCGATCCGCACGCCGGTGAAACTGCCCGGGCCCACGACGACGGCAATGCGCTCGATGTCGCGGAAGCCCGCTCCGGCCCTGGCAAGCGCGGCCTCGGCCATCCCGACGATGGCTTCGGCCTGGCCGCGGGCCGGCTCGCGCCGCTCGCACGCGAGCACCGTCCCCGGCGTTCCCACCACGGCCTGGCAGGCGTCGAGCGCCGTATCGACAACGAGAGAAAGCATGCGCAACGATCCGACAGACGCGGTGAGAGGTCCGGGTGCCGGACCTCTCATATCCCAGACGCGACCGAGGTCAAACGTCTGCAGAGACGCGCCGGAGCGCGGCGATCATCGCGCCCCGTGCGTCACGCCTCGACGGCGCGAACCTCCTGCACTTCCGGTACGAAATGCCGCATCAGGTTCTCGATCCCCATGCGCAGCGTCGCCGTGGACGACGGGCAGCCGGCACAGGCGCCGCGCATCGACAGGAACACGACGCCGTCGCGGAAGCCTTTGAACGTGATGTCGCCACCGTCGTTGGCCACGGCCGGGCGGACACGCTCATCGAGGAGTTCCTTGATCATGGCCACGGTGCCTTCGTCCTCGGAGTTGTAAAACTCCTCGGAGCTTTCCTCGCCGGAATTCTCCAGGAGGACCGGCGCGTCGGACAGGTAGTGCTCCATGATCGCGCCGAGAACGGCCGGCTTCAGGTGCTGCCAGTCGTCGTCGTCCTTGGTCACCGACACGAAATCGGAGCCGAGGAAGACGCCGGTCACGCCGGGAACGGCGAACAGGCGCTGGGCCAGCGGCGACACGGACGCGTCGTCGGGCGAGCGGAAATCCCGCGTACCCTCGCCGAGCACGGGCTCGCCGGGCAGGAACTTCAGGGTCTGCGGATTGGGGGTGGCTTCGGTCTGGATAAACATGGTGCCTCCGTTGCGGTTCAAGGCCGCACTGATGGACCGGGTACAGTCTGGATCTGTTATCGGGTGCGTGTCGGCCGCATTCAAGAGCGCGCGGACAGGTCGGGCTATTTCGCGGCCGTCTTCGCCCCCGGCCGGCGCGGGACGAGCCCGGACGCGGCCAGCTTCTTCTCGAAGACTTCGACCCAGGCCCTGAGTTCCGCAAGCCCGGACGTGGCCTCCCAGATGTCGATGTCGTATTTCTCGACGAGGTCGTCCGGATCCCATTCCAGCGCCTCGGCGAGGGATTTCGACTGGATCTCCGTGAGGCGCCAGACCTCTGAATCGCAGAAGGGCAGCCGCACGAAGTCGATCTTCGGATGCTCCCGGAGCGCGAGCAGCTTCGCCCGCGCCGGCTCGGTGAGAACCTTTCCGTCGGCCTCGTTGATGACGATGACGATCTTGCCGACGGGCAGCAGGTCCCCGTTGAGAAGGGTATTGGCGAGACTGGCCGCCTGTTCCACGGAGTGCATCGTCGACTTGCACACGACGCACACATCGACCGGCGGCGCATTGCGGTTCTTCAGGACCGTGTTGGCGTGGCGCAGTTCCGCCCATTCCAGCATCCGGTCGATGACGTTTGCACCGAGATCGATCAGCGCGCTGCCGCGCACGAGGACGTCGCCGACACGATCCCAGTACCGGATCGACTGGTTCAGGTCGTCGCTGATCTTCAGTTCGCCATAGGTGGCTCCGATACCCAGTTCCGTGACCCGGTTCGGATAGAGCTTGCCGAGTTTGGAGCTCTCGCCACTGCCCATGAAGTCGGCCGAATAGAGCTGGCGGGGCGCGCCATTCTTCTGCGCGATCACGTGAATCATCTGGGCGACGGTGGTCTTTCCCTGACCGCCGCTGCGCGCCGCGCAAATGATCGAGCGAAGCTTCGCGTCCTCAGACCCGGCCCCTCCGTTCGACATAGGTACATCCCTCTGCTTGCGCGGCGGCACCCGGGCGAACGGCCCTGCGACGCCGCTGCGTCATGTCCACACCTCATGTGCGGCGAACGTCGAGAGAAGCCGCAGCGCGATCCGGGCATTGCCCGGCCCTGCGGCCCCCGTCAGATTTCAGGTCTCGGCAACCGGCGCCGGCCCGGCCCCTGCGGGCGCGACCCGGCGTCGTCCGCTTGGCACCCCTCCGATCCCCGGACTTCGAGAGCCCGGGTCCTGACCGATGCCATCGTCTTCTAGATGTCGTCCGTCTTCTTTGACGAGGAGTAAATGTCGTCGTCGCTGCGCTCGGAAGACGTCGTCCTGCCGGCCGGAGCGGACGTCCGCGAGGCGCCGCCGGACCGGCCGCTGGTCTGGGTCTCCTCGGTGGCGAGGTCGCCGATCAGCCGCGCGCCCGCATCGACCGCGAGCGAACCGTAATTGACCTTGCCCTTCAAAAGCCCCGTGGCGCGGATCGTGAGTTGCCCGGTCAGGGAGACGGTCCCCTCGACCCGGCCGAGGATCTCCGCGGTCTCGCCGGAGACCGTGCCGGACACGAACCCGTTCTCGCCGATGATCAGATGGGTCGCCTTCAACTCGCCGTGGAATTCTCCGTCGATCCGGGCCGTGCCGTCGACCTCGACGCCGGCGTTCTCGACCTTGGTGTTCGTGCCGACATAAAATTGCTGTTCGCTCAAATCAGCCATTGGAATATCCATTCCTTGGATCCTGCTGACACGACGGCTGACATCATGCGTCCCGCGGCAGGTCGTTCGGCCACAGCCTCGTCGCCCCCGCGTCGAGCACCGCTGTTAACCCGGTTTCACCTAGAGCCTTTTCCGCTCGGATGGAAACAGTCGAGCGATAAGAAACGGCTCCAGTTCCATTAGGTTGAGCAAGTCCCTTTCGTTCAAGCTGAATTCAGCCTGGACGGGACAAGCTCCAGAGCGAGGTAGCAACTCCCCGGCGGACAGGCAATGTACTCAGGGCCCGCAGAGTGGTGTCGGGCCCGAATATGCACCGCACCTTCGCGTGCCGTCGCGCCGGCGACGCACGCCGTGCGGTTCAGCGAGGCGGACGCGCGCTGATCGAGAATCAGGCGAGGCCGGCGATCTCCTCGTCGGACAGGTCGCCCGGCACGATGGTCACCGGGATGTGGAAGCCGCCGGAGGCCGAGGCGATCGAACTGACCAGCGGTCCGGGTCCGTCGGATCCGGTGCCGGCGGCAAGCACCAGAATGGCGATCTCGGCATCCTCGTCGATGAGCTGGCGGATCTCTTCGGAGCGGGTGCCCTCCCGGATCACGGTTTCCGGGTCCACCTTGGCCACCGCGCGCGCCCGATCCACGAAGCGCGAGAGCGTGGCCCGCGCCTCCTCTTCCTTCTCCGCACGCATGATGCTTTCCACGCCGAGCCAATGCTGGAACTCGGCGGGCGAGATCACGTAGAGAAGCACGACCATGCCGCCGGTGTGTTCGGCGCGCTGGGCGGCATAGAGCACGGCCCGTTCGCACTCGGGCGTCTCGTCGATAACCACCAGGAACTTGCGCTGGTGGCCCTGCTGGTGGCTCGTTCGAGGGCTAATCATGGAGCAACCTTGCCATCGGCCGCGGGTCGCGACAAGCAGACACTGAGCCGCCGCGCACAGGGTATCGCTGCCCCTGTACGGCCCCGCATATGGCTACGAAGACGCGCGCTACCCAACCCGGATCCGCAACGGGGCGCCGCCTATCTGCGATTGTTCACGCCTTCGCGGATGATCGTGTAGTCGATCTTGAACAGGTCCGGGTCGACCGGCCTGTCCAGGGCGACGTTGTAGATCGAGACTTCGGTCGTCTGGCCCTGGGCGTCGGTCACTTCCCACTTCTTCAGTTCGCTGGTGCCACGGTCGAAGATCAGCTTCAGGGTGCCGTCGCCGAAGGCGGTGTCTTCCTCGATCGTGATCTCGACCACGTCCGGCCGCATCTCCAGCCGCGACACCTTGGCGTCGGTGGTCAGATCGATGTCGTCGGACAGAAGGAAGCGCAGCGGCGTGCGCTTCAGCGGCCAGATGTCCTGGGAGGCGCGCTTACGATTGCGCACCGCGACAGAGGTGCCGTCGGCGATGATGTCGAGCTGGGAGGGCGGATTGTAGAAGAAGCGGACCTTGCCCGGACGCTTCAGGGCGAACTGGCCGTCGGTGCGCTGGCCGTTCGGTCCGACCTGCACGAACTCGCCGCGCATGGTCTCGATGTCGTTGAAGTAGGCGTTGATGTTGCGCAGCGCCTCGTCCGGGCTCGTCTCGGCGCGCGCGGCGGTTGCTGCGATGGTCAATCCGGCCAGGGCGGCGAGCATCGCCACTATGCGAATCCAGAAGCCGGGGCCGCCATGGGACGGGTGGCGGTTAACGGAGCCAGTCATGGGTGAGGATCTCCTCGTGCCGGGCCCGGAACATGCCTCGGGCCCGATCGGTCATGGCGCGAATCAACGCGCTCTCTTGACTGTGCTTTACGTGCCGCTTTTGACGAAGTTGCGGCAGGATCATGCCTCCGCGCCTTCGTGATCCGGCACCAGGATCTCGCGCTTGCCGGCGTGATTGGCCGGCCCGACAAGACCCTCGTTCTCCATCCGCTCGATGATGGAGGCGGCCCGGTTGTAGCCGATCGAAAGCCGCCGCTGGATGTAGCTGGTGGAGGCCTTGCGATCGCGGAGCACGATGGCCACGGCCTTGTCGTAGATGTCGTCGGATTCCGACAGGTTGTCGATACCACCCGAGCCGGAATCGGACGCGGTCTCGCCGTCCTCCTCCGTCACCTGGTCGAGATAGTCCGGCACGCCCTGGGCCTTCAGGTGGGCGACGATCTCCTCGACCTCCTCGTCGGAGACGAACGGGCCGTGGACGCGCTGGATGCGGCCGCCGCCGGCCATGTAGAGCATGTCGCCCTGGCCGAGGAGCTGTTCGGCCCCCATCTCGCCGAGGATCGTGCGGCTGTCGATCTTGGAGGTGACCTGGAAGGAGATCCGGGTCGGGAAGTTCGCCTTGATCGTGCCGGTGATGACGTCGACGGACGGACGCTGGGTCGCCATGATCAGGTGCAGGCCGGCGGCGCGGGCCATCTGGGCGAGACGCTGGATGGCGCCCTCGATGTCCTTGCCGGCGACCATCATCAGGTCGGCCATCTCGTCGACGATGATAACGATGTAGGGCATCGGATCGAACTCGAGGGTCTCCTCCTCGAAGATCGCCTCGCCGCTCTCGCGATCGAAGCCGGTCTGCACGACCCGGGTCAGGACCTCGCCCTTCTTCTGGGCCTCGGCCAGCCGGTTGTTGTAGCCGTCGATGTTGCGCACGCCAAGCTTGGCCATCTTGCGATAGCGCTCCTCCATCTCGCGCACGGCCCATTTCAGCGCCACGACCGCCTTCTTCGGATCGGTGACGACCGGGGTCAGCAGGTGCGGCACGCCGTCATAGACCGACAGTTCCAGCATCTTCGGATCGATCATGATCAGCCGGCACTGTTCCGGCGTCATCCGGTAGAGCAGCGACAGGATCATCGTGTTCACCGAGACCGACTTGCCCGAGCCGGTGGTGCCGGCGACGAGCAGATGCGGCATCCGCGACAGATCGGTGATGACCGACTCGCCGCCGATGGTCTTGCCGAGCGCCAGCGCCAGCCGGGCCTTGGAGCGCTCGTAGTCCGCCGACGCAAGGAGTTCGCGCAGGAACACCGTGTCCCGGCGTTCGTTCGGCAGTTCGATGCCGATGGCGTTCTTGCCGGAGATCACGGCCACGCGGGCCGAGACCGCGCTCATGGAGCGGGCGATGTCGTCGGCCAGACCGATCACGCGGGACGACTTGATGCCGGGCGCCGGCTCAAGTTCGTAGAGCGTGACCACCGGGCCGGGACGGACGTTGATGATCTCGCCGCGCACGCCGAAATCGTCGAGCACGCCTTCCAGGATCCGCGCGTTCTGCTCGAGCGCCTCCGGCGTCATGCTGGTGTCGCGACGCCCGGCCGGCGGGGCGGCCAGGAGATTGAGCGGCGGGTGTTCGTATTCGCCGGAATTGCTGAGCAGCGAGGGCTGCGCCTCGCGAATGATCCGCTTGCCCGCCTTGGCCGGCGCCGCCGGCGGCGTCACCCGGGTCGTGGTGGCCGGCGCGGACTGGGGCTCCGATTCGCTGCGGCGCTGCCGGGGCTCCGGCGCGGGCGCCCGTTTTGCCGAATAGGCGGCCACCCCCGCCTCACGCTCGTCCGCCGGGTCGGCGAAGGGATCGTCGTCAAAGGGGTCGCCGTCGAAGCCCGCGAACGGATCGTCGTCCCGCTCGTCGTCATCGTGGTCGTGACCCGCCCCCTCGCCGGCGGCAGCGCGGACGTCCTCCACGGCGCCCTCGACCTCGTCGCTCCAGGCGCCGAGATCGAAACGCGGCTCGACGCGGCTGCGGCGCCGGGGAGCCGGCTCCTCGGCTTCGTAATTTGCGACCTGGAGATCGTCCTCGTCAGACTCCGCCACGTTGAGGAGCGCGTCGCGCAGCCGCGACCCCGTGCGCAGCTTGGGGCCGGGTGCGGCGGGTGCCGCATCCGATCCGAACCGCCGCTTGAAGCGGGCCCGGGTGGAGAGCATCCAGTGGGCGAGCCAGCCTGCCAGGGCGGAGAAGAAGCTGCCGCCCTCGTCCTCCTCGACCTCCTCCGCTTCGTAGGTCTCGGGACGCGAAGGGGACTTGTGGCGGCGTCCGGAGGTGGTCGTCATGGCGTCCGGCTCGACGCGCCGGATCTGAAACCCCTCGTTGCCGACGGCGCGGGATGCCAGCCGGTGGCGCGGGCGCGGCAGCAGCGTCCGGAACACGCAGAAGGCCGACAGCGCGGCGAACAGGGCGAAGGATGCGAAGGCTAACAGACCGGACGCTGCCCCCAGCGGCGCCGCGGTCACGGCGACGAGCCCGTCGCCGAGCACGCCGCCCAGCCCGGTCGGCAGCGGCCAGTGCCCCGAGACGGGCAGGAGCGCCAGCGCGCCCGACGCGGCGACGATCGCAAGGATCGCATGGGCGAAGCGGGGCCAGTGCAGAAGCGGCGGGCGACGGCGCAGCAGGCGGACGGAAACAGCGAGTGGCAACGCGACGACAAGGGGGGCGGCCAGGCCGACCGTCTGCATCATCAGGTCGGCGACCACCGAGCCCGGCCAGCCCATCCAGTTCTCGATCGGGGATGCGGCCGCGTAGCTGAGGCTCGGATCGGAGACCGACCACGTCGCCAGTGCGACCAGAAGCGCAAGCGAGCCCGCGGCGAGCGCCGCGCCGACCAGCCGCGCCAGCGACCCGGCGATGGCTTCGGCGACCGGGCTGTCGGCGAAATCGTCGAGGGGGAGCGCGCGCAGCATCGTCATCACCAGGTTCCAAACATGTCTGCGAGACGGCGGACCGCCTCTTCCGTCGCGGTCTCGTCCTGCACCAGGGCAAGGCGGACCCGCCCTGCCCCGGGGTTCGATCCGTCGGGCATGGGGGCGCCCAGATAGGAGCCGGGGACCGACCGAACGCCGGCCTCGGTCCACATGCGGCGGGTGACCTCCGCATCGTCGCCATAGGCGGAGACATCGAGCCAGAGAAAGAAGCCCCCCGGCGGCGTCAGGCCGGAGAAGAGCGCGCCGAGCGCCAGCTCCGCCTTGGCGAACTTGGCGTCATAGAGACGGCGGTTTTCCGCCACGTGGGCCTCGTCGCGATAGGCTTCGGCGGCAACCGCCTGCATCGGGGCCGGCACCTGGGGCGCCGCGACGTTGCGCAGCCGCGCCCAGTGGGCGAGGAACGCCGGATCGCCGGCTGCGAACCCGCACCTGAGGCCGGGCAGCGACGAGCGCTTGGAGAGGGAGTTGAAGACGACCAGATTGTCGAGCGAGCCCGTCTTCGCGGCCGCGTCCAGCGCCCCGGCCGGCGGCCCGGCCGCCTCGCGGTAGATCTCCGAATAGCATTCGTCGGCAAAGACCATGAACCGGTGGGCGCGGGCGCGCTCGAGCAGATCCGCCCAGTCCTGCCGGGTGGCGCAGGCCCCCTGCGGGTTCGACGGCGACCCGACGAAGACGGCGACGGTCCGATCAAGGACGGCGGGATCGATGGCGCCCCAGTCGGGCATCACCCCGCCCGGTTCGGACGGCACGTAGGGGATCACTTCCGCGCCAATGCCGTAGGCGCCGACCGCGTAAGCCGGATAGCCGGGGTTCGGAACGAAGACCACCGGCTGCTGCCCGGCCTCCTTCCGGAGATAGCCTGCAGCCCCCAGGCTGGCGAAATAAAGCCCTTCCCGGCTGCCGTTGAGCGGCAGGATCGAAGTCATGGGATCGATGAGGGAGCCGGTTGCGAACCGACGGTCCAGCCAGCCGGCCACAGCGGCGCGGAACTCCTTCGTGCCCTTGATCGCCGGGTAGGGGCCGAAGCCGCTAGCCTGGGCCGCGATCGTCTCCGCCACGAACGGCGGGATCGCGTGGCGCGGTCCGCCGACGGCGAGGTCGATCGGCTGCGCGCCCGGCTGATGGTCTGCGATCAGCGCCGCCAGACGCTGGAAGGGGGAGTCGGCAACGTGCGCCGGAAACTCGAAACGGCTGGGTCCGGTCATCGTCGGTCTCATTAATGGTTCGAGACCGACGATGACCCAACAAGGTTAAATCCGCTTTAACCGGGCCGGCAGGCCGCCCAGGAAGCGGTCGCCACCCCTACCCTGAAGCCGCGGCGTCGGTTCCGGCGAACGCCTGCTCCATCATGGAGAGCAGACGCTTGTTGAAGTCGGCCGGATCGCTCGGCGCTTCGCCGTCGAGGATCTCCGCGCTCGCCAGGAGCAGGAACGCCGCCTCGGTGAGCTCGCTGGCCGCGCCGCCGGCACTGGCCTTTTCGGAGAGGCTGCGCACCAGCGGATGGCGCGGATTGAGCTCCAGCACCGGCGGCATCCGGCCGCGTCCGGAGGACTGGCGGGCCATCAGCCGCTCGAACTGGCGGTCCGGGCCGAGATCCGGCGCCACGAGACAGGCCGGGCTGGTCGCCAGCCGTTCCGACGGGCGCACATCGCTCACCCGGTCGCCGAGCTCCTGTTTGAAGAGCGCGGTCAGGGCCGCAAGGTCGCCTTCGCGCGCGGCTTCCGGTTTGTCCGTGTCGCTGTCGTCGAGCGGGATCGCGTCGAGATCCGCCTTGCCCTGGGTGACCGACTGGAGCGGCTTGCCCTCGAAATCGGTGGCCGCCTGGACCCAGAAGGAATCGACCGGATCGGTCAGGAGCAGAACCTCGATCCCGCGGGCCCGGAACCCTTCCAGATGCGGCGAGGCGGCGAGTTTTTCCGGATCGTCACCGATGGCGTAGTAGATCGCCGTCTGGTTCTCCTTCATCGCCCCGATGTAGTCAGACAGCGAACGCCACCCCTCCGGGTCCGTCGTGGTGTGGAACCGGGAGAGCTTGTAGAGGGTCTCGCGCCGTTCGCCGTCCTCGTAGATCCCCTCCTTCAGGACCGCGCCGAAGGCCTCCCAGAACTTCGCGTAGGCGTCCGCGTCGTTCTCAGCCATCTTCTCAAGCTCGGAGAGCACGCGGTTGGTCACCGCCTTGCGGATGGAGGCGAGCACCGGATTGGTCTGCAGCATCTCCCGCGACAGGTTCAGCGGCAGGTCCTGGCTGTCGATCACGCCGCGCACGAAGCGAAGCCACGAGGGCAGAACCTCGGCGTCGTCGGTGATGAACACCCGGCGGACATAAAGGCGGACGCGCCCCTTGCGCTCCGGATCGAACAGGTCGAACGGGCGCGTCTCCGGCACGAACAGCAGGACGGAATATTCCTGCCGGCCCTCCGCCCGGTAATGGATCGTCAGCGCCGGGGCGTCCCAGTTGCCGGAAACGAAGTGGTAGAACTCCTTGTACTCGTCGGCGGAGATCTCCTGCTTCGGCTTCACCCAGAGCGCCGTGCCGTCGACCACCTCCTTGCCGGCCTCCGCGTCCGCCGCATCGGGTGTGCGGACGACGACGGGGACCGGAACGTGGGCCGAATAGTGCCTGATGATACGCTCGACGGTGGCCTGTTCGCCGAACTCCTTCGATTCGTCACCGAGAATCAGCGTCACCCGGGTGCCGCGCGCCGGCGCCTCGTCGCCGGCGGGCTCGACCGTGAAGGAGCCCGTTCCGTCGGAGCGCCAGGTCCAGGCCTCGTCCGAACCGGCAGCCCGGCTGGTGACCACCACTTCGCTGGCGACCATGAAGGCGGAATAGAAGCCGACGCCGAACTGGCCGATCAGGCCGGACCCGTCGCCCTTGCCGGCGGTCGCGTCCAGAAAGGCGCGGGTCCCCGAGCGCGCGATGGTGCCGAGATTCTCGACCAGATCCTCCCGGCTCATCCCGATGCCGTTGTCGGCGATGGTCAGGCGGCCGGCCTCTTTGTCGGGCTCGACCACCACCTTGAGCGCGGAGTCGGAGCCCATCACGGACGGATCGGTCAGCGCGCGATAGCGCAGCTTCTCGCAGGCGTCGGCCGCATTCGAGATCAGTTCGCGGAGGAAGACGTCCTTGTTGGAATAGACCGAATGCACCATGAGGTGCAGCAGCCGCGCCACGTCCGCCTCGAAGGCACGGGTCTCGGTGGCTGGCGCGTTTTCTTGTTGGTCGCTCATAATCGTCACACCGTCGGGTCTGCGTCCGGCTCGCCCGCGCCCGCGGAACGGCGGTCCGCCCGCTGGGCAAGCCCATGGACTGGGGAAGACGTTCCCGAATGCCCTGGCGGCGGGATCGGAGGGATCAGCCGGCCGCCAGGCGGGTCGGGACCATTTAATTGCCGACGAGGCGGGCCCGGTGCAAGGGCTGGAGGCTGGGGAAATGAGACACGGAGCGGGTCCGCCGCATCGACCGACCCGGCTGATGTCCGGTCGGTTGCGCGCACGAAAAAGGGCCGGTCCCGGGGACCGACCCTTTAAGTTCCGTTGGGGGCGACCCGGCCGCGCAATCAGCTTCGGGGGGCTGGGGGGCTGACGATTGCCAAAGCTGCGCGCGGCCGGATCAACCGGGAAACGCTAGAATACGGTGCTGGTTCCCGATGGCATCGCAAAGTCTGAAATAAGGCGAAGGCGTGAATTTTCCAGATCAACCCGAAGTCGCGGAATTTCAGCCGACACCCTTCAACTCAGTGCCACGGAACCGAGGCTCCCGGCGGCCTGACAGGCCGCCTTCGCACCGGATCCCGAATTCGCATCGGACGTCGACAGATGCCCTGTCTACCGCCGATGGAGCGTCATATAAGTGCGATTGAATGCACTTCAATCCACCTTTATTCGGGGGAGCCGCTGGCCATGGTTCGCCGCGGCTCTGGCGCCGCCACGTCCCGGACTCAAGACCGGCTGGCAACGCGCGGCAGGCCGGTTTTCTTCGCTGCGGCCTCACCCACCCCTTGATGCGTCCCGCCTTTGGCTTGATCATGAAAGATCAGTGACGGCAGGAGGCGCTATGAGCGATACGGAAGAAAGCCGATCCCAGGCCGGTGTGGTGCCTTTCGCGCCATCGACCCCGTCGAAGTCCGCACACCGGCTGACGAGCTTCCATCGCGACGAATTGGGTATCATTCTGCGGGTTTACGGCCGCAAGGTCGCCGAAGGCGAATGGCGCGACTACGCCATCGACCATGGCCGCGACGAAGCGACCTTCTCCATTTTCCGGCGCACGGCGGAGGTGCCGCTCTACCGCATCACCAAGACGCCGGCCAACGCCCGCAAGCAGGGCGCCTATGCGGTGGTGAACGCCGGCAACGTGGTGCTGAAGCGCGGTCACGATCTCGCGAAGGTGCTGCGCGTCTTCGAAAAGAAGCGCGATCTGAGGCTGGTCGGAACCTGATCCGGCCAGTTCGGGACTTGGGTCAGGCTGCCTGCCGGATCGGCATGGCGGTCTCCGCCAGGCGAACCCAGTACGAGCAGCCGTAGGGGATGACCTCGTCGTTGAAGTCGTAGGCGGGGTGATGCAGGCCCGCGCTGTCGCCGTTGCCCACGAACAGGAACGCCCCCGGCCGCGCCTCGAGCATGAAGGCGAAATCCTCAGCCCCCATCATCGGCGTGGCATCGCCATCGACGTTGTCGGCGCCGGCCACGTCCGTCGCGACCGCAGTGGCAAACTCCGTCGCCGACGGATCGTTGACGACCACCGGGTAGCCGCGCCGGTAGGTGAACTTGGCCGTTGCGCCGTAGGCCGCCGCCGTGGCGGTCACCAGATCCCGCAGACGACCTTCCACGAGATCCCGGACGCCGGGATCGAGAGTGCGCACGGTGCCGCTCAGCTCGGCGCGGGGCGGAATCACGTTGTCGGTATCGCCGGCATGGAACTGGGTCACGGAGACGACCGCCGACTGCAGAGGATCGACCGAGCGCGCCGCGACCGACTGGATCGCCGTCACGATGGCGGAGCCGACCAGGATCGGATCGACGCCCTTGTGGGGCCAGGCCGCATGGCCCCCGACGCCTTCCACGACGATCCGGATTCCGTCCGCCGACGCCATGCACGCCCCCGGCCGCGCCCCGAACGCCCCCACCGGGACCCCGGGCAGGTTATGCAGGCCGTAGACCTCCTGGATGCCGAACCGGTCCATCAGCCCGTCCCTCACCATCGCCCGGCCGCCGGCGCCGCCTTCCTCCGCCGGCTGGAAAATCACGACGACGGTGCCGTCGAAATTGCGGGTTTCGGCCAGATAGCGCGCCGCCCCGAGCAGCATCGCCGAATGGCCGTCGTGGCCGCAGGCGTGCATCTTGCCGGGCACCGTCGAGGCATAAGGCTTTCCGGTGGTCTCCTTGATCGGCAGGGCGTCCATGTCGGCCCTGAGCCCGATCACACGGCCGGAGCCTGAGGCGCGTCCGCGGATCACGCCGACGACGCCCGTCCGGCCGATGCCGGTCGCCACCTCGTCGACCCCGAAGCTCTCGAGCAGCTCCGCGACACGGCCGGCGGTGCGGTTCACGTCGTACTGCAGTTCCGGGTGTCGGTGGAAATCGTGCCGCCAGGCGGTGATTTCGGGCAGCATTTCGGCAAAACGGTTCAGGATCGGCATGGATGAAGCCTCGGAGGAAGACCGGTCGATCTCGCCGCATTATCGCAGGGCGCAGGGTCGGCGTCGACCGGTGCGCGCGCCGCGTCAGGACGGATCGGGACGCCGGTCGGACAGCAGCAGCTGGCGGTGGTTGAGGGTCGAGGACGCCACCTGCCAGGCGAAGGAGAACGAGGTGAGCGACTTCTCCTCGATCCGGTCCGTGTCCAGGTCGACGATCACCTTCTGGAAGATGGCGAAGAGTTCGCGCCGCAGTTCCTCGAGTTCGTCGCTCGTCGTCGCCGCCTCGATCCTGTCCACCAGGGCGGCGATCTCGAGATTGTGGTGATCCGCGCGATTCTTGCGGGCGTTGGCCAGCCAGATCCGGGCCTGCCAGAGCAGCGACAGGAGCAGCGCCAGGAAGGAGAGCGCGAAGGCCATCGGCTCGGCATATTCCACCACGAACAGCGGATCGTCCTTGGAATAGTAGGCCTCGGCGCCGGGATGCACGCCGAACGCCAGCCGGTCCGTCTCCGTAGGCGGCGAGATGAACGCGACCTGGTCCAGGGAGCGCACCATCTCCTGGCGGCTTTCGAACAGGGTGCGCGTGAAGGTCTCGATCGTCTCGGCGGGAACGCTGCGCCCGGCCACGAGCAGACTGTCGACCGCAACCACGTTGATGGCTTCGGCCGGAACCGGCCCCTCGCCGGAATAGGTGCCCACGGGGACCACGGTTGCCCGCAGCGCCGGATCGAACAGGGCGAGCGCCTCCGCCTGATCGACGCCGACGAGCCGCACCGGCGAGGACCGGATGAGCTGCTCGATGGTCTTGTTGCCGAGCGCGATGACGACGAAGAGCGCGTCCACGTCGCCGTCTGCCAGGCGTTCGGTGCCCTCCAGAAGGCTGCCGGGAACCTGGTCGACCGCATCCGGTGCGACGAGATAGTGCTCCAGAAGATCGGCAAACAGCACGTTGGAGCCGGAGCCTTCCGGCATGACGGCGACCCGGCGCCCCTCGAGGTCTCCAACCGATTCGATCCCGGACCCGTCGCGCACGATCAGGTGGAAGATCTCCGGAAAGAGCCGGGCCACGAGGCTGACATTGTTGCCCCCCGACGTGTCGCTCTGAATGAGGCCCAGATCGATCTCGCCGGCCTGGACCCGCGCCGCATTCTCACGGGCCCCGGCCGAGGCGACCGGCACGATGGAAAGCCCGGCGTCCTCGCCGGCGAAAGCCTCCTCCACCACCCGCCCGAACGCGGAATAGGTGCCCCCCTCCGTTCCGGTGCCGAGCGTCAGGTCCGAGATGACGTCGCGGCTCCATAGCCAGTAGCTGCCGCCCGCCGCGACGACTGCGGCGATCAGCAGAGTGGCGGCGATGAAGACACGGAGGCGTGGCATGCGACGGGTCTCGGTGATCGACGGGACTTGTCACATGCTACAGGCAGCCGGCCAACACCAAAAACCAAGGACGGGCAGGCAATCGCGTCGACGCGCGCGATGGTTGCGTTTCCCCAGCCATTCCTGTTTGATCATTTCAGAACGACCTTAGGGACCGTCGATGCCGCAGGTCAAAAAGCAGGCGGTTGCGGACGCAATTCTGGCCGCCGCAACAGATCTGTTCCGAAAGCAAGGCTATACACAGACCTCGATGGCCGAGATCGCGCGCGCGGCCAACACATCGACTTCCAACCTTTACGTCTATTTCTTTTCCAAGCTCGACATCCTGCTGGCGATCTACGAGCCGTGGTTGCAGAACAGTCTGGACCGGCTGGAGCTGGAGCTGGCCGACATCGCCGACCCGCGCGCCCGTCTCGAGCACCTGCTTCTGACTCTGTGGCGCGACATGCCGCGCGCGAACGACGGCTTCGCCATCAATTTCATTCAGGCGCTGTCGACGTCCGCGGCCAATGAACGGTGCGACCCCGCCCTCTTGAGATGGGCCACCAAGCGGGTGGCCGGCATGCTGCGCGCCGCGCTGCCGCCGGAGCGGATGCACGCCGCGACGCCGGACCAGCTGGCGTCGTTCGTCATGATGGCGTTCGACGGGTTCAACCTGAACCACAACCTGCGCGGCGTGGCCGTCTCCGCCGAGATGTCGGTCAACACGATGGTGACGCTGCTCCTGGGCCAGACCGCACCGCCACGCGCGGCCGGCAGCTCCGTCTCCGCCTGACGCATTTTCTCATTCGGCTGTACCACCGGCCGCTTCAGCGCTTCGGCGGCTCGCCGCTCCCGGGCGCCTTTTCCCCTGCCGTGCGTTCGGTGGTGCCCAGCGCATCGGCGAGCCGCACCGAAGCCGAGCCCGGCTTGAGGGGCTTCTGCTGGCTTTCGTGGGGACGCCAGCCCGACAGGGCCACCAGATCGAACGTCGCCCTGAGGCGTCCGTCCGGATCGGCGAACCGCTCCCGGTAGATTTCTTCGGCACGGCGCAGGACACGCCGCGGCAGGGGCCGGCGGTCGCGTCCCCTCAGCACGTTGGTCGCCCCCATCGCCCTGAGGTCGGCGACCAGATCCGCGAGCGCCCCGTAGCGGACGGTGTAGCGATCGACGTCGGCCACCGGAATGGCGAAGCCGACGCGCTGCAGGAGAGCCGCCGCATCGCGCAGATCGACCAGTGGATGCACGCGCGGACTGGCGCCGCCGCTGATCTCCGCTTCGGCAGCCGTCAGGGCCGATCTCAGCTCGATGAGGGTCTCGCCGCCGCAGAAGGCCGCCAGAAAGAGCCCGTCGGGAACCAGAACACGGACCACCTGGGCGAAGAAGCCCGGCAGGTCGGTGACCGCGTGGGCCTGGAGAAGGGAGACGACCAGATCGGCCGAGGCGGGCGCGAACGGCAACGCCTCCTCGTCGACGACGAGATCGGGACGACCGCCGGCTCCGGCCACCAGGCTGTCGGCACGCACGACACGGTCGACGCGGCCGGTCTCGCGCAGGAGCCGGTCCAGCGCGCCACTGTGCCCCCCGAGATCGATGGCGACCGGAAAGGATCTCTGGACTGCGGCGATCCGGTCGATCGTGTCCTCCACGGCCACCTGCATCAGGAAGTCCGCCCCCTTGCGCGGCCGGTCGAGTGCGCGGCGGCGCCTTTGAGCCAGCAGCCCCCGGTCGAACAGTTCCTCGCTCCGCGCCATTATTCCTCCGGTTGCAGATCGCCCTGCCCGCAATCCGCTTCGAGAGCGGGTCGGTCTCCGCTACACTTAAGCCCATGAGCGACGTGCACAACGATGGAATGGACCCTGCCGGTGCCACCGCCGGGCTCATGCTCGCCGCAGTCGGGGGCCTCCTCCGCACCGGCGGACGCCGGCTGCTCGATCTGGCGGTTCCGCCGGCCTGCGCCGCCTGCCGCGCTCCGGTGGCGGATCAGGAGGGGCTTTGCGCCCGCTGCTGGGGCGAGATGGGGCTGATCGAGCGGCCCTACTGCGAGCGGCTCGGCATTCCGTTCGCCTACGATCTCGGCCCGGGCGCGCTGTCGGCCCAGGCGATCGCCGATCCCCCCGCCTTCGACAGGGCGCGGGCCGTGGCACGCTACGACGAGACGGCCGGACGTCTCGTGCGCGCCCTCAAATACCGGGACCGGCAGGACGTCGGCCGTGTCATGGGCCGGATGATGGCGCGCGCGGGATCGGAATTGCTGGAATACGCCGATCTGCTGGTTCCCATCCCGCTTCATCGCACCCGGCTCCTGATGCGGCGGTTCAACCAGTCGGCGCTGCTGGCGGCGGCGATCAGTCGGGCGAGCGGCGTTCCCGTCTCCATCGACAGCCTGGTCCGGGTGCGCTCCACCAAACATCAGGTCGGCCTCAGCGCCACCGAACGCGAGACCAACGTCCGCGGCGCCTTCCGGGTGCGGCCGCAGGCGCTGCCGGAGATCTCTGGCCGCAGGCTCGTCGTGGTCGACGACGTGCTGACGTCCGGGGCGACCGCCACTGCGGCGGTTCGCACCCTGAAGCGCGCCGGGGCGGCGCGGGTCGACGTGCTCGTGTTCGCCCGGGTTGTTGGTCCCGAGGCGGAGCCCATATAACAGGCTTCGCTTTTCAATCGGGATTGTTAGTCTGATCGTCATGACAAACGTGACAATCTATACGCGACAACTCTGCGGCTTCTGCGTCGCCGCCAAGCGCCTTCTCGACCAGAAGGGCGTCTCCTACGAGGAGATCGACGCCACGTTCGACAACGATCGGCGGACAGAAATGATGGAGCGCTCCAACGGCGGGCGCACCTTTCCGCAGATCTTCATCGGCGACGTGCATGTGGGCGGGTGTGACGAACTCTACGCCCTCGACCGCAAGGGCGGCCTCGATCCTCTCCTGAGCGGCGCAGCGCAATGAGCGATACATCCGGAGACACTGTCCGCGTCGCCGCGATCCAGATGCGCGGCACCAAGGACGCCGAGCAGAATGCCCGCGACGCCGAACGGCTCATTCGCGAGGCGGCGTCCGACGGCGCTGTCTATGTGCAGACGCCCGAAATCACCAATCTCGTCGACCGCGACGGCAAGCGGATGCGGGCGGCCATGCGCACGGAAGCCGACGATCCGGTGCTGGCGCGCCTGAGGGAGCTCGCCCGGGAGCTGGAAATCCATCTCCATGTGGGCTCCCTGGCGCTCGCCGACGGTGACGCCGCCGTCAATCGCGGCTTTCTCATTGGTCCCGACGGATCGATCCTGGCCCGCTACGACAAGATCCACATGTTCGACGTCGACCTTCCCGACGGCGAATCCTGGCGCGAATCGCGCACCTACCGGCCCGGCGAGCGTGCCGTCGCCGTGCAGCTTCCATTTGCCGGCCTCGGCATGACGATCTGCTATGACCTGCGCTTTCCGGCCCTCTACCGGGCCCTGGCCGAAGCCGGCGCGGACATCCTGACGGTGCCGGCCTGCTTCACCAAGCAGACCGGCGAGGCCCACTGGCACGTGCTCACCCGGGCGCGGGCGATCGAGACGGGCAGCTTCGTGATCGCCGCCACCCAGGGCGGCCACCACGAGGACGGCCGCGACACCTATGGCCACGCGATCATCATCGATCCATGGGGCAAGGTGATTGCGGAAGGCGGCACGGATCCCTGCGTGGTGGCGGCAGACATCGAGCTGGGCAAGGTCGCCTCAGCCCGCCGAAGGGTACCGGCGCTCGCCAACGCGCGGCCCTTCGCGGAGCCGGTGCCGCTTGCGGGCGAGGACGTCGGCGCGTGATCCGCTATCGCCTCGCCTGCCCGGATCGGCACGATTTCGAAGGGTGGTTCCGCTCCTACGACGACTGCACCGACCAGATCGAATCGGGCATCCTCACCTGCCCCGTCTGCGGATCGGACCGGATCGAGCGGGCCCTTATGGCGCCGGCGGTCGCCAAGTCGTCCGCCCTCGCGCAACAGGGCGAAGCTGAACGGCACGCGCCTCCGGATCAGGCCATGCTGGCATCCAATCCGAAGCTCGCCGAGATCGCCGCGGCCTTCCGGGAGCTGCGCGAAAAAGTGGTTGCGCACGCCGACGACGTGGGAGAGCGGTTCCCCGAAGAGGCGCGCCGCATTCATTACGGCGAAGCGGAAGCCCGGGGCATTTACGGGCAGGCCTCTGCCGAAGAGGCCTCCTCGCTTCTGGAGGAAGGCATCGCGGTCATGCCGCTCCCCCGCCTGCCCGAGGACCACAACTGACGGCACGCGCCCCCGTCGCTCCGACCCCGAACCGCCAGACCGTGCCGCGCTTGAGCAGGAAACAGCAGATCAGCGCCCGGCGAGCACCGCGCGAACCTGTTCGAAGAGCTGGGGATCGCCGACGGCCAGTGCGGTCCCGTCCTCGGCGGCGCGGCCGCCGTCCCAGGAGGTCAGTGCCCCGCCCGCCTCGGCCAGCATGGGAACGAACGGCGCCACGTCGTAGAGCTGGACGTCGGCTTCCACGACGATGTCGCCGTGGCCGGCTGCGACCATCGCGTAGCCGTAGCAATCGGTGCCATAGCGGACGGTCTTCACCTGCGCCGCAAGCCGCTCGAACGCCGCCTTGCGCGCACCGTTGAACATCGCCGGCGTGGTGGCGAACAGGGTGGCTTCGGCAAGCGAGGGGCACGGCCGGGCGGACAGCGCCTCGCGCTCTTCGCCCCGGGCCCAGAAGACGCCGTTTCCCTCGGTCCAGAACCGTTCGCCCACGAAGGGCTGCGACATCATCCCGGCGACAGGCTCGCCCCGCTCCATCAGGGCGATCAGAGTGCCCCAGCTCGGCAGGCCGGTGATGAAGGCCCGGGTGCCGTCGATCGGATCGAGCACCCAGACCCGCTCGGCTTCCGGCCGCATCATGCCGAATTCCTCGCCGATGATGCCGTCCTCGGGAAACACCTCCTCGATCAGCGACCGCATCACCTTTTCCGCACCGCGATCGGCAACCGTCACCGGATCGAAGCCGGCATCGTCCTTCGAATCGACCGTGTCGAGTTTGCGAAAATGCGGCAGCACCGCCGCAGCGGCGGCATCCGCCAGCCGATGCATGAGATTCACAGCCTGTTGCAGGTCTCGCATATCAGCCATGCGTTCCTTTGAATCCGGTCGGCCTGCAGTCAACCGACAACATTAGAGAACCCTTCAAGTCCCTCAAAAGCCCGACATTTCCAGGGCCGCACATCCGTCCAACGTTTCAGGAGGCGCGGTGACGGCGTCCTGGGAAGGCGCGTTCCGTTCGCCACCGAACGGTTCGGAAGCCCACCGACCCTTGACCTTTGTGCAGCGCAATGCCAGTTTATTGCAATGCGATATGACGTTGTCGTATCGCAGCCCTCCTTGGGCGTTTCCTCCCTAGACTTGGGCCGCTTCGCCAGAAGCGGCCCTTTTTTTTGGCACGCTCAATACCGCGTCACCGGGCGGCCCAAAGTCGGAGCCGGGCACGGTTCTGGTTCACTCTGCGGCGTCTGCCACAGCTCCGGAATAAAGGGCAAGCGCCATCAGGCGTTCGGCGAAGAGCGCGAGATCCTGGGCCAGCGCATCGAAGCCCGCCGTCTTGCGGAAGCGCTGCTCGTCCATGTAGAGGCCCCGGTTCACTTCGATCTGGAGCGCATGCAGGCCGCTCTGGGGGCGGCCATAGTGTTCGGTGATGTAGCCGCCGGCATAGGGACGGTTGCGGCCCACGTGGTAGCCGAGATCCGACAGCAGAGCGATGGCCGTATCGGCGAGCCCCGGCGCGCAGCTGGTTCCGAACCGGTCGCCGATGATCAGGTCCGGGCGGGGCCGGTTCTCCAGACCGCGCGCCGTCGACGGCATCGAATGGCAATCCACCAGAACCGCCACTCCGAAGTTGGCCATCGTTTCGGCGAGACGGTCCCTGAGCGCCGCGTGATAGGGCTTGTAGATCCGCTCGATCCGGTCCAGCCCCTCCGCCACCGGCAGACGGTCGCGGTAGATCTCCTCCGAATCCGCCACGACCCGCGCGATGGTTCCGAGCCCCCCCGCGACTCTGATCGAGCGGGCGTTCACGTAGGCCGGCAGCCGGCCGCTGAACATCGCAGGATCGAGTTCGTAGGGCTCCCGGTTCACGTCGAGAAAGGCGCGCGGGAAATGGGCCCGCATCAGCGGCGCGCCCAGCTCGACGACCCCTGCGAACAGCTCGTCGACGAAGGTATCCTCGGATCGCCGGATGCTTGAGGAATCAAGCCGCGAGCTGTTCAGGAAGCTTCGCGGATAGGCGGTGCCGGAATGCGGGGAATTGAAGACGAACGGCGAGCATTGCGCGGCAGGTTCGACAATCTCAAACGGGGAAGAACTCACAAAATCGTCGATTGTCCGCATACTGCTCGCCTTGAAGAGGAGACCCGGCTGCCCCGCGACAGCCGACACTTTGCCGTCCGTTGACCGGTTGTGTCCATCAGTCTTGCACACTTGGCGGCAACTTTCCGGAAACCTTGTTTTTTGACGCCGCTTTTACGCGCCCGGGGGCAAGAGGGAGAGCGAGACGGCGCGAAAAGACGTCGTGGGCGGCTCGAACGACACAAGGGGTTTTTCGTTGCGCATCCTTCTGGCCGAAGACGATCAAGACATGCGCACGTTCCTGACCAAGGCGCTGGAACGGGCGGGATATCATGTCCAGGCCTTCGACAACGGCCTGTCGGCATATGAGCGATTGCGGGAGGAGCCGTTCTCGCTGCTTCTGACCGACATCGTCATGCCCGAGATGGACGGCATCGAGCTCGCGCGGCGCGCCACCCGCCTCGATCCCGACCTCAAGGTCATGTTCATCACCGGCTTCGCCGCCGTCGCCCTCAATCATGAAAACGACGTGCCGCGCCCCGCAAAGGTGCTGTCCAAGCCGTTCCATCTGCGCGAACTGGTGCGCGAAGTGGGCCGTATGCTGGAAGCCGCCTGACCGCGGATCGCCGAACACACGCTCCGCGCGCCTCCGTCATCCCCAGCCGGCGCGGGATTTTTCCCGAACGTTCTTGCGAGCGCCGACGAACCTCGCTATACGCACGGGTCTCGATTGGCTGCGGGCGCCGGGCGCTCGACGGTCTCGGGTTTCTGCCACATTCCGATCTGCGGCATCTCCCCTCCGGAGGCCTGAAGTCAGATCCGGATGGGCACATCGGGCGGTTAGCTCAGCGGGAGAGCGCTACCTTGACACGGTAGAGGTCACTGGTTCAATCCCAGTACCGCCCACCATCTGCTCCACCGGAAAACGCGGTTTGCGGGCATCGGATCGGAGCACCGGTCCGGACAGTCCAGCCGATGACGAGAACCTGGTTTCTGCAGAACTGGATGAACACCGGCTTCATCGCGGGCCTGTTTCTCCTCGCCGTCATCCCGTTTCTCGACCAGGCGCGGGATCCCGCCTTCCTGCTGATCTATCTCCAGCTTCCGCTCTACATGCTGCATCAGCTCGAGGAGCACACCGGCGACCGCTTTCGCCGCTATCTCAACGCGACGATGGCCGGCGGCAAGCCCGCGCTGACCCCGACGGCCGTGGTCGTGATCAATGTGGGCGGCGTGTGGCTGGTCGACCTGGCCGCGATCTACCTTGCTGCGTTCGTCTCGCTCGGTCTCGGGCTGATCGCCATCTATCTCACCCTGGTCAACGCCCTGGTGCATGTCGCCGGCGCGGTCCGGGAGCGGCGCTACAATCCGGGGCTGGTGACCGCGATCGTCCTGTTTCTTCCCGCCAGCATCGTCGGCCTGGCGACGATCTCGGGACGCCCGGGCGTCACCCCGACCGAGCATGGGATCGGTCTCGCCGTGGCGATCCTGATCCATGTCGCGATCATCGTGCATGTGAAGCGGCGGGCAGCTTCTCTTCCGGCCTGACCGCGGACCATCCGGAGCCCGGATTCATCACATCCCGTTCAGAAGCGGCCCGCCGGGGTGTCAACGACGGGTGCGCGATCACACCTCTTGCCTTGGATCTTTTTGGCGGTCACCGCCATTACCCATCCATCGCAAAGGAGGTGTTCATGCGCCCGCTGACCCCGTCGCTTGCCCTGGTCGTTCTCATGGCCGCTGCCCCTGCCCTGGCCCAGTCCGGCCGCGCGCCTGCCGTCTCCGGCCCACCCAACGCGCCCGACCAGCAACCGGCGTTCGAGGCCCAGACGCGGGCGCCGCAGCCGCCGCGGGATGCAGCGGTCTCAGTGGAAACCGTCGCCCAGCGGCTGCCCCAGGTATGGGCGATGGAACTCCTGCCCGACGGGCGCATGCTGGTGACGGCCAAGAGCGGCGCCATGCACATCGTCGGCCAGAACGGGCGCGCCGGACCGCCGATCAGAGGCGTTCCGCAGGTGGACTCCCGGGGACAGGGCGGTCTTCTCGACGTGGCGCTCGCCCCGGACTTCGACACCAGCAACACCATCTTCTTCTCCTTCTCCGAACCCCGCGGCAACCGCACGAACGCCACCAGCGTCGCCCGTGCGCAGCTGTCCACGAACGACCAGGGCGGTGGACAGCTTTCCGATGTCGAGGTGATCTTCCAGCAGACGCCGGCCTATGCCGGAACCAAGCACTTCGGCTCCCGGCTCGCATTCGCCCCGGACGGGACGCTTTTCGTGACCGTCGGCGAGCGCTCGGACACGCCGATCCGGGACCAGGCCCAGGACCTGGATTCCGGCCTCGGCAAGGTGTTCCGGATCAATCCGGACGGATCGATCCCGTCCGACAATCCGTTCGTCGGCAATGACGCCGCTCAGCCGGCGATCTGGTCCTACGGCCACCGCAATCTTCAGTCCGCGACGATGGACGATGAGGGCCGGCTGTGGACCGTCGAGCACGGTCCGCGCGGCGGCGACGAACTCAACCAGCCGCAGCCGGGTCTGAACTACGGCTGGCCGGTCATCACCTACGGCATCAACTACGGCGGCTCGCCGGTCGGCCAGGGCATCACCGCCCAGGAAGGGATGGAGCAGCCAGTCTATTACTGGGATCCGGTCATCGCCCCGTCGGGTATGGACTACTACGCCGATGGGCCGATCGAGGCATGGCGCGGCGCCTTCCTCGTGGGCGGCCTCCAGAGCCGGGGCATCGTGATCCTGCACATGGAGGACGGCCAGGTCGCCTATGAGGAGCGCCTGCCGCTGCAGGCCCGCACCCGCGACGTCAAGGTCGGCCCGGACGGTGCGGTTTATGCGGTCACCGAAGGCGGCGGCGGCAGTTCCATCGTCCGCATCACCAGTTCCGCGCAAGCCGATTGAGCCAGACAAGGCGCACAAGATTGCAGGCGGGGCCGCATTCATCGGATGCGGCCCTTTTTCTCGCTCGCGCCAGACGGACTTCTTTTCATGCCGGACCCAAAACCGTCACAGGGCCCTGCCACGATCACAGTCACGGTGAGGCGAAACCGCCGATCTCTCGGTATCGGTTTCCTCACCTCGGCGGACGCGGATCCGCGACGGGCAGAGAGGATCTGACCGGTTGATTGAACTCGGGCTCGAGCTGTTCAGCAATCTAGGCCTGCTCGCGTTCATCGCAGTCGCCTACTCAATTCTACCGCGCGATCGGAGCCAGCGACCGCGTCCCGTCCCGCTCGGTCTGCTTTTCGGGATCGGAGCGATCCTGACGATGCTCGACCCGGTGCGCATCGGACCGGATCTGCACATCGATTCGCGAACCACGATCATCGTCCTGGCTGGCTATTTCGGGGGACCGGTGGCCGGCCTCCTTGCGGCGGTCATTGCAGCCATTTTCCGGGCGGGAATCGGTGGCATCGGAGCACAGCCGGGCATTCTCGCGATCGGAATTGCCGCCGGAATCGGCCTGTTCGGCTATTTCTTCATGCGGCGGCCCGGCCAGCCGCCCACCTACCGCGCCCTTATCCTGTTCTCCCTGTTGTCTCCCATTCCGACCGTCGCGGTGTTGCTCCTGCCCTGGGAGCTCGCCATGTCGACCCTCGCCGTGACCCTACTGCCGACCGCCATCCTGAGAGCCCTCGGCGTGGTCCTTCTCGGCACCATCATGATCCACGAAGAGCGGCGGATCGCGGCGGAGGCGCGGGTCCGGCAACTGGCCTCGACCGACGAACTCAGCGGCCTCGCCAACCGGCGGTGTTTCTATTCGGAACTCGGGCACGAACTGGAACGCCGGGAAATATCCGGAGGCAGCGTCTCGGTACTGCTGGTCGACATCGATCGCTTCAAGTCGATCAACGACAGCTATGGCCACCCCCGTGGCGATGACGTCATCCGCCGGCTGGCGGACGCGCTGCGGCGGACGTGCCGGGCATCGGATCTGTCGGCCCGGATCGGCGGCGAGGAATTCGCCGTCCTTCTTCCCGAGACCGGCGCGAAACCGGCGCAGGAGCTGGCCGAAAGGATACGCTCCACCGTCGAGCAGGAAACCGTAGCGACCCCGCAGGGCAACATCCACTTCACCGTGAGCATAGGCGTCGGAACCAGCACACCCGTCGCTCCGACCATCGAGACCCTTATGAATGCAGCCGACAGCGCCCTCTACGCTGCCAAGCAGGGCGGACGCAATCAGATCGCGTTCGGCTTCTGAAGTCGCTCTGCGCCGCTCCGAGGCTGCCGGCAGCGCAGGGTCGCACGCCGCCACTCAGGCCGGACGATTCCCGTAGGTCTCGATCCGGTCCCTGCCCCCGACCTTCGCCAGATAGAGGGCACGATCGGCGCGCTCGTAGACGTTCGTGAGATCTTCGCCGCCGAGCGCCTCGGTCAGCCCGGCTGAGAACGTGTAGCGGAAATCCGGAACATCGGGCAGCGGCGCCGACTCCCGGATGCGCTCGAGCATTCTGATCAGGATCTGCCGAGCCACCTCCAGCGGCGCTCCGGGAACGACCAGAGCGAACTCTTCGCCGCCGACGCGGCCCAGACAATCGCCGCGACGAACGAGCTCCTGGGTCTTCGTCGTGAAGTCCTTGAGGATCGCATCGCCGATGTGATGGCCGAACCGGTCGTTGATCGACTTGAAGCGGTCCAGGTCGAGGATCGCGAAACTGCCCACGACCTTCCCCTGCACCGATCCCTGCAGCATGTCGTTGGCGCGCGCCAGGGTGAAGCGCCGGTTCGCGAGCCCCGTCAGATCGTCGGTCTGGGCGGCCTTGAGGGCAAAATCGCGGTCCTGGCGCACCGAGCGTTCGTCGGCCTTCATGGAGGTCACGTCGCTGGCCACGCACAGCATCCATCCCTCCGCGTCGACGGTCTCCGTCATCCACAGCCACCGCCCGTCGACGACGTCGGTCTCGAACGCCCGGAACGGCACCTTTCCCCGCCGTGAAATCGTACTGTGGAGCCAGGCTTCGAAATCTTCGGTCTGGATGACGGTGCCGCGACCGGCGTGAAAGTTCCGGCGCATCAGCTCTGACCAGAGCGGTGTCTCGCCACGCTCAAGGAAGAAGGTGGTCCGGAACGCGCGGTTGGCCCAGCGCAGCCGGTCGGATCCGTCGAACAGCGCCATCAGGACGGCTGAGTTTTCAGCCAGTCGCGGCACCCGCATCAGGACGCTTTCGTCGAGGCCTTGGGGACCATGGCGCTGCGGAACTTCGTCAGAAGGCGGATCTACATGCCGCAAAGTCGGCCTCCACACTCCCCGGGAGCATCGCCTCTTCAGACCGTATCGCACCCAATCGGAATGAACCGCTCAAGCACCTCAATTGCAGGCCATGTCAGATTCGATTGCCCTCCCGGCTCCCTCGGGAAGACCTCCGGCGGCATCCGCAATGCAGCCCGCAGTCGAAATCTAGCAGACTCGGCTTGACTGGTGCACGCCTCATGTCATTGTCCATATATGAGCGAATTTCCCATTTCAGAGAATATCGATCGTCGCCTCGCCGTCCGGCTGCGCGCGCTCCGGCTGGAGCGGGGCTGGTCCCTCGACACGCTGGCGGGCCTGAGCGGGGTCAGCCGGGCGACACTGTCCCGGCTCGAGAACGCCGAAGTCAGCGGCACCGCAAGCGTTCTCGGCCGGTTGTGCGCCGCCTACGAGATCCCGCTTTCCCGGCTGATGCTCCTGGCCGAGGGCGATTTTGCCGCCCGGATCGAGCCGGATGCGCAACCGGTATGGACCGACCCGGAAACCGGATTTCGCCGTCGCTCCGTGTCGCCGCCCGCCCACCTGCTTGCCGGCGAGGTCCTGGAAGGAACGCTGCCGGCTGCGACGCGGATCTCCTATCCGGCCCCGCCCCGGCAGGGCCTGGAACATCATCTCGTGATGATCGAGGGCCGGCTCGACCTGACCGTCGACGACGAGCGGCACGGACTGACCGGCGGCGACTGCCTGCGCTACCGCCTGTTCGGCGCGAGCCATTTCGAAACGCCCGCCGATGCCGGCGCGCGCTACTTCCTGTTCATGGTGTGAGGACCCACCGATGGCACAAGCCGTTCACATCTCGATCCTGGCGCCCGCGGCCTTCGACGCGCGCATGGGCGACCTGGCGAGCCTTCTGCTGGCGTGCGTGGAGGACGGCGCCAGCGTGAATTTCATCCTGCCCTTCACCGAACCGCAAGCGCTGGCGTACTGGGAAGCGAAGGTGCGCGCGCCCGTGCAGTCCGGGGCCCGGATCGTCTGGATCGCGGAGACCGGGGGACGGATCGTCGGAACGGTCCAGCTCGACATCGACACGCCGCCCAACCAGCCGCACCGCGCCGAGGTGACCAAGCTGCTGGTTCACCCCGAGGCCCGCAGGCAGGGCATCGCCCGCCGGCTGATGCAGACCCTGGAGGCGCACGCCGCCGGTCTCGGGCGCACGCTGCTGACCCTCGACACGCGCACCGGCGACAAGGCTGAGCCGCTCTATTCCTCGCTCGGGTTCGTCACGGTCGGCACCATCCCCCGGTTCTGCCGTGACACGATCGAAGAGCGGTGGGACGCGACAACCCTGATGTACAAGCATCTGGACGCGGCCTGAGATCGTCGCCGTCCCCGCTGGGATCGCCCGTGCGGCGGAATGGTCGGCAAGGCTGAACGGAGGAACCGGTTGCGCGCAACGGTGTTTGCCGTTTGTCTGGCGACACCTGCGGGCGCCCCCGCGCGCTTGCGTGCCCTTCCCCCACCCGGTGTCGGAGTTCCTCCATGACCGACCTTTCCGCATTCCCGATCGCCAAGCGCTGGCCTGCCCAGCATCCCGACCGCCTGCAGCTCTATTCCTTCCCGACCCCGAACGGCGTGAAGGTGTCGATCGCGCTGGAGGAAACCGGCCTGCCCTACGAGGCGCACAAGGTCGACATCACCAACGACGAGACCTGGACGGACGACTTCCTGGCGCTCAACCCGAACGGAAAGATCCCCGCGATCATCGATCCCGACGGCCCGGGCGGACAACCGTTCGGCCTGTTCGAATCCGGCGCCATCCTCGTTTATCTCGCCGACAAGACGGGCAAGCTGGTGCCAACGGATCCGGCTCTGCGCTACGAAACCATCCAGTGGGTGTTCTTCCAGATGGGCCATATCGGCCCGATGTTCGGGCAGCTCGGCTTCTTCTACAAATTCGCCGGCAAGGACATCGAGGACAAGCGGCCGCTGGAGCGCTACGCCAACGAGACCAAGCGGCTGCTGGGCGTGCTGGAAACCCGGCTCGACGGACGCGAGTGGATCATGGGCGACACCTATTCGATCGCCGACATCTCGATGATGGGCTGGGTGCGCGGCCTCGTTCAGTTTTACGAGGCGGGCGACCTGGTCGGCTACGGCGACCTGAAGAACGTTCCGGCCTGGCTCGATCGCTGCCTCACCCGTCCTGCCGTCGAGCGCGGCCTGCAGATTCCGCCGCGCGGCTGATCGGAGACGCCATTGAGAAAGCGGCGCCAGGCTGGCGCCGCTTTCGTCATCTCGACCGCCGGCCCGACGGCCTCGGCCACACTGCCGGACGCAGGCCGTTTCAGCCTGAACCGGCGTGCCCTAGAGCCACTCGACCTTGCCGGTGGAGAGTTCGTAGACGCCGCCGACGACCATCACCTTGCCGCTGGCAACCGCCTCCGACACGATCGGGCTCTCGCTTTTCAGCTGTTCGACGTTGTAGCGAACGTTCTCGATGGTCGCCGCCTTCATCGGGTCCGCCGGCTTCTCCGCCAGCGCCCGCTCGACGCCCGGCTTCAGATGGTTGATCAGAGCGGGCAGGCTCCCGGGCAGTTCGGTCCCGTTCTCGATCACGTCGATGGTCGCAGAGATCGCACCGCAGCTCGAATGTCCGAGCACCAGCAGAAGCGGGATTCCAAGCACCGCCACGCCGAACTCGATGCTGGCGAGACCGTTCGTGTCCACGGCATTGCCTGCGTCGCGGACCACGAAGAGTTCACCCGGCCCCTGATCGAAGGCGAGTTCCGGAGCCACCCGGGAATCGGCGCACGACAGGATGCCCGCGAACGGGTGCTGGGACTGGGCACGGGCCGCCCGGCCGGCGGAGAAATCCCGCTCGTTCAGATTGTTCGCCGCATAACGGACGTTGCCGTCCTTGAGACGCTGCAGCGCCTCATCCGGGCTGATGTCGTTCGGCGCGGCGGGCGTATCCCCGCCCGACTGGGCATAGGCCGGTGCGATGAGCCCCGACATGAGGGCAGCCGATGCAACGCCGGCGCCAACTCCAAGAAGGTTTCTACGCGAAAAGACGAAACGGTGTTCCTCACACATTTTATTGCGTGCTCCCCTGACACGATATTCGGTCGCCGAAGATAGCCCGAAAATCGGGAAAAACGTGCGAAATTTCCGGACCGAGCGGACGCCCCGCACCGATCGTGTCCCAGAGATGGTCAAGCCGTCTCGTCAGCCCCCCGATCGCAGGCCGCAGTTTTGGGCCAATTGCGGTGGCAGGCGATGCAAATTGGCGTGAACGCCCTTGCGGACGCCAGGAACCTGCCCCCTGGGCTCGCCCGTCCCTCACGCCCGGTCGCGCCGAACCGCGGTCATCGGGGAACCGGCCCGTAGCCCCCGCGTTGCCTCTCTGTCCAATCTGGAGCGTGCCCCGTTCAAACCGGACGTCCTGAAAGACAACGGAACGCTCACGTCACCACTTGAAACCATTTCCTTTTCGCTCGGATGGAACAGCCTGAGCGAAACGGCTCGAAGCGGGGAAGCATGGGTGTCTCGACCGGACTGAATCGCGCCGCGCGGGGCGGCTACGCGGCACGCGGTGTCGTCTACGTCATCGTCGGTGCGCTGGCGGTTCTGGCCGCGATCGGCGCCGGTCAGGCGGAGAACACGCGGGGGGCCCTTCGCGAACTCTTGAACCAGCCTTTCGGAAGCGTGCTTCTGGTCGTGGTCGGGATCGGGCTGTTCGCCTTTGCGGGCTGGCGGTTCATCCAGGCGATCGGCGATCCGGACGGTGCCGGCACGGACGCAAAGGGCCTCCTGGTGCGGGTGGGCCACTTCGCCAGCGGGCTGATCCACGTCGGTCTGGCGGTTTTCGCCATCAGCGTCGTTTTCAGCCTCAGCGCCGGCTCCGGCGACGGAGGTGGGGGCGATCCGACCAGCGGCTGGCTTTCGTGGCTCTTCGGCCATGAATGGGGGCGCTATATCGCCCTGGCGCTCGCCTGCATTCCGATCGGGATCGGGGTCGCTCACATCTACAAGGCCTACAAGGCCGGATTCGAGAAGTATCTGAGACCCGGCTACAACAAGGCGGGCGTGGTCAAGCCCGTCTGCAGGTTCGCCCTCGTCGCCCGTGGCGTCGTGTTCATCGTGATCGGCATCCTCGCTCTGTATGGCGGCGGCATCTACGAGGCCAGCGACGCGCCGGGCATGGAGGATGCGCTGGCGTGGATCCAGGGCCTGCCCTTCGGCTGGCTGGCCCTGCTCGCGATCGGCCTCGGACTCATCGCCTTTGCCATCTATGCGTTCGTTGAGGCGATCTTCCGCCGGATCGGCATCGAGAAGGCCGGGGTGTGACGATACCGGCGGCAACCCGGCTCCTGCTGGCCGGGCCGCCTCCCGCTCCCGCCTACTGCGCCGTGTAGCCGCCGTCGATGACCAGTTCGGCGCCGGTCATGAACTTGGATTCGTCGGACGCCAGATACAGCACACCGTAGGCGATGTCGTCGGGCTCGCCCACGTGACCGATCGGATGCTTCTCGTCGAGCGCCTTGCGGCCGAGTTCGACACTGCCGGCCTCGCGCAGATAGTTCTCCACCATCGGCGTCCAGATGTAGCCGGGATGGACCGAGTTCACCCGGATGCCGAGCCGGTTGATCGCACAATGGAGCGCGACGGACTTGGTGTAGATCCGAACGCCGCCCTTCGACGCGTTGTAGGCGCCGAGGTTCGGGTCGCCGACCAGTCCCTCGATGGAGGACAGGTTGATGATCGATCCCATCGTCTGCGGCTTGTGGGCCTTCATCGCGCGGATGGCATGCTTGGTGCCAAGGAAAACCCCGTCGAGATTGATCGACATCAGCCGCCGCCAGTCCTCGAGCGTCTGGTCTTCCGGTGCGCAGCCAACCCCGATCCCGGCATTGTTCACGACCACGTCCAGCCGGCCGAACCGCTCGACCGCCCTGGCGACGACGCTCTCCCACTCGGGCTCGGAGGCCACGTCGTGGTGGAGAAAGATCGCCTCGCGCCCGGCGTCGGAAAGCTCCTTCGCCAGCGCTTCGCCCGGCCCGTCCTGAATGTCGGTGACGACCACTTTCGCGCCTTCCGACGACAGCATCCGGACCATCGCCTCGCCGAGCCCGACCGATCCTCCGGTCACCAGCGCCACCTTGTCCTGAACACGCCCCATCGAACTGCTCCTTTTACTGAAATCTGGCGCGCAGATCCTGCGCGACCCGGATTGGACAAAGGCAGACAAGCCGGCCCCGAGCCTTGAAATGGATCAAGCCCGCCCTCGATTCGTCCCAGTCCGCCACTAGCAAACCCTCATGGACCCCAATCTGGATTGCGTGCCACCGATATGACAAGGCGACGTTCTGCTCTGCTCCCCTCGTGCGTCCGCGGCCGTGCGGCGGCGATCATCTCGCTGGTGCTGATGGGGCCCGCGCTCGCCCTTCCCGCCTCCGCCGCCACCTTCAAGAGCCGGTTCGACATCTCGATCGCCGGCTACGTGATCGGAGAGGCGGACGTCACGGCGGAGGTCTCCGACACGGCCTATTCCCTGTCGGGCGAAGCCAGGGCCAAGGGCTTCAGCCGGATCGTCACCGACGCTCGCGGCACGGCGGAAGCGGACGGTCGCATCGCGGACACCCGCGTGGTCCCTGCCTCCTACGGCTATCGCTACCAGGAAGGCGACGACGACGAGCGCCTGTCCATGACCATTCGCGGCGGCGCGGTGTCCGGCCTGACCGTCGTGCCTGAACCGGAGGACAAGGAGCCCGAACCCGACCGGATCGTGCTGGAGCCGAAGCACAAGCGCGACATCATCGATCCCGTCTCGGCCCTCGTCTGGCAGGCGAAGGCGCCTGTGGACGGCTCGGTATGCAATCGCACGGTCCCCATCTTCGACGGCGAGCAGCGCTACGACATTGCGCTGTCCTACAAGCGCCGCGACCGCTTCGATGGCGGCGACGAGGCCTACCAGGGCCCGGTGATCGTCTGCCGGATCGACTATCGGCCGATCGCCGGCCACCGGACCGGAAAGCGGGAGATCCAGGAATTGAAGAAGACCACCGGCATGGAGGTCTGGCTCGCCCCGCTTCCGGGTCCGGAGGGCCGCACGGTGTTCCTTGTTCCGGTACGCACCATCATCCCGACCCGCTTCGGCACCCTCGAGGTGGCCATGGACCGGCTGTCCATCGATCCGTAGGGCCGGCAAGCCGGGCAGGTCGTCCTTACCGAAACAGAGCATTCCAGACGGGACATGCGCCAGCGCTCAGGCGATCCCGAGCCCGCGCATCGCCAGCACGAGGCCGACCGCCGCGAGCACCACGTTGATCAGCCGCCTGAGCGCGATCACCGACATGCGGTCCCGCACCCTGAGGCCGATCCTCTGGCCGAAGAAGCTCGGAACGCAACACAGGATCCCGACCACCAGCTCGGCCGGCCCGAAATGGCCGAGCAGCGTGAGCCCACCCCCCAGCATCGACATGGTGATGAAGAACATGATCGAAGTGACGAGCGCGAACAGGGCCCGGTCCAGCCGGTAGGCGATCAGGACCGGCAGGGACGGGAACCCGACGAACGAGGTCGTGCCGGCACACACTCCGGAGACGAGCCCGGTCACGGCGAGCACCCCGCGATGCGGCGGCGGCGTCAGCGGCGGCGACACTCCGAGAAGCTGCGTCAGGGCGAACACCACCAACAGGCAGCCGATCGCGGCGCGCAGGGCGTCCTGGTTCAGGAGCGCGAAGATGCTGAGACCGATCACTACCCCGACGACGAGCGCGAGATAGAAGATCGCGTAGGGCTTGAGCTGCGAGACGGCCCGCCAGCTGCCCCAGGCCTGGACGGCGTTCGACAGGAAGGCCGGCACGATGGCGATTGCGATGGCGGCGGGAACCGGGATGAACAGGACGCCGAGCGAAATCGTCACCATCGGCTGTCCGAAGGAAGCCGCTCCCTTCACGAAGCCGCCGGCCAGATACAGCAGCAGCAGAACGGCGATGACGAAGAGCGTATAGGGGGTGTCGGCGAACATCGGGTTCCTGCGGGCAAGCGGACCGTCCGGGCGATCGCCTGCCGGTGGCCATCCGTGTTGTCGCCTGCCGTCCGCACCGGATCAATGCCGTGCGCTCATCGCTGCAATGCGCCAGCCGCAGACCAGAGCGCCGACGGGCGGGTGCAGCAGACCCGGCCGGGCCCTCGCACGGCTTTCGTACCGTCCGGCCCGGATCGCCGGGTGACAGGCAAAACAAAAATGCTCTAGATCAGGCCGACGATTTCGGTTCCCGTTCAAAGGCCCAAGTGTCGCGCCCATGAAGTTCACCCTGTCCTGGCTCAAGGATCACCTTGAGACCGATGCCTCGCTCGACGACATCGCAACGACGTTGACCATGATCGGCCTGGAGGTCGAGGAGGTCACCGACGCGAGCCGGGCCCTGGCGCCGTTCGTGATCGCGAAGGTGATCTCCGCGGAGCAGCACCCGAACGCGGACCGGCTCCGGGTCTGCATGGTCGACACCGGCGCCGGCGACCCGGTGCAGGTCGTCTGCGGCGCGCCCAACGCCCGCGCCGGCATGACCGGCGTGTTCGCGGCACCCGGCACCCACGTGCCGGGCACCGGTGTGGACCTGAAGGTCGGCGAGATCCGCGGCGTGGAAAGCCGGGGCATGCTCCTGTCGGAACGCGAGCTCGGCCTGTCGGACGAGCATTCCGGCATCATCGACCTGCCGGACGACGCGCCGAAGGGAACGCCCTACGCCGCCTGGCTCGGCCTCGACGATCCGGTGATCGAGATCGCGATCACGCCGAACCGCGCCGACTGTCTGGGCGTGTCGGGCGTGGCCCGGGATCTCGCGGCCGCCGGTCTCGGCCGGCTCAAGGACGCGCCGGTGGCACCGGTCGCCGGCAACGGACCGTGCCCGGTTTCGGTGACGCTGTCCTTCCCCGAAGGCAATCCGATCTGCCCGGCGTTCGCGCTGCGCAAGGTCTCCGGCGTGAAGAACGGCCCGTCGCCGGAATGGCTCAAGCGTCGGCTGATGGCCATCGGCCTGCGCCCGATCAATGCGCTGGTCGACATCACCAACCTTCTGACCTTCGATCGCAACCGGCCGCTGCACGTCTTCGACGCCGCCAAGGTGAAGGGCGACCTCACGGTCCGCCGCGCGAAGCAGGGCGAAAGCCTGCTCGCCCTCGACGGCCGCACCTACACCCTCGACGACACCATGTGCGTGATCGCCGACGAGGCGGGCGTGGAATCGCTGGCCGGCATCATGGGCGGCGAGGAAACCGGCTGCTCGGAGGAGACGACCGACGTCCTGATCGAATCGGCGCTGTGGGATCCGCTGGCGATCGCCCGCACCGGCCGCAGCCTGAACATCGTCTCCGATGCCCGCTTCCGCTTCGAGCGCGGCATCGACCCGGCCTTCACCCTGCCCGGACTGGAGCTGGCGACGGCGCTGGTGCTGGAGCTGTGCGGCGGCACCGCGTCCGAGGTGGTGCTCGCCGGCGAGATCCCGGCGGACCGGCGGACCATCGCCTTCCCCGTGGCGGAGGTCGCGCGGCTCTCCGGCATCACGGTGCCGGACGCACGGATCGTCGAGATCCTGACGGCGCTCGGCTTCGAGGTGGCCGGTTCCGGCGACACCCTCGACGTGACGGTGCCGAGCTGGCGCGCCGATGTGGAAGGCAAGGCGGACCTGGTGGAGGAAGTTGTCCGGATCGTCGGTCTCGACGCCATCCCGGCGGAACCGATGCCGCGCCTGTCGTCGGTCGCCCACAAGGTGCTGACGCCGATGCAGGTGCGTACCCGGCTGGCAAGGCGGACGCTGGCCGCGCGGGGATTCGTCGAGGCGATCACCTGGTCGTTCCTCTCCGCGCCGGAGGCCGAGGCCTTTGGCGGCGGACAGGCGGAGCTGAAGCTCGCCAATCCGATCGCAAGCGACCTGTCCGACATGCGGCCGAGCCAGGTGCCCGGGCTGGTCCGGTCCCTGCAAAAGAACGCCGACCGCGGCATGACAGACCAGCCGCTGTTCGAGGTCGGGCAGGTCTTTCTCGGTGACAGGCCGGAGGATCAGAAGACCGCCGCGACAGGTGTCCGGCGCGGCACGGCGAAGCCGGGCGGAGCCGGCCGGCACTGGTCCGGCAACGCCGGGTCCGTCGACGTCTTTGATGCCAAGGCCGACGCCCTCGCCGTGCTGTCGGCGGCAGGCGCACCCGCCGAGCGGGTTCAGGTGACCCGCGACGCCCCGGCCTGGCTGCATCCCGGCCGGTCCGGCACGCTGCGCCTCGGCCCGATCGTGCTCGGCCACTTCGGCGAGCTTCACCCGAAGGCGCTGGAGGTCGTCGATGCGGACGGCCCGGTCGTCGCCTTCGAGCTGCACCTGGACGCGATCCCTGCGGCGAAATCCAAGCCCACCAAGGCGAAGCCGGCGCTCTCGGTCAGCGACCAGATGCCTGTCCGGCGCGATTTCGCCTTCGTGGTGGAGGACGCCGTGGAGGCGGTCGACATCCTGCGGTCCGCCCGGGGCGCGGAGAAGACGCTGATCTCCGACGTCGACGTGTTCGACGTCTATCGCGGCAAGGGGATCGAGGACGGCAAGAAGTCGGTGGCCATCGAGGTGACACTTCAGCCGCGTGACCGCACCCTGACCGACGAGGAGATCGACGCGGTCGCCGAGAAGGTCGTGGCGGCGGTCTCGAAGGCCACGGGCGGCGTCCTGCGGGGATAAGACGCCCGTCCCGACCTTGCGGCAAACGGGTGCGACCGCTATGTGACGGCAGGCGCGCCCGCCATGTCGGCGGGTGGCGTGCACCCGTTCACATCCGGCTGGGGAGCCTCAATGCTCTCGCTTATTCAGGTCCTTCTGCTCGCGATCAAGATCTACACGTGGATCATCATCGCTTCGGCCATCTTCTCGTGGCTGTATGCCTTCAATGTCGTCAATCCGCGCAACCAGTTCATTTCCATGATCGGCAACGCGCTCTACAGCCTGACCGAGCCAGCGCTGAGACCGATCCGGAGCATCCTGCCGGACCTGGGCGGGATCGACATCTCTCCGATCGTCCTGCTTCTGATCCTGTTCTTCGTGCAGCAGCTGATCGTGAACAACCTGGCGCCGCTCGCGCTCTAGGTCATGGATCATCCGGCCGTGGCAGCACGCGACGGCGGCGGTCTCGCCGTGCGCGTGCGGCTGACCCCGAAGTCCGGGCGCGACGGCGTGGACGGGCTGAAGACGCTGTCCGACGGCAGCGTGGTGATCGCGGCCCGGGTCCGGGCCGTTCCGGACAAGAACGCGGCCAACCGGGCTCTGGAAGCGGTACTCGCGAAGCATTTCGCTTTGCCCAAATCGGCCGTCGGGATCAGCTCGGGCCATACCGCCCGCCTGAAGACCGTCCGGCTGGACGGCGATCCCGCGACCCTCGAGGCCGCCCTGGCTGACCTGCCGAAGCTGTAGCCGTCCAGCAGACCGGCTGATGGCCGCCATCGGAAGCGCAAATGTCGCCTCCGGCGATTTCACCGGCCGTCGGCTTGATTTAGGAAGGGCGCGTCCCTTCCGCCTGAACGGAGTCTCCCATGACCGCCACGATCATCGACGGCAAGAGCCGCGCCGCCGCTCTCGACGAAAAGGTAGCCGCAGCCGTTGCCGGCCTGAAGTCCGCGCACGGCATGGTCCCGGGCCTGGCCGTGGTGCTCGTGGGCGACGATCCGGCAAGCGACATCTACGTCTCCAACAAGGTGAAGCGGACCGAGGCGGCGGGAATGCGCTCCATCGAGCACCGGCTTCCGGGCGACACCGCCGAAGACGACCTGATCGCTCTCGTGGAAGCGCTGAATGCGGATCCGGAGGTCGACGGGATCCTCGTCCAGATGCCGCTGCCCAAGCACATCGATTCCGACCGGGTGGTGATGACAATCGATCCCGCCAAGGACGTGGACGGCCTTCATCCGATGAACGCCGGACTTCTGGTCCTGGGCCGCTCGGCGCTGGTGGCCTGCACCCCGCAGGGCTGCGTCGATCTCGCGAAGCAGGCGCGCGGCGGCGATCTCACCGGCCTCGATGCGGTGGTGATCGGCCGGTCCATCCTGGTGGGCAAGCCGGTCTCGCTCCTGCTGCAGAATGAGAACTGCACCGTCACGATGGCCCACTCCCGCACCAAGGATCTGGCCGGTCTGTGCAGCCGGGCCGACATCGTCGTGGCCGCCGTCGGCCGCCCGGGCTACGTGAAGGCGGACTGGCTGAAGGCCGGCGCCACGGTGATCGACGTCGGCATCAACCGCATCCCGGCACCGGAGCGCGGCGAAGGCAAGACGCGGATCGTCGGCGACGTGGACACGGAAGCCGCCAAACAGGTGGCCGGCGCGATCACGCCGGTGCCCGGCGGCGTCGGCCCGATGACCATCGGCTTCCTGCTGGTCAACACGGTGATGGCCGCCTGCCGCCGCCGCGGCCTGCCCGAACCAACGATCGCGTGACGCCAAAGGCGGAGCCGTGAGGCTCCGCCATCCGGCGCAATTTGCCCGGCCGCGTCAGCCCGCCTTCAGGAGATGCAGGCTGAACAGGCCGTCGGAATCTTTCCAGTAGGTGTCCGGCCGCCAGCCGGCGCGGCCGGCAAGCACCTGGAACTCCTCGGGGCTGTATTTGTGGGAGCTTTCCGTGTGGATGCTCTCGCCTTGGGAAAAGCTGAACCTGCGGCCCCACACCTCGACGGTCTGGTCCCTGTCGGAGACCAGATGCATCTCCACCCGGCTCCGGTCCGGATTGAACCGCGCTTCGTGGTGGAAGGTGTCGAGATCGAAGGTGCCGTCGAGCTCCCGATTGATCCGGTTGAGGAGGTTCTTGTTGAACGCCGCGGTGACACCGACCGGATCGTCATAAGCGGCGACCAGCCGGTCCTCGTCCTTGCAGGTGTCGATCCCGATCAGGAGCGCGTCGGCGCGGCTCTCTTCCCGCAGCCGCTTCAGGAGCTCCGAAGCGACCTCCGGCTCGAAATTGCCGATGGTCGAGCCGGGAAAGAACAGCACCCGGCGGCCGGGGGGCAGATCGGCCGGGATCTCGAAGGTGCCGGTGAAGTCCGCCACCACCGGCGCGACCAGCATATCGGGATAGGCCGCACTGATCGTCTCGCCCAGATAGACCAGCTGCTCGGCGGCGATGTCCACGGGGACGTAGACCGTCACCTGCCCGCCGAGCGCGTCGAGCAGATAGCGCACCTTGATGCCCTCGCCGCTGCCGGGCTCGATCAGGATGATATCGTTGCCCAGATGACCGGCGATCTCACCGGCGCGGTCGGCCAGCACGGTCATCTCGTTGCGGGTCGGATAGTAGGTGTCGACCTCGCAGATCGCCTCGAACAGCTTCGCGCCCAGCGCGTCGTAGAGCCATTTCGGCTCGGCGGTCTTGGGCGAGGCGGACAGGCCCTCCAGAACCGACGATGCGAAATCGTCCTGAAACGGAAGCGGATCGTCTTGACTGTCTGCTGCGGTGCCTGCGAGCGCCATGGGCGCCTCCTCTCTATGGGATTGATTGGGCGACCCTGTCGTCGGCTGGGGCGATCCGCGGGTGCACTGCTTCGGGGAGAGCCGAACCGGACACGGGCATTGCGTGGCGCTGCCGCCCGAACCGCCGCCGGCGGGTGTTCAGGTCAAAAACCATGTCCATATGTCGGGAGGACGACCCTATGCGTCCCGGGCGAGCCTGAGGCCCGCGAACTGCCAGCGCTGGTGCGGGTGGAAGAAGTTGCGGTAGCTCGCCCGCGCATGGGCCCGCGGCGTGGCGCACGAGGCCCCGCGCAGAACCCACTGGTTCACCATGAACTTGCCGTTGTACTCGCCGATTGCGCCCTCGGGCGGCGTGAAGCCCGGATAGGGCGAATAGGCCGACTGAGTCCACTGCCAGACATCGCCGAACATCTGGGACAGCCCGGAAGCAAGCGCAGGCCGGGGCCGGAAATGGCCGCCTTCCAGGAAGTTGCCGTCGACTGCCACCGTTTCGGCCGCATGCTCCCATTCCGCCTCGCGGGGAAGCCGGGCGCCGGCCCAGCGCGCGAAAGCGTCGGCCTCGTAGTAGCTCACATGGGTCACCGGCGCGTCCGGATCGACCGGCTGAGCGCCCCTCAGCCCGAAGCTCCACCACTCCCCGTCCTGCTCGAACCAGTAGAGCGGCGCGGTCCAGCCCTGAGCTTCCCGTTCCGCCCAGCCGTCGGAAAGCCAGAGGGGGGCGCGCTCGTAGCCGCCATCCTCCATGAAGGCGCACCATTCCCGGTTGGTCACCAGGCGGCCGGCCAGGTCGAACGGCTCGAGATAGACCTTGTGGCGCGGGCCTTCGTTGTCGAAGGCGAAGCCCTCGCCGTCATGCCCGATTTCGACAAGGCCGCCCTCGAAGGCGCACCACTCGAGGGTTTCGGCGCGGCTCTGCACAGCCAGCGGCTCGGGGGCCCGGAAAGCCGGGCGGGTCGGATTGAAGGAGAAGGCGTGCAGGAGATCGGTCAGCAGCAGTTCCTGATGCTGCATCTCGTGATGACAGCCGAGCTCGATCAACTCGCAGATCTCGGGAAACGCCTCCTCTGAGGCGGACGCCAGGAGGTCGTCGATCGCGGCGTCGACCGCATGGCGGTAGTCGAGAACCTCGTTCACCGTGGGCCGGCTTACGAGCCCCCGGTGCGGCCTTGAAAACCGGGCACCCGCCTGCACGTAGTAGGAATTGAAAAGATAGAGATAGCGCTCGTCGACGAACCGGTAGTCCGGCACGAACCGATCGAGCACGAACTGTTCGAAGAACCAGCTCGTGTGGGCCAGGTGCCATTTGGCCGGACTGGCATCCTCCATGGACTGCAGGCCGAGATCTTCCGGCGCCAGCCCTTCGACCAGGTGGAGCGATCGGTCGCGCGTGCGCGAATAGAGCGTCGAGACATGGTCTCGCGCGTCGTCTGCGACCTCGAAACGGGCTTTGGATCCGGCCACGGTGTTGTCCCTCTCGGCTCTGCTTCCAGACCAACGCCCTAAGGCCTGGTCGGTTGCACTCGATTATCGAGAGGACCGCTGTCGAAACGTGTCAGCAGCGGACGCTCGGGATCTCGGCAAGGACGCGGCTGCGTCCGGCTCAGTCCTGGAGCGGGCGTGCCTCGTCCGGCAGCATGATCGGGATGCCGTCGCGGATCGGATAGGCCAGCTTTGCCGCCTGAGAGACCAGTTCCTGCCGCTCCGCGTCATATTCGAGCGTGGTCTTGGTCACCGGACACACCAGCATTTCCAGAAGCTTCGGATCGACTTTGTGCTTGGTCTCGGTCATCGGATCTTTCCCCGTGCGCTCCGCATCGGAGCCCGCTTCAACGGTCGTTCAATTGATCGTGGTCGTCTGGTCGGAGGCGGATCGCGCCAGCTCGATCTCGGTGATGGCGACCAGGGTCTCCGCCCGCTCCTTGAGGTTGGCGGCTTCCAGCAGGGCCTGCTTCTCCGCCGGCCCGTACGGGCTCATCATGGCGAGCGTGTTGACCAGCGCCTCATTGGACGCCTCGCGCACGCTCTTCCAGTCTGCCTCCAGATCGTTGGCGGCAAGATAGTCCCCGAACGCCTTGAGCACCGCATCCCGGTCCACGTCCGCGCCCTCGGTCTCCTCGTCCAGATCGCTCGCGAAAGGCTCGGTCGTGATCCGGCACATCCGGTAGGGCGTCGCCGTGTCCAACTCCTCCTCGATGCGGAACCGGGTGATGCCCGACAGGGTGATCAGATAGCGGCCGTCGCCGGATTCCTGCAGCGTCGTGACACGGCCGAGACAGCCCACCGCGCACAGCGCCGGATGGTCGCCCTCGTCGCCGTCGGGTTCATCGAACCGGGGCTGGACCATGCCGATCACGCGCTCGGTGCGCATGGCGGCGTCGATCATCGCCATGTAGCGCGGCTCGAAGATGTTCAGGGGGAGTTGGACCTTCGGCAGCAACAGGGCCCCCGAAAGCGGGAAGACGGGAATCGTGGCCGGGATGTCCCCGGCCCGCTCGTAAACCTGATTGCCTGCACGCATGCGCTTACCCTCCAGTTCCCCGACACCCGGACCATCCGGCCGCAGAAGCGGGGACTGCTACGATTTCAAACACCTGACCGGTGCATATAGGGCGCACTCAGGAGAACAGCAGCGACGACATCTTCCGCCGCCCGGCGATTGTGGCGGGATCCTTCGGACCCCAGGCCTCGAAGAACGCGATGAGACGGGCCTGGGCGGCCCCCTCGTTCCACTCCCGATCCGCCTTCATGATCTGCAGCAGATGGGCGACCGCGTCCTCGCGCCGTCCGGCCGCAGCCAGCGCGACAGCCAGGTCGAGACGGGCCTGATGATCGTCGGGATTGGCCTGAACCTGCGCTTCCAGGGTGGCCACGTCGCCCGCTTCGGCCGCCTCGTCGGCCAGCTCGAACGCGGCGTGCACCGGCGCCAAGGCGGGATCGCCCACCCGGTCCAGCGGGACCATGGACAGGGTCTCCTGAGCGCCGTTCATGTCCCCCGCGTCGATCTGGCACAGGGCGAGACCGGCCACGGCCGCGATGGAGTCCGGCTCGGCCTGGAGCGCGGCCATGTAGAGCTGGGCCGCCGCCTGGGGATCGCCGGCCGCCCGCGTCTCGTCCGCCTGGGCGAGCAGCTCGGCCGCGCCGCCGCCGACCGGTCCGGCGAGCTTCTCGATGAACTGCTTGATCTGGCTTTCCGGCAGCGCGCCCATGAAGCCGTCCACGGGCTGGCCGTCCTTGAAGGCGATGACCGCCGGGATCGACTGGATGCCGAGCTGCTGGGCGATCTGCGGCTCGTCGTCGATGTTCATCTTGGCGAGCTTGACGGCACCCTTGGCCGCCTTCACGACGCTTTCCAGCACCGGCGTCAGCTGCTTGCACGGCCCGCACCACGGCGCCCAGAAGTCGACGAGGACCGGAACTTGGCGCGAGGCATCCAGAACCTCGGCCTGGAAGTTGGCCATGGTGACGTCGCAGATCACGCTGTCGACGGTGCCGGTTTGCGCCCCCGTCGAAACCTGCTGTCCGTCGCTCCCGAGAATGATCGGCGTGTCGCTCATGGATCGATCCTATTCGTGTCGAGCGGTCTACGTCGCTTGGTCCGAAACCCAGCCGGCCCATGACCTAGATGATTTGAGCTCCGGCGTCATCCCAAGCGCAGGACGCCTGCACGTCGCCGCCCCCCAAGGGCGACGGCGCGCGGTCGCACAGAGATAAGCGTCGGCGACGACGTTTACAAACCGGCGGCGATCGCCTCGTCGGTGACCGCAAGGATCTTGGGGGGATGCCCCTCCTCGGTCAGGAAGCGCACCATATCCTGCGAAGCGATGCTGGTGGTCGCGGTGTTTTCCAGCGGATGGAAGTTGACCACGTCGTGGGCCATCAGGGCGGCGTCGAGGATGACGGACACCCTCCCTTCGCGGTCGTTGACGATCCCGAACGGCGTGACCGACCCCGGTTCCACGCCAAGAAGTTCCATCAGGAGATCCGGCTTGCCGAAGCTGACGCGGCCCTGGGCGCCGATCAGCGTGTGGATCTTCTTCAGATCGACGGTCGCGTCGGCGAGCACGGTGACCAGAAACACCCGGTCCTTCTTGTCCTTGAGAAAAAGGTTCTTGGAGTGCCCACCAGGGATCTGGTCGTGAAGCTCCTCCGATTCTCCGACCGTGAAGACGGCGGGATGATCGGTGGTCGTGGTGTCGATACCGAGTTGCGAAAGGCGGTCGAGGAGATCGGCGCGGGTGAGCGGCATGGAGACGGTCCGGAACGCTGGAAAGGAAGGTTCGGAGAAGACAGGCAGGTCTCTCCCCCTCTTTCTAGCCGCCCACGGACGGTGACCGCCAGCCCCGGCGCCCCAATCCCGAACGCAATCGGGCGCCCCCGGGATTTGCGGTCCCGGGGGGCGGCGTGACCGGATGGAACACGATCGTCAGTAGCCGCGGAAGCAGACCCGCTCACGGACCCAGACCCGGCGGCCGAGATAGGGATCGTAGACCTTGACCCGCTGGATGCGGCAGCGGCGCGGCGGATAGAAGCCGACATAGCCCGGTCCCCAGTGACCGTGAAAGGCGGGACCGCGGCCATGACCGTGGTACTTGTGGTGCTTGCCGGGATGCTTCCCCTTCTTGATGGCGATGGTGGTGGTTTCCACAGCCCTCTTCGCACCGGCCAGCGAGCCGGCGGTGGGCGCCGCATTGGCGGTCAGGGACCCACCCGCAACGGCGAGCGTGGTGGCGACGATGATCAGGCTCTTCTTGATAAGCATCTGTCTCTCCTCTGTGTGTCGGCGGAGATGTTTCCCTCGCCGATGTCCAGAGGATGGGGAGCAGCCGTCCGGATCCGAGTGACCGCCGTCACGAACCGGCCCCGGGCCGCTCCGAAACGCGCCGGAAGGTGACCGGGATCACGCTTTGGAAGGCGGATCAGACGATCAGATCAATCAAATGGGAGATCAGGGGTTCGTCGGCCGGCGGCATCTCGATGTCGCGCAGGGCCTTGGGCCGGACCCACCGCATCGCCTGGTTCTCAAGGCTCTGCGGAACGCCCTCCCAGCGCCGGCAGACATAAAGCGGCATCAGGAGGTGGAAATCATCGTAGGCGTGGCTGGCGAAGGTGAGCGGCGCCAGACAGGGCGGCGTGACCGTGATGCCGATTTCCTCGGCCAGTTCCCGCACGAGCGTGTCTTCCGGCCGCTCGCCGGCTTCGACCTTGCCGCCGGGGAATTCCCACATCCCGGCAAGCGCCTTGCCTTCGGGGCGCTGGGTGATCAGCACCCGCCCGTCCACATCGATCAGCGCGCAGGCGACCACGAGCACGAGGCGGACCGACGCACCCTCTCCGATGGCTGCCACCCGGATCTAGCTCCGATAATCGCCGTTGATGGCGACATATTCCTTGGTGAGATCGCAGGTCCACACCGTGGCGGTTCCGCGCCCGAGGCCGAGATCCACCCGGATCCGGATCTCCGGCTCCTTCATCACCTGCGATGCCGCAGCCTCGGAGTAGCCCGGATCGCGCTCGCCCTCGACCGCAACCCGCACGTCGCCGAACCAGATCGCCAGCCGGTCGCGCTCCGCCGGCTCGCCGGCCTTGCCCACCGCCATGACGATGCGGCCCCAGTTGGCGTCCTCTCCGGCGATCGCCGTCTTCACAAGCGGCGAATCCGCGATGGAGCGCGCGATGACGCGGGCGGACCCGTCGGAGTCCGCCCCCTCGACCGTGATCTCGACGAACTTGCGCGCTCCCTCACCGTCCTTGACCACCTGGTGAGCAAGATCGAGCAGCAGATCGTCGAGCGCCGCCCTAAAGCTCCGGGCGTCGTCGGACACGTCGGAGGCGATCTCCGGATTACCGGCCTCGCCAGTGGCGAAGAGAAGCACCGTGTCGGAGGTCGAGGTGTCGGAATCGATGGTGATGGCGTTGAAGCTGCCGTTCACTCCGGCCTTGAGGAACCGGGTCAGCACCTCCGGTGCGACCGCCGCGTCCGTCGCGATGAAGGACAGCATCGTGGCCATGTCCGGCGCGATCATGCCGGCGCCCTTGGCGATGCCGTTGAGGGTGACGGTTGTTCCGCCGACGGTCGCCGTGCGGGTTGCCACCTTCGGATAGGTGTCGGTGGTCATGATAGCCCGGGCGGCGTCGAGCCAGCCCGCGCCCTCAAGACGGGTTGCCGTCTCGCCCAGGACACCATCGAACTTGAAGGGATCGAGCGGTTCCCCGATCACGCCGGTCGACGCCAGGAAGACCTCGCCGGTCGGAACCGAGAGCGCATCGCCGACCAGATCGGCGGAGACGGAAACCGCCTCGCGCCCCTTCTTGCCGGTGAAGGCATTGGCATTGCCGGAATTGACCAGAAGCGCCTGGGCCTTGCCGCCGGAGAGGCGCTCGCGGCACCAGTCGACGGCCGCCGATGGACACTTCGAGCGGGTCAGCACGCCCGCGACCGAGGTACCCTCGGCAAACCGCATCAGGAGAACGTCGGTGCGGCCGGCATATTTGATGCCGGCCTGGGCCGTCGCCATGGTGACGCCGGCAATCGCCGGCATGGCCGGGTAGGAGTCCGGCGCGAACGGGGAGACGGCCTCGCTCATCCGCAGCCCCGCCGTTACTGCTGGCTCTCGCCGGACGCATCCGGCGTGTCGGTCGCAGCCTCGCCCACGATCTCGATGTCGGCGTCGGCCTTCAGGCTTTCCAGCGTCTCGGTGAAGCGCTCGCGCACCATCGCCTGGCGGAGCTGGTCCGCGACCTCCTCGAAGGCCGGCGGCGCCTGCTCGCGGCGATCCTCGACTTTGATGACATGGTAGCCGAACTCGGTCTGCACCGGCTCTTCGGTGTAGCTGCCGGCATCGAGGGCGAATGCGGCCTCCTCGAACGGCGGCACCATCTGCCCCTGGGTGAAGTAGCCGAGGTCGCCGCCCTGGCTGGCCGACGGTCCGGTCGAATGCTCGCTCGCGAGTTCGGCGAAATCCGCGCCCTCGTCGAGCTGCTCGATGAGCGCCTTCGCCTCGTCCTCAGTCTCCACGAGAATGTGGCGCGCGTGAATCTCCTCCTGGGGATCGAGCTTGGCCACTTCCTCGTCGTAGCGGGCGCGCACGTCGTCGTCGCTCACCGCGCCGGCGATGTTCTCCTGGAAATAGATGTCGCGCAGCGCCTGGGCGACCAGGAAGTCCCGCTCGGCCTGGAAGGCGGCGCTGTCTTCGAGGCCGGCTTCGCGCGCGGCGTCGGCAACGACCTGAAGATCGATGAGCGCCTGGATCAAAACGTCGCGACGCTGGTTCTGAGGCACCTGAGACAGACGCTCGCCGAGCATCTCGCCAGCGCGCTCGACATCGGTCTCGGTGATCTCGGTATCGCCGACCCGGGCGACCACGCCGTCCTGGGCCAAAGTTGCGGAAGCGGGAAGCGCGACCGCTGCCGCAAGGGCCAGAGCACGGACGAAAGAGCGTTGCAGCATCAAGATTGCCTTTCAGATTGGACGTCGGTCACCCGAAGCGCGGGCACACTGTCGGAAAGCAGTTACGTTGACAACCACCAGGCCCCCTCTTATGTCTCGCATGCCGCCTCGGAGCGCCGCGCAAGCCGCGCCCGGTCCGCTCCGTCCGGTGGGAGCCTTTCCCTCGATCGGTCGTGCAGGTCGGCCCCCGGACCCCGGCGAGGCACCCCGACCGGCAAAGTCAGACAGCGTCTCCATCGGAGGTTAGAGCGGCCATGATCGGGCTCGCCGGACTGACCCGAAAGATTTTCGGTACTGCGAACGACCGCAAACTCAAGAGCTTCACCAGCCGCGTTGAGCAGATCAACGCAGCGGAGGCTGAAGTTCAGGGCCTCGACGACGAGGCTTTGCGGGCACGGTCGCGCGAATTCCAGGAAAAGATCGCCGCCGGCACCTCCGTCGACGACCTTCTCGTTCCCGCCTTTGCGACGGTCCGCGAAGCGGCCAGGCGCGTCCTCGGCCAGCGTCATTTCGACGTGCAGCTGATCGGCGGCATGGTCCTTCACGAAGGCGGCATCGCCGAGATGAAGACCGGTGAAGGCAAGACGCTCGTTGCCACCCTTCCGGTCTATCTGAACGCGCTCGCCGGTAACGGCGCCCACGTGGTCACCGTCAACGACTACCTGGCCAGCCGCGACGCCGACTGGATGGGGCAAGTGTACCGGTTCCTGGGGCTCAGCGTCGGCAAGATCGTGCACGGCATGTCCGACGAGGATCGCCGCGCCGCCTATGCCGCCGACATCACCTACGGAACCAACAACGAGTTCGGCTTCGACTATCTGCGCGACAACCTGAAATACGACACCGCGACGATGACCCAGCGTGGCCATGCCTTCGCGATCGTCGACGAGGTGGACTCCATCCTGATCGACGAGGCGCGCACGCCGCTGATCATCTCCGGTCCGCTCGAGGACCGCTCGGAATTCTACACTTCGGTGGACGGGTTCATTCCCAAGCTCTCCGAAGGCGACTACGAGCTCGATGAGAAGCTGCGCTCGGCGAGCTTCACCGAAGACGGCAACGAGCGGCTCGAGCAGCTTCTCGGCGAAGCCGGCATGCTGAAGGGCGAGTCGCTCTACGACGTCGAGAACGTCTCGATCGTCCATCACCTGCAGCAGGCGCTTCGCGCGCACAAGCTGTTCCAGCGCGACCGCGACTACATCGTCAAGAACGGCGAAGTCATCATCATCGACGAGTTCACCGGCCGCATGATGCCGGGGCGTCGCTACGGTGACGGGCTGCACCAGGCCCTGGAGGCCAAGGAGCAGGTTCCGATCCAGCCGGAAAACCAGACGATCGCCTCGATCACGTTCCAGAACTATTTCCGCATGTACGACAAGCTGGCCGGCATGACCGGTACGGCCTCGACGGAAGCGGAAGAGTTCATGGACATCTACGGGCTCGAAGTGGTCGAGGTTCCGACCAATCTGCCCGTCTCGCGTGTCGACGAGGACGACGAGGTCTACCGCTCGACCGACGAGAAGTACCAGGCGATCATCGCCCTGGTGGACGACTGCCACGCCCGGGGCCAGCCGCTCCTTGTCGGCACCACCTCGATCGAGAAATCCGAGCTGCTCGCGGACAAGCTGAAGAAGGCCGGATTCAAGCAGCGCGACTTCTCCGCGCTCTACGATCCGGAGGCCAACAAGACCGCCAAGGTCTTCCAGGTCCTGAACGCCCGCTATCACGAGCAGGAAGCCCACATCATCGCCCAGGCCGGCATTCCCGGCGCTGTGACCATCGCCACCAACATGGCCGGCCGCGGCACCGACATCCAGCTCGGCGGCAACGCAGACATGCGGGTCGCCGAAGAGCTGTCGGAGATGCCGGAGGGCCCCGAGCGCGAGCAGCGCGAGGCGCAGATCCGCTCCGACGTGGCGACCCTCAAGGAGCGCGCCCTGGCCGCTGGCGGCCTCTACGTGGTCGGCACCGAACGCCATGAGAGCCGGCGCATCGACAACCAGCTTCGCGGCCGCTCGGGCCGCCAGGGCGATCCCGGCCGCTCCAAGTTCTTCCTGTCGCTCCAGGACGATCTGATGCGGATCTTCGGGTCCGACCGGATGGACGGGATGCTGCAGCGCCTCGGGCTGCAGGAGGGCGAGGCCATCGTCCATCCCTGGATCAACCGGGCCCTGGAGAAGGCCCAGTCGAAGGTCGAGGCGCGCAACTTCGACCAGCGCAAGAACGTGCTGAAATACGACGACGTCATGAACGACCAGCGCAAGGTCGTGTTCGAGCAGCGGCTCGAGCTGATGTCCGGCGAAACGGTTCAGGAAACCGTGGCCGACATGCGCTACGACGTGGTCGTCGGGCTCGTCGCCAAGCACATTCCCGAAAAGGCCTATCCGGAACAGTGGGATGCGGCGGGCCTCAAGGAGGCCGTCCGCAACATTCTCAATCTCGATGTGCCGGTCGACGAATGGGCCAACGAGGAAGGCATCGCCGATCAGGAGGTGCGCGAGCGCCTGCTGACGGCCGCCGACGAGGCCGCCGCCCGCAAGGTCGCCAAGTACGGCCCAGATGTCTGGCGGCAGGTCGAGAAGTCGGTGATCCTGCAGATCCTCGACCATCTCTGGCGCGAGCATCTGGCTACCCTCGACCAGCTCCGCTCGGTCATCGGCTTCCGCGGCTATGCCCAGCGCGATCCGCTCAACGAGTACAAGACCGAGGCGTTCGCACTGTTCGAGCAGATGCTGGCCAGCCTGCGCGAAATGACGACCGCGCAGCTTGCGCGCATCGAGCTTCAGCAGGCGCCCCCGCAGCCGACCAACGCCGACCTGCCGGAGATGGAAGCCCATCACGAGGATCCCTTCACCGGGCAGGACGAAATGGCGATGGCCGACGCGGAGGTCGCCCATTCCGCTGCGAACGGCAGCGGTCAGGCCACGGCGACGCGGCCCCGTCCGGCAGCCGCCGAAGCGCCGGCCCGCGATCCGAACGATCCCCGGACCTGGGGCAAGGTGGGCCGAAACGAGCCCTGCCCGTGCGGATCGGGCAAGAAATTCAAGCACTGCCACGGCAAGTTCGGTTGAGATCGACCGGGATGACGGCGGGACTCGGGTTCCCAATCCCCCTCATCCCGGCCGCACCTGACCCGGCGCAGGTGCGCGCCGGGCGTGGCTCTGGCACGACGTGCGGGGCTCGGATTCCGGCATGAGCTACCAGCTCACGGCGCTTTTCGCGCTTTTCGTCGCGGTCTTCGCATTCCTCATCTGGGGCCGGTTCCGTTACGATCTGGTTGCGTTCGCCGCACTCGTGATCGGCGTCATCATCGGCGCCGTTCCAACCGACGTCGCCTTCACCGGGTTCGGCCATCCGGCCACGCTGATCGTCGCCCTGGTCCTGGTGGTCTCGCGCGGTCTGGTGAACGCCGGCGCCATCGCCTACCTGGCGCGCCTGGTCCGGCGCAGCGGCGACAGCATTCCGCGGCACGTGGCCACGATCGGCGGGATCGGCGCACTCCTGTCCGCCTTCATCAACAACGTGGCCGCCCTCGCCCTGCTGATGCCAGTGGACCTGGAAGCCGCCAAGCGCGCTTCACGGCCGGCCAGCGACACCCTGATGGCCCTGTCGTTCGCCACCATCCTCGGCGGCCTGGTCACCATGATCGGCACGCCGCCCAACATCATCGTCGCCCAGTATCGCGCCACCGTCGAAGGCGCCCCCTTCTCCATGTTCGACTTCACGCCGGTCGGCCTCGTCTGCGCCGGCGTCGGCCTCGCCTTCATCGCGCTGATCGGCCGCCGGCTCGTGCCGCACCGCGAGGGGCTCTCGCCCGACCCGCTGTCCGCGATCAACGACTATTTCGGCGAGCTCGAGGTTCAGGAAGGCTCCAAGTCCATCGGCCGGCAGGTGAGCGAGCTGGACGCAAAGGCCCAGGAGAACGAGGCCCGGATCCTCGGCCTGGTCCGGAACGGCAAGAACCTGCCCGGCCGCGCTCTGGCCGCCGAGATCGAAGAAGGCGACCTGCTCCTGGTCGAAGGCTCTCCGGAGGCGCTCGACCGGCTGCGCAGCGAAGAGGAACTCTCCATCGTCGGCAGCAACGTCATCGAGGATATCGGCGGCGGCGACATGACCCTCGTGGAGGCCGTGGTTACGCGCGAAGGACGCGCCGAGGGCCGCTCCGTGGCCCAGATCGGCCTGCTCCACAATCACGGCGTCAGCCTGCTCGGCGTCTCGCGCCAGGGCAAGCGCATCTACGGCCGGGTGCCGGGGCTGCGGCTCAGGGCCGGCGACATCCTGCTGCTCTACGGACCGGCCGAACGGATGGACGACGTGGTCGCCTGGCTCGGGACCCTTCCCCTCGCCGAGCGCGGGCTGAACGTCACCCAGGGTCACCGCGCGTGGCTGGCGGCCGGTCTTTTCGGCATCGCGGTGGGCTGCGCCAGCTTCGGCATCATCGATCTGGCGATCGCGCTGGCGGCCGTCGCCGTCCTGTATGTGGTTCTCGACATCGTCCCGATCCGAGAGGTCTACGACCACATCGAGTGGCCCGTGATCGTCCTGCTCGGTTCGATGATCCCGCTGGGGGCCGCCCTGGAGGAGGCGGGAGGAACCGCGCTGATCGCCGAATGGATCGTGGCGGGAACACAGGGCCTGCCGGCCGCGGCCATCCTGGCCGTCGTCATGATCGTCACCATGACCCTGTCGGACGTCCTCAACAACACGGCAACGGCGGTGGTGGCGGCGCCCACCGGCTACGAGATCGCCACCCGGCTCGACGTCTCCCCCGATCCGTTCCTGATGGCCGTGGCGGTCGCCGCCTCGTGCGCCTTCCTGACCCCGATCGGGCACAAGAACAACACGCTGGTCCTTGGTCCCGGCGGATATCAGTTCGGCGACTACTGGCGGATGGGACTGCCGCTGGAAATCCTGATCGTCGCGGTCGGCGTCCCGGCGATCCTGACGTTCTGGCCGCTCTAGGAGCAGATCCCAGGAAAAGTGGGACCCGTTTTCTCTCGCCCGATACCGGGCTCAGGAAATCCCGAGATAGAGCACGCCGATATAGGCCGCGTAGGCGCCCAGAAGAACGCCGCCTTCGATCCGGGTCACCCGGGCGCCTGTGGCCACCATTGCCACCATGACCACCGACACCCCCACCATGATGGGAATGTCGAAGGTCAGCATGTCCAGGGACACCGGGACCGGGTGGACCAGCGCGGTGATGCCGCCGATCCCAAGCACGTTGTAGACGTTCGAGCCGAGCACGTTGCCGAGCGCGATCTCGGAGTGCTTGCGCACGGCCGCCACGATCGAGGTCGCCAGTTCCGGAAGCGAGGTGCCAAGCGCGACCAGCGACAGTCCGATCACGTCCTCGGAGATGTTGAACAGCCGCGCGATCGTCACCGACCCGTCCACCAGCTGGTTGGCACCGATCACGACGACGGCGCAGCCGACGACCACCAGGATCGCATCGAGGTACCAGGGCTTGGCCGTCACCTCGCCGGGATCGGGAACCTCCGCGGCCTCGGTGTCCACGAGATCGCCGGACTTGCGCTCGCTGAAATAGAGCCAGCCCAGATAGAGGACGAGCCCGGCCACGAAGAGACCGCCGATCCAGCGCCCCAGCTCGCCGGTCATCGCGGCAAGCCCGAACGCGATCGCCGTCACGATGACCAGCAATCCGTCGCGCGTCGCCGCCTTCCGCGAGCAGGCGAACGGCCTGAGGGCGGCGGCCACGCCGAGAATCAGAAGGATGTTGGCGATGTTGGACCCGACGATGTTGCCGACGGCGATGCCCGGCGCACCGCGCCATGCGGCTTCCAGGCAGGTGACGAGTTCGGGGACGGAGGTTCCGAAACCGACGATCGTCACGCCCACCACGAGGGGTGACATGCCGAGGCGGACGGCGAGGCGCGAAGCACCGCGCACAAGAAACTCACCGCCGATCAGGAGACCGGCCACACCGGCCAAGATCTGGAAAAGGATCATTCAATCGTCCGGGAAAGGGCGAAACGGGCCAGAGCATCGGGACATGCATGCGAGCGACCGACAGCCCCGAGGGGATCGGTCAGGTCCGTTGACTTAGATTGGGGCGGCGGACCCGATTCGCCAGTGCGAACCGTTGGAAAACCGACGCAGCCGACGATCTTCGTCCCTTATCCGCGCGGATCGCGGGGCACGGGCCGCCAGTCGGGCGGGGCAAGCTCGAACCCGTCGAAGGAGAACCCGGGCGAGACGGTGCACCCGACCAGCGTCCACTGGCCGAGGCTTTCGGCTGTCTGCCAGACGTGGGGCTGAATGATCACCTGAGGGCGTTCGCCGGCGAGGATATTGGGGCCGAGCCGGTGGGCCGCGGCGTCGTGGCCGTCGGGGGAGAGGGTCAGCGCGAGCGGGCCGCCCGCGTACCAGTGCCAGACCTCGGTGGCGTCGACACGGTGCCAGGCGGACACGTCGCCGGCGGCGAGAAGATAGTAGATGGTTGTGGAATGATCCCGGCCGCCCGCCGGATTGGGCTCGCGATGGGTTTCGCGGAAGAACCCGCCCTCCGGATGCGGCGCCAGCTGCAGCTCGCGGACGAGCGCCTCGGCCGATGTGTCATTCATTCAGGTGGTCCTTTTTCTGATTGATCAGGCAACGTCCCGGCGCCCGCGGAGCTCGGCAAACACGGCTTCCGGGCTTTCGCCCGCCAGTCCGACCGCTTCCGCCAGGGCCGGGTCGTCCGCCCGCAGGAACGGGTTGGTCGCCTTCTCGTCCGCCATGGTCGTCGGGATCGTTGGCTCGCCCCTCGCCCGGGCCGCGTTCACCGCAGCGACCCGCTCACGAAGCGTGGCGTTGTCCGGATCCACTCCGGAGGCGAACTCGGCGTTCTTCTGGGTGTACTCGTGACCGCAGTAGATCCGCGTCTCGTCGGGCAGGACGTCGCGCAGCGTCTTCAGGGACGCCCACATGGTTGCCGCGTCTCCCTCGAACAGCCGCCCACAGCCCATGGCGAACAGGGTGTCCCCGGTGAAGGCGACCCCGAGGTCGGGAAACCAGTAGGAGAGCGGCCCGGCCGTGTGGCCCGGCGTTGCGATCGCCCGTACCGCCCACGGCCCGAGCGTCGTGGACGCGCCGTCTTCGAGGAACTCGTCCAGCACCTCGATCCGGCTCGCCTCCTCCTTCGGGCCGGTAACCAGTGCGCCGTTCCGGGCCTTCAGGTCCGGAACGCCCGCCACATGATCGGCGTGGTGGTGCGTGATCAGGATGTGGTCGAGCGACCAGCCCGTCTCGTCGAGCACTGCCGCGATGGGCCCGGCTTCCGGCGCATCGACCAGAATTGTCGTCTTGCTGTCGGGATCGTGGATCAGAACGGCATAGTTGTCCGAGCGGCAGGGAATCAGTCGGATATCGGCGTCGGCCATCATGGTCTCCCCACTGTCCTGTTGCGGAATTGTCCTATCATTCCGACCTGCGCAGCGCCACAGTATCAGCGCAGTCGGAGATCGCCGATCATGCCGGGCCGGAACGGAACCCGGCGGGCACGCGAGAGGATGGAGCGACTTCGGAAATGCATCTCGACGCCATCGAGATCCGCAATTTCTATCTTTCCCCGCGCGGCCGGATCGTCCGGCAGCTGCTGTCACTCCGTATCCGGGAGATCTGGCCCGATGTCCGCGGCCAGCGTCTGGTCGGGCTCGGGCATGCGACGCCCTTCCTGCGTCCGTTCAAGGACGAAGCCGAGCGCGTTCTCGGCTTCATGCCGGCCCAGCAGGGCGTGATCGCCTGGCCGGCGGAAGGTCCGCTGGTCACCTCGCTCGTCCACGATGCCTGTCTGCCGCTTCCCGACGCTTCCGTGGAGCGGGTCCTGCTGATTCATGCCTTGGAGGGTGCCCACGCGCCCCAGGCCATGTTGCGGGATGTGTGGCGGATTCTCGCGCCCGGCGGCCGCGTGCTGGTGGTGGTGGCCAACCGGGCCGGGCTCTGGTCCCGCGTCGAATCGACCCCGTTCGGGGTGGGGCGGCCCTTCAGCCGCAGCCAGATCGCCCGGGCTCTGGAGGACCTCTCCTTCACGCCGGGACGCATCGAGACCGCGCTCCACGTACCGCCCTCCACCACCCGCTTCGTGCTGGGATCGGCGCGCGGCTGGGACCGGATGGGCAGCCGGGTGTGGCCCGGTCTAGCCGGCGTCGTCGTCGTGGAAGCGGAGAAGCGGCTCGTGCAGCCGATCAATCCGGGCAAGAAGCTGCGGGTGCCGGCGCTGGTTCCCGCGCTGCGGCCGAACCCGGCGCCGGCTCCGCGGTCTCAGACCCGTTTCAGCGGTGAAGAAGGAACACAGCCTGTTGGCCGAACATGTTCCAGAACCACCACGGTGCTCTGATCGGCATCCGCCCGCCGGTGGCGTTGAGGGCGATCGCCTCCTGCACGGTGGCGTCGAGCTCCTCGCAGAGGCTCACGAAATCCCGGATCGTACAGAAATGGATGTTGGGCGTGGCGTACCATGGCTCCGGCAGATGCGGCGTGATCGGCATCCGGCCCTGGAAAAGGAGCTGCATCCGCATGCGCCAGTGCCCGAAATTCGGAAACGACACGATCGCGTAGCTGCCGATGCGCAGAAGATTCTGAAGCACGGTCTTGGGATCGCGGGTCGCCTGCAGCGTCTGGCTCAGGATCACATAGTCGAAGGATTCGTCCAGATAGGCGTCCAGATCGGCGTCGGCGTCCCCCTGGATCACCGACAGACCGCGGGCCACGCACTCGTTCACACCGGTCTGGGAGAGTTCGATGCCGCGCGCGTCCACGCCCTTGTCGAGGGCGAGCCGCTCCATCAGTTCGCCGTCGCCGCATCCGACGTCGAGCACGCGCGAGCCGGGCGCGACCAGGCTCGCCACGACTTCCAGGTCGAAACGGGAACCGTTGTGGGTGATGATGGTCATTCGGCGTCCGGATCCGCTGCAGGCGGCTCGATCCCCCGCACATGGGCGGCGCCGGTCAGGAAGCCGCGCGTCACACGGAAAAGTTCCGGCTCGTTGAGCAGAAAGGAATCGTGGCCGCGGTCGGTCTCGATCTCGACGAAGGAGACGTTGGCGCCGGCAGCGTTCAGCGCGTGCACCACGTTGCGGCTTTCCTTGGTCGGGAACAGCCAGTCCGACGTGAACGAGATCACGCAGAAGCGTGTCGGCGACCGGCGGAAGGCGTTGGCCAGCACGCCGCGATGGTCGATGGCGAGGTCGAAATAGTCCATCGCCCGGGTGACGTAGAGATAGGAGTTCGCGTCGAACCGGTCGACGAAGGTCGAGCCCTGGTGGCGCAGATAGCTCTCGATCTGGAAATCGGCGTCGAACCCGAACGTGATCTGATCCCGGTCCTGCAGCGCACGGCCGAACTTGCTGTGCAAGGCCTCCTCCGAGACATAGGTGATGTGCGCGGCCATGCGCGCCACCGACAGTCCCTTCTTCGGGATCAGGCCCTCTTCCAGATAACGGCCGCCGCGCCAGTTCGGATCGGCCATGATCGCCTGCCGGCCGACTTCGTGAAACGCGATGTTCTGGGAGGAATGACGCGCGCCGGCGGCGATCGGCACCGCAGCGAACACCCGCTCCGGATAGCTCGCCGCCCATTCCAGGACCTGCATGCCGCCCATCGATCCGCCGACCACGGCGAACAGCGTGTCGATCCCGAGACGGTCGATCAGCATCGCCTGGGCCCGGACCATGTCGGCGATGGTGACAACCGGCAGCTTCAGTCCGTAGCGCCCGCCTTCCGGGTCGCGCGAGGCCGGGCCGGTCGTGCCGGCGCAGCCGCCGAGCACGTTGGCGCAGATGACGAAGAAACGGTCGGTATCGACCGGACGGCCCGGCCCGACCATCAGGCTCCACCAGCCCGGCTTGCCGGTGATCGGGTGCGTCGACGCAGCGTACTGGTCGCCGGTCAGCGCATGGCAGACAAGAATGGCGTTGGAGCGGTCGGCGTTCAGCTCGCCGTAGGTTTCGTAGGCGATCTGCCAGGGCGCCAGCGTCCGGCCCGCGTCGAGGACCAGCGGCTCATCGACACCGAAGCGCTCGACCGGGCTCGACGGGGAATCGACCTCCCTGAGCCGTGCCTGTGACACGGCGTCCTCATGGTCGGGGTGGTGGGTCATACGGGGTCCGGACAAGGGAAGGTCAGCTGCTCGCTGGGTCATGTAGCTAGGAAACGGGGTCGCCGGGTGTCAATGTTTTCTTTGATTTTGCGGCTCCACTCTTCTAAGGGTGTCGGCTCGCGTCAGGCTTGGTTCGCCGACGACTTATGGTACCCCTCATGTCTCTTACGACCTCACGGGGGTCATCGGATTCGGCCCCGGTGACGCTCGATGCTCTCCGGAACCGGATCGATACGATCGACGCCGAGGTTCACGCCCTGTTGATGGAGCGTGCCCGCATGGCGGCTGACATCGCCGCCACCAAGGGCGACCTGCGGTCGGCGACAATCATCCAGCCGGATCGCGAGGCGCGTGTCCTCAAGCGGCGCTTCGACGATCATGACGGCGTCCTGCCTCTCCCAATCATCGCGCATATCTGGCGCACCGTCATCTCGGGCGTGTCGGGTCTGCAAAGGCCGTTCCAGATTCACCTCTCCGATTCAGGCGACGGCGTGGCACGCGACGTCGCGCGCTTCTGGTTCGGCTTCCAGGCCGGGCTCGTTCCGGCCGACACGGCGGCATCGGCGCTCGCCTCACTGGCCTCCAACCCCGGGGACCTGGCGGTGGTGCCGCTTGCCGGGGGCGACGGCTGGTGGACCGGGCTCGGCGAGACCGCCCATGTGGTCGCCCGGCTGCATGCCCCCGGACGCGAATCCGATCACTGCTTCCTGATCGGCGGCGCGCTGATCGGACGGTCGACGGAAGGGGCGACCCTTTACCGGGCCGCGCTCGGGTCAACCGGCGACGTCCCGGACATCGACGGCGTGGACATCATCGACACCGTATCGGGCCCTGGCGGAGCGCATGCGCTGATCGCCTCGAGGCTCCCGGAAGAGACGGTGGACAAGGCGTGGCGAGAGGCCACGGGGATCGACAGCCGGCCGCTGGCCATCGGCGGCTTCGATCCGGATCTGATTTCGGTTGCCGGTGTCGCCGCGCAATCCAGTAGGAGTGAATGAGATGACTGATGGCAACACGGTGAATCGTCCCGTCGCCCGCCCCGGCGTCATGGCGATCGCGCCCTATGTCCCGGGCAAGTCCAAGGGCAGCCGTGTCCGCACCTATCACAAGCTCTCCTCCAACGAGACGCCGCTCGGGCCGAGCCCGAAGGCGGTCGAGGCCTACAAGACGGCGGCATCCCACCTCGAGCTTTATCCGGACGGCTCGACGGCGGAGCTGCGCGAAGCCATCGCCGGCGCGATGGGCATCAATCCGGCCCAGATCATCTGCGGCAACGGCTCCGACGACCTGCTCGGCATGATCACGCACGCCTATATCGGCGAGGGCGACGAGACGATCTTCACCGAGCACGGGTTCCTGATGTACCGCATCGTCACCCTGGCGGCGGGCGGCACCCCTGTCGTGATCCCGGAAACCGACAAGAAGGCCGATGTCGACGCGATCCTCGCCGCGGTGACGCCGCGCACCAAGATCGTGTTCCTCGCCAATCCCAACAATCCGACGGGCACCTACCTGCCCCAGTCGGAGGTGCGCCGCCTGCACGCGGGCCTGCCGAAGAACGTGGTGCTCGTGCTCGACGCGGCCTATGCGGAATATGTCCGGCGCAACGACTACGAGGCGGGCATCGAGCTCGTCGGCCAGAGCGAGAACGTGATCATGACCCGCACCTTCTCCAAGGTGCACGGACTGGCGGCGCTGCGCGTCGGCTGGGCCTACGGTCCGGAGCACATGATCGACGCGCTGAACCGGATCCGCGGCCCGTTCAACATCAACGCGCCGGGGCTTGCCGCCGCGACCGCCGCGATCAAGGACCGCGCCTTCCTGGAGGCTGCGGTGGACCACAATGCCAAATGGCTGCCGTGGCTCACCGAGGCGTTCACGGAGCTGGGCATCGAGGTGACGCCGAGCGTCGGAAACTTCCTGCTTCTCAATTTCCCGGAAGGTTCCGGCCTCACGGCGGAAGCCGCCGACCTGTTCCTGCTCGAGGAAGGGATCGTGCTGCGCCGGCTGGAGCCCTACAACCTGCCGAACGCGCTGCGCATGTCGATCGGGAGCGAAGAAGCCAACCGCGCCACCGTGGATGCGCTCGCCCGCTTCATGAAGGGCGGCGGGGAACAGGCCGCCCATGGCTGATCCCCTGTTTCGCCGTGTCGCCATCATCGGCATCGGCCTGATCGGTTCCTCCATCGCCCGCAAGGTGATGAAGGAAGGTCTGGCCGAGGAAATCGCGATCTGCGACCGGGGCGCCGCCGCGCTTGCGGAAGCCCGCGAGCTCGGCCTCGGGCACGTCTACGAGGAGAATCCGGGCGACGCCGTCAAGGGCGCCGGCCTGGTCGTCTCCTGCGTTCCGGTCGGGGCCGCCGGCGACGTGGCCGTGTCGATCGCGCCCTGGCTGGAGCCGGACGCGCTGGTCACCGACACCGGATCGGTCAAGGCAAGCGTGGTGCGGCAGATGCTGCCTCACCTGCCCGATGCCTCGCGCTTCGTGCCGGCTCATCCGGTTGCGGGAACGGAGAATTCCGGCCCCTCCGCCGGGTTTGCCGACCTGTTCGAGAACCGCTGGTGCATCCTGACGCCCACCCGCGAGACCGATCTGCGGGCGCTCGACCGGGTGTCGGAGTTCTGGCGGCGGCTGGGCGCGGACGTCGAGACGATGACACCGGAGCACCACGATCTGGTGCTGGCCATCACCAGCCATCTGCCGCATCTGATCGCCTACAACATCGTCGGCACCGCGGACGACCTCGAAGAGGTGACCCAGTCCGAGGTCATCAAGTTCTCCGCGGGCGGCTTTCGCGACTTCACGCGCCTGGCCGCCTCGGATCCGACCATGTGGCGCGACGTCTTCCTGCACAACCGCGAGGCAGTGCTGGAGGCGCTCGGCCGCTTCTCCGAGGATCTGGCCGCCCTGCAGCGGGCGATCCGGTGGAGCGACGGCACCACCCTGTTCGACACCTTTACCCGCACCCGTGCGATCCGCCGCGGCATCATCGATGCCGGCCAGGAAATCGCCGAGCCCGATTTCGGACGGCGCGCGGCGACGTCGAAATCAGCGGACGCGGATGGCGTCGACGGGGACCGGGGGGATGCGCCCGAGCGGAAACAGGCCGGCGCTCACCCGTCCCGCTGAGATCGCCAGCGGGAAGCTCCGCGCCTGAACGCCCTCGATTTCCGTCGGCCGGCCCAGCTTGAGGATGGTGTCGATCAGGCTGCGAAGATTGTCCGCGCGGCCGGCGGCCAGCGTATCGAGATAGGGCAGGCTCTGTCCGTCGGCGGCGACAGCCACGTCGACGGAACCGTCCAGATAGCCGTCCGGACGCACCGTGAGGTCGCCGGCGGCCGACAGCCGGGCCTCGCCCGCCTGCAGCGAGAACAGGGACAGTTCGATCGGCACGCCGCCGAGTTCGGCAAGAACCTGCTGCGCGGTCGCGTTCCCTGCGCCGGACAGACCGGCGAGACCCTCGATCGCGGTGACCAGCGTCGCGTCGATGGGCGGGCCGTCTACTGCGGGCTCCACGCCGCCGAGGCGCACGGCGACGTCGACCGTGTCGCTCACGTCCGGGTCCATGCGGACATGCAGTTCCGCCAGCCTTGCCGCGAAGACCTCGCTGCCGAGCGTGGCGATGCGCGGGTCCTCGACCGACAGGGAAAACCGCCCGAGCTGATCGCCTCGCACCGAGATGCTGGCGCGGGCGAGGCTCCAGTCGGCTGTCGTCTCGGGAAAGTCACCGTCGCTGATGACAGCCGGGCCGGCGAAGCCGACGATCACATGGCGGGGATTGTAGATCAGGCCGACGGCGCTGAGCCCATCGAGCGTGATGGTCGCGTCGGGGAGCGTGAGGCTGGTGGCTTCGCCGCAGCGCAGCTCGATGCGGAACGGGTAGCCGCTGATCGTCCGGTCCGTGCAGTCGAGAACGACACCCTGCTGCGACGCGTCGTCCAGAACCGTCAGGAACATGCGTTCGGCGTAGGCGGCGGCGACGAACCAGAACACGGACCATGCGACGGCCACGACGACCACCACCGCCGCAAGAATGGCGATCCGCCGTCCAAACCGGGGTCGTCTGGTTTGGGAGCCGGTTTCATAGTGCGCCACGCAGACATCCTTCCCTGTTCCCGCAGAGTTGCGGCCCGAAGATCCCCGAACCCGGTCTCTGGATAGCCTGAATCCGCGCCGCATCCCATCGCCCGATCCGCGACGAAAAGCCGTCCACCGGCCTGGCGGTTCCCGGCGCGCCAATCCGTGCTAGAGCATGTCGTGTTCGAATTGAATCGGTCTGAACGATAAAAATCTGCCCAAGTCATTGAATCTGGATCTGTTTGTTATCGCTCGGATGGTTCCGTCTGGGCGGAAAAGGCTCCAGGGCCTGACCGGGCCGGACGACGACCATCGGCACTCACGGACCGAAGCCGGCCAAACGGGCGACGTGAACGAAGCGCGGGGTATGACGGATTGACCGCACCGGAGGATCTCTGGGTATTCGGCTACGGCTCTCTGATGTGGAGGCCGGGCTTTCCCTATCTCGAGGCCGCACCCGCCCGGATCAAGGGCCGGCACCGGCGATTGTGCGTCTACTCCTGGGTCCACCGCGGGACCCAGGACCATCCCGGGCTGGTCCTCGGGCTCGACCGCGGCGGTTCGTGTCTCGGCCGCGCCTTCCGCGTGGCGGCGTCCGACCGGGAGGCGACGATCGACTATCTCCGGGCCCGCGAGCAGGTGACCATGGTCTATCTGGAGCGCACCGTGCAGGCCGCACTTCAGGATGACACGGGGCGGGTCGTGGGGGCACTGACCTACGTGGTCGACCGCAAGCACCCGCAATATGCCGGGCTCCTTCCGCTTGAGACCCAGCTCGATCTGGTGAGCCGGGCCACCGGCCAGTCGGGTCCCAATCCGGACTATGTGCTGGCGACCACCGATCATCTGGAAGAGATCGGCTTTCGCGACGACGGCCTGCACTGGATCAGCGAACGCCTGCGTCGGAACCGGGAGCGCGCTGCCCGCAGCGCCTGAGCCGCATTTCGGGCTGCGTCACGCGGAGGCGGCCTCCCGGTCCGCCCCGCCCGGCGGCGTCATGCCGAGTTCGGCAAGCCCTTCCCGGTAGAGCCGGTCGGAGGACGTCTCGATCTCGTCGACGAGCCGGTTGCGGAACGTCTTGAGCGGAAGCCCCGGCGGGATCGCCGGCTTGAACTCCACGACGATGGTGCCCGGACGCCGCAGGATCGAGCCGCGCACCCAGAACAGCCCGGAATTCAGCGCCACGGGAACCACGGGCCGCTCCAGCCGGTGATAGAGATGGGCGATGCCGTTCTTGTAGGCCGGCTCCGCGCCGGGCCGGGTCCGGGTGCCTTCCGGGAAGATGATCACCTGCCGCCCCTGATCGATCGCCGCCTGTCCCTTCTCGGAAATCTCGCTCAGCGCCTTGGAGCCGGCGCTGCGATCGACCCCGATCATGTCGAACTTCCGGGCGTACCAGCCGAACAGCGGCAGCAGGAACAGCTCCTTTTTCAGGATGAAGGCCGGATCGGGCAGGATCGGCATCAGCGCGAACGTCTCCCAGGCAGCCTGGTGCTTGGACGCGATCAGCGCTCCGTCGGTCGGAATGTTCTCCCGCCCGCGGATCTCCATCTTCACCCCGCAGATCACCCGCAGCAGGAAGAGATTGATCCGCGCCCAGATCTGCATCGGGCGGATGCCCGCCTTTCGCGGCAGCACGAACAGCGGCAGCGACACGATGCAGACGATCGCGACATTCAGGAAGAAGGCGACAAGGAAGACGATCGAGCGGATGCGGAGCATGCGGGAACCAGTCGGGTGGATCGGTCTGAAACGACGCGCCGTCCGGCGCGGGCTGCCCACACATGCCGAATTTGAAGGGGAAAGAGAAGACTGCAATCCCCATCCCGTCAGCCGGAAACGAGGAACGTCGGCGCAGCGCGGCCGGCTCAATCGTGCCGGTGCACCTGGGCCAGGCGGATCAGCTCGCGCGTCGGCGCGCTTTCCTCGAGGCTGAGGCGGAGCCGGGCGAGCGCGTATTTGACGTATTCGCGCACCATGACCTTCATGGCCGCCCCGTCGCTGTACCAGTTCGCAAGCTTGAGGTTCTCGTGCATCACCGGGAACGGGATCAGTTCCTGATCCGGCAGTTCCCGCTTCAGCTCCGCCAGCGTCCGGGGCATGTGATAGGCGCTGGTGACGATGATCAGCCTATGGAAGCCGCGATCTGAAGCCCAGTAGCGGGTCTGGCGGGCGTTCTCGATCGTGTCGAGCGCCTCGCGGTCGATATCGACGCAGCAGTCGAAGATGGTCTTCTGGGCGGAGACGGCCGTGGCGATCTGGCCTTCCGTGGTCGCCGGATTCACACCGGTGATCAGAAGCCGCTCGGCGCGGCCTTCTTCCAGAAGCGCAATGGCCCCGTTGATGCGCTGGGCGCCGCCGGTGAGCACCACGATCGCGTCGCCGTGGGGATCGGCCGGGGTCTGGGCCGAGGCGACCTGGTCGGCGAACCACAAAAACCCTGCGACGACGAAAGCGCTCAAGACGCCAAGGGTGAACAGGCACGCGCGCGGAAGCACCGCCGCCCGCGTTGCGGTCGTCGTTTCGAGATCAGCCGGATAATGTGATTCGAGCCTTCCGACATCTTCAGTCATTGCCCGACAGACTACCCCCGATTGCGGCAGCCAGAAGGCGTTTCTTGCGCGAAACTTGGCTGTTGTCCCAAGGTGCCCGGTGGCGGCCGCTCAATCAAGCCTGGTCAGATGGCGATAGACGGCAATGCGCGAGGACACCGCCGTCAGGATCGCCACCGCAAATACGATCCCGAGCGTGGCGACGTAGCCCTCGTACCCGATGGCCAGAGGGCCGAGAAGTGCCTGGGCCTGGGCCACGGCGACCGTCCCGCGCGCCGACCCGGCCACGATTTCCAGCGCCACGAACAGGACCAGCGCAACCCCGCCGCCGATCAGGCCCCCGACAAACCCTTTCAGCAGAAAATGCTTCTGGAATTCCCGGGCCACGAAGCTGTTCTCCGCGCCGACGAAATGCAGCACCTCGATCACCTGGATGTTGGATGCGATCGCCGCCCGGGTCGCGAACACGATCGAAAAGGCAAGCGCGGTCAGCATCAATGCCACCACCGCGCCCCCCGTGAAGATCACCGAGCGGGCGACACTGGCCAGCTGGCCGCTCCACATGGTGTGGTCGTCGAGGCTGGCCCCGGGCACTTCCGCTTCCAGCCGTGCCTTGAGGGCGGCCGTGTCCAATTGCCGCGGATCGGAGATGGTCACCACCACCAGTCGGGGCACGGGCAGCGCGTCGAGGGAGAGCCCTTCGCCGAGCCAGGGCTCCAAGAGCGCGTCGTTGTCGGACTTGGACAGCGCCCGGGCCGCCCTTACCCCCGGCGCCGCTTCGGCGATGCGCACAGCCTGCTCCAGCCGCGGCAGCATCTCCTGTCCGTCGATGGGCCGGATCTGGATGGAGAGTTCGCGCGCGATCTCCGACTGCCAGTCGCCGGCGGCGGAGGTCACCAGGCTGACGACGCCGATCGTCAGGCAGGACAGCAGCGTCATGATCGCCACGACCACGGTCAGGGCCCGTCCGGCGACGCTGCTCGCCGGGACAATCGACCCGGTGCGCCCGCTCGCTGCCGCGCCTCCGTCCGCGGCCTGGGCAGCGCGCTCCTCCTCGGCGAACGGATTGTCCTCCGTCTCGGCCTTCTTGCGACGGGGCAACCGCACCATGGCCTACTCCGAGATCTCGAGCCGGCCGTCGAACAGGATCAGCCGGCGCGCGTCGACCTGGTCCATCAGGCCGATGTCGTGGGTCGCGATCACGACGGAGGTGCCGAGGCGGTTGAGCTCGAGAAACAGGCGCAGGAGGCGGCGCGCCAGCGGCGGATCGACGTTGCCGGTCGGCTCGTCGGCCAGAAGCAGTTCCGGCTGGGTGATGAGGGCGCGCGCGATCGCCGCGCGCTGCTTCTCGCCGCCCGACAGGATCGGCGGATAGGCGTGCATCCGGTGCCCGAGGCCGACCCAGCGCAGAAGCTCGACCACGTCGGTGCGGTAGTCCGCCTCCTCCTTGCCGGTCACGCGCAACGGCAGGGCCACGTTGTCGAACGTCGTGAGATGGTCGAGCAGGCGGAAATCCTGGAAGACGACCCCGATCCGGCGGCGCAGGGCCGGCAGTTCGGCCGGGTTGATGCGGGAGACATCCTTGCCGAACGCGCTCATGAACCCGCGCGTGGGCTTCAGCGACAGGAACATCAGCCGGATCAGCGACGTCTTGCCGGCGCCCGACGGTCCGGTCAGGAACTGGAAGGAGCGCGGCGGAATGTGGAAGCTGACGTCCTTCAGGACCTCGGTTCCCATCCCGTAGCGAAGTCCGACATTCTCGAAGCGGATCACTTCGGCTCCCCGGCGAGATCTGGGCAGTTGGCGAGCCGGCTCCGGTCGGGTCGAGACACCGGATCGGGAACGGCTCCAGGGGCACACGCGGCAAGCGAATCGCCTGCGCGCGCCATCGCCCAATCCTGTGGATGCGCCCGGTTCAAATCAAGGTGCAGCAGACAGACGGATCGGGGCGCGCGGCATCCCGGCCTCGCGCCCCGTCGGACTCACCCGGCGGGTCAGTTTCCGGGAAGCAGCCGTTCCAGATAGTCGAGCTCCAGCGCCGGACGCTGCGGATCGCTCAGCCGGTTGCGCAATTCCTCCAGGATGCGGCGCGCGCGCTGCACGTCGATCTCGTCGGGAATCTGCACCCGGCTCGTCATGTCCGACCCTTCGTTGCGCCGGAAGCGCCCGAGCGGATCGCGTTCCTGGCCCTGGGCCGTCTGTCCGGGCTGGTTACCGCCGGGCTGGGTCCCGTCGCCGGCCATCTGCTGCGCCATCGACTGGGCGCCCTCACGCAGCTGTTCGAGCGCGTCCGCCTGATCGCCGATCGCCTCGCCCGGCTGGCCCTGGCCGAGTTCGCCTTCGGCGCGGCCCATGGACTGGCCGGCGTCGCCGAGCTGCTGGTTCGGTTCCAGACCCTGGTCAAGCAGGCGCTCCATGAGCTCCTGCAGGCTCTGCCCGAGCTGGCCCTGGCTCTCCTGCAGGCGGCGCAGCTCGTCGGCCAGTTCCTGGGGGCTGCGGCTCATGCCGTCCTGACCTTGCTGCCCCTCGCCCTGCTGACCTTGCTGGCCCTGCTGGCCACGCTGCCGGTCGAGCCGGTGGGTGTCGTTCATCAGCTCCTGCTGGCGCTGGATCATCTTGCCCAGCTCGTCGAGCATCTGCTCCATCTGCCCCATTCCGGACTGGGGCATCATCTGGGGCTGGCCGGCCTGCAGGTTCTCCATCATGCGCTGCATCTCCGACAGGAGCTGCTCGGCCTGATCGCGCGCGCCCGACTTCGCCAGTTCCTCGATCTGGGACAGCATGCGGTCGAGATCCTGCGAGGTCATGGTCTGCGCGTTCGGATCCATCTGCTGCATGGACTGGGGATTGCGCATCGCCTGCTGCGCCAGCTCGCGCATGTAGCGGTTCATCGCCTCGCGCAGTTCCCGGGTGAGCCGTGAGATCTCCTCGTCGGAGGCGCCGTTCTGCAATGCCTGCCGAAGCGCCTCCTGGGCTGCCTTGAGGGCGCGCTCGGCGTCGGACAGCTCGCCGTCCTCGATCAGGACCGCGACCTCCCAGAGCGAATCAAGGACGTTGCGCAACGCCTCATCGTCGCGGGCGGCCACGAGTTGGCGGTAGACGAAATCGACGGCCAGGAAATGCCCGTCGGTGGCGAAGACCGGATCGGGATAGAGCATCAGGGACGACAGCGCGTCGATCACCCGCGGCTGGCTGTTCGCATCGTAGGCCTGGATCCGGCGCTGCTCGATCAGAGCCTGAGCCAACGGCTGATAGAACGGCCGCATCGGCAGCACGAATTGGCGCGTTTCGCTTCGCCCTTCCTGGCCCTGCTCGTCGGTGGCAACCAGCGTCACCGCGACGCGCGCACCGGCCCAGGGATGGCCGGAGAGATCCTGGGTCGTGCGGGCGTCGCCCAGACCGTCCCGGCGTCCGGGAAGAGACAGCGCGAAATCAGGCGCCTCGATCAGCGGCCGGCGATCCTCTTCGGCGGAGATGCCCGACGGCGGCTCGACCAGCCGGAATTCGGCCCGGGCCTCGGTCACGCCGTAGTCATCCTCGGTCTGGTAGCGCAGCTCGAGCGCGCCGCGCGCCGTCGCCGTGGGGTCCTCGGTGAACCGGATCGCCGGGGCCCCATCGGCCTCCACCGCGAACGGCCAGCGCTGCAGGGACCGGCCGCCGCTGGCCACCTCCACCGTCGAATCGGAATCCAGAACGATGGTCGCTTCGCGCGGGCCGTCGGGCGCGGCATCGCCCGTCGTCCCCTCGCTGACGGCGACCGGCTCGATCGCCTCGGTGGCGTCTCCGGCCGCCCGCGAGACGGTCACATCGTCGACGCCCTGAATCCGCAGCACCAGTTCGCTGCCAACCGGGACCCGGATCGGGCCCGCATCGGCCGGCCGGTTCGCGCCGGTGAGGAAGATCGGAGCCATCCCCGTATAGGCCGGCGGCGAGACCCAGGCATCGAGACGCAGGGTGGGACCGGCCGAACTCGGCTCGGGCATGACGAAGGCGGCCCGCACGCGCTCCCAGTATTGTCCGGAACCGGCGGCCAGACCGATGAACAGAAGAATGCCGACGACCGAGCGCAGGGCATAGGGATCGCGGCGGAAGAGCTGCGGAGACGGCAGACGGGCAGAGACGCGATCGAGCGCTGCTGCCATGCGCGTGCGGTGCGCCGTCCACAGCGCGCGAGACGCCGGGTCGAGGTCGGCGGACGGCGCGTCGCGATAGGCGGTGAGCGGACGGTGGGGGACGTCGGACTGGTGCTCCAGCCTGCGCACCGCCTCATTGCGGGTCGGCATGTTGAAGCGGGCCAGCGGCACCAGCGAGGCCAGGAAGCCCAGCCCCAGAATGGCGAGCACGGCCATGTGCAACCAGACCGGGGCAACCAGCCAGAATCCAAGCCACGAGACGGACAGGAAGAGGATTGCCACCCCGAGTGGCAGAGCCAGGGCCGGCCACAGCCGCTCCCAGAGCAGCGACAGCCGGGCTTGCCGGATCAGGCGTTCGACGCGCTCCGCGACCGGATCGCGCGCATCGGCGCCGCTGTCCTCGTCCGCTGTGCCATTCAATCGGGCCATACCTGCTCCAAGCCTGTGCCCCGCCCCGTTGCCGCATGCCACACGCGACTGAACGGTAGCATGCGCCGTGCCAAAGGGTCATCCGCCCCGCGATCACGATCCGTTTGAACCGGGTCCGCACGCACGGGCCGGCTCCGCGCCGCATCGGGGGCGATCCGTCAGTCTGTCGGGTAATTGAGACTGGGACGTGATCGGTCAAGGCTTTCGGAGCGCTGCGGGCAGGCTCCGGTCAGTCGAGCCAGGGCGGCAGGCTGTCGAGCCCGATCAACTCTTCGTAAGATGGCCGCCGGCGGATGACGTGGAACTTGTCGCCGTTCACCAGCACCTCCGGCACCAGCCGGCGGGTGTTGTAGGTGCCCGCCTGGACCGCACCGTAGGCGCCGGCGGTCATCACCGCCAGGAAATCGCCCCGCTCGGCGGCCGGCAGCATCCGGTCGAGCGCCAGATAGTCGCCGGTTTCGCAGACCGGTCCGACCACGTCGGTGCGCACCGCCGAGCGCGCGGCGACCCGCTCGTCCACCGCGACGATGCGGTGATAGGCATCGTAGAGCGTGGGACGGACGAGATCGTTCATGGCCGCGTCGACGATCAGGAAATCCTTGTCCTCTCCGGTCTTCCGGAAGATGACCTGGGTGACCAGGATCCCCGCGTTTCCGGCGATCATCCGGCCCGGCTCCAGCAGGATCGAGCAGCCGAACCGGTTGCCGTGGCGGCGGATCACCTCGGCGTAGGCCTCCGGCCGCGGCGGATCGGCCTCGGTCTCGTCATAGGGGACGCCGAGCCCGCCGCCGAGATCGACGTGCTCGATCGTGTGGCCGTCGGCGCGCAGGTCCTCCACCAGGCCGCCGATCACCTGAAAGGCCTGGTCGAACGGCTCCAGATCGGTGATCTGCGAGCCGATGTGCATGTCGACGCCGATCACGCGGATCCCGGGCAGCCGAGCGGCACGGGCATAGACTTCGCGCGCCGCGTTGAAGGGAATGCCGAACTTCGTTTCGCGGTGTCCCGTGGCGATCTTCTTGTGGGTCTTGGGGTCGACGTCCGGGTTGATGCGCACGGAGACCGGCGCGACCCGCCCCATCTCGACGGCCACCGCGGACAGCCGGTCGAGTTCGGGTTCGGATTCCACGTTGAAGCAGAGGATGCCGGCGTCCAGCGCCGCCGCCATTTCGTGGTCGGTCTTGCCGACGCCCGAAAAGACGATGCGCTCGGCAGGCACGCCGGCCTTGAGCGCGCGGCGCAGTTCGCCCTCCGAGACCACGTCCATGCCCGCGCCATGCCGGGCGAGCGTGGCGATCACCGCCTGGTTCGAGTTCGCCTTCATGGCGTAGCACACCAGCGCCGGCAGGCCCGCCATCGCCTCGGTGAAGACCGTCAGGTGGCGGGTCAACGTCGCCGTCGAATAGACGTAGAACGGGGTGCCCACTGCCGCCGCGATCTCGGGAAGCGGCACGTCCTCGGCATGCAGAACGCCATTGCGATAGTCGAAATGATGCACCGGGAAACTCCGGAACCAGACCGTGACCGGCCGGGGCGTTTCCCCACGGCCGGCAAGCGGCTTGCGAATTGCGATGATGGACGACGGGCGGTCACGATCGGAACCGCGCCGCGGCCGGAGATGTCAGAGAAGCGGATCCGTGACGATCGGATCGAGGATGAATTTCCGGGTCGATCCCTGGCCCCAGGGCTCCTTGTAGGGCTGGTCGGGATTCTCCGCAGCCGTCGGAGGCGGGGGCGCATAGGGGCCGGCCTTGCGTCCGCAGGCCGAGAGCCCCACCGCGAGACACAGGGCGATCCCCACACCCACGACCGTCCGCCGCTTGAATTCAACCACCGCTCTTCTCCCGCTTTCCGGCGCCGACCGGTCTCACCGTCCGTCCGCCTTCCTTGATCGACCCGACGCGGCCTCCCGGTCAAGGCGCCGCCGCCAGCGTTTGACCTGGGCACGCACGTTTTTGGGCGCCGTGCCGCCGTAGCTGGTGCGGCTCGCGACCGACTTGGCCACCGAGAGCACGCCCTTGACGCGCTCGTCGATGCGGTCGTCGACCGCCTTCATCTCCTCCACCGAAAGCTGGTCGAGCGTGCGGCCGCTCTCCGATGCGATCGCCACGACGCGCCCCGTGACGTGGTGGGCTTCGCGGAACGGCAGCCCCGCCTCCCGCACGAGCCAGTCGGCAAGGTCGGTGGCCGTCGAATAGCCGCCGCCGGCGGCGCGCCGCATCGCCTTCTCGTTGGGAACGATGTCACGCACCATGCCGGTCATCGCGGCCACGCACAGGGTCAGCGTCGGGAGCGCGTCGAAGACCGGCTCCTTGTCCTCCTGCATGTCCTTGGAATAGGCCAGCGGCAGCCCCTTCATGACCGTGACCAGCGTGGTCAGCGCACCGAGAATCCGACCGGTCTTGGCCCGCACCAGCTCGGCCGCGTCCGGGTTGCGCTTCTGCGGCATGATCGAGGAGCCGGTGGTGAACTTGTCCGACAGCGTCACGAACGAGAACGGCGCCGAGCACCAGATCACGATCTCTTCGGCCAGCCGCGACAGGTGCAGCGCGGTGATCGTCGCCGCCGACATCGCCTCCAGCGCGAAATCCCGGTCGGAGACCGAATCGATGGAATTCGCCGTCGGACGGTCGAAGCCGAGTGCCGCCGCCGTCGCTTCCCGGTCGATCGGAAAGGCCGTGCCGGCAAGGGCGGCCGCACCGAGCGGACATTCGTTGAGCCGCGCGCGGGCATCGGCGAAGCGACCGCGGTCGCGCCCGATCATCTCCACATAGGCGAGAAGGTGATGCCCGAAGGTCACCGGCTGCGCGGTCTGGAGGTGGGTGAAGCCCGGCATGATGGTGGCCGAATGGGCCTCCGCCTGGTCGAGGAAGGCGGCCTGAAGCTCCTGCAGCCCGGTCTCGATCGCGTCGACGGCATCGCGCACCCAGAGGCGGAAATCGGTCGCGACCTGATCGTTTCGGGAGCGGCCGGTGTGCAGCCGGCCCGCCGCCGGTCCGATCAGTTCCGCCAGCCGCGATTCCACGTTCATGTGGATGTCCTCGAGCGCCCGGGAGAACTGGAACGATCCGTCGCGGATCTCCGCCTCGATCCGGTCTAGACCTTCGAGGATCGCCTCTCCATCTTTCTGGTCGACGATGGACTGCGCCATGAGCATTGAGGCATGGGCGCGGGAGCCGGCGATATCCTGGGCGAACAGTGTCCTGTCGAAGTCGATGGAGGCATTGATCTCCTCCATGATGGCGTCGGGAGCGCTCTCGAAGCGTCCGCCCCACATCCGGTTGCTCATGTCACCATCGCCTTAGCTGCGGTTTCGAACCTGTTTGACAGTCATCACGAGGGTCATGTCGGATTTCCCCCAGTCCCCTGCGCGCCGTCGCCGATTCCTGACCATCGGCCTGGCTACCGTCGCCGGCATCGCGCTCGGGGTGGGCGCGGTATACGTGAGCGGCGGCTTTTCTGGCAACGCCAGAGCGGGAGAATGTGAGTTGGCCGCGGAGAATGCCGCCGGCCTGTCGGAGGTCGCGACCGGCACGCTCGCCGGATTCACGCCGACCGACAAGGCCACCGACCTCAGCAGTCTGTCCTTCCGCAACGGCGCCGGCGAGCCCGTCACGCTCGCGGATTTCTCCGGAAAGACCGTCCTTCTCAATCTCTGGGCCACCTGGTGTGCGCCCTGCCGGGCGGAAATGCCGTCCCTCGACAACCTCGAGGACCAGCGCGGATCGGACGACTTCCAGGTCGTGGCGGTTTCGGTCGACACCAAGACCGACGGCCGGGCCGAAAAGTTCTACGAGGAAACCGGCATCGACGATCTCGTCTTCTTCATCGAACCGACCCTCACCCTGTTCAACACGCTGAAGGAAAACGGGCTCGCCTACGGCATGCCGACCACCCTTCTGATCGACGGGAACGGCTGTCATGTCGGCAGCCTGAACGGGCCCGCGGAATGGGATGCGCCGGAAGCGCTCGCGCTGGTCGATGCGGCGCTCGCGGAACGGGACGGCACCTCCGCCGAATAGGGTGTTTCCAGACGGGGCCGCCACCAATAGGGTGCCGAACCAGTCGAACCTTTCCCATCTCACCGATCTGGAGGAATTCGCGATGTGGGTCGTTACTGCGTTGGTCGTGCAGATGTTCGCGGCGCCGAATGCCTGGGTCGTCACCCAAGCCGGCAGCTTCGACACCCGCGAGGCCTGTGAGGCGGAGATCGCGAAGGCGGTTCCCGACCAGCTCGACGCCGACGACCGCAAGCGCTGGGAGGACGGTTTCCAGACCTATCAGTGCATCCGCGCGATCGGACCGGGCGACGACGAGCCCGCCGTCAACCAATAGCGGCCGGCCGGCCGGCCGCGCCGGCTCACCAGTCACCCTCGGTGGGAATGTTCAGCGTCTCGCCGCAATGCTTGCAGTGGACCGCGTCCGGGTCGTGTCGGCTCAGCCCGCACTCCGGGCACGGATAGCTGACCTTGGCGGGGCGGAAGATCGTCTGGACGAGACGCAGGAACAGTCCGACCCCGAACACCATGATCAGCACCGCCAGTACGCGGCCGGCGGTGTCGGTCAGGGTGATGTCGCCGAAGCCTGTGGTGGTGAGCGTGGCGACGGTGAAATAGAGCGCATCGAAATAGTTGTTGATCTGCGGATTGCGGCCGTCTTCCAGCACGAAGACCACAGCCGTGACGAGGAAGACGAAGACCGTCAGGTTGAGGGCCGACTGGATCACCTCCTCGTTGCGGATGAACCATTTCGAATAGCGCCGCATGTCGTTGACGACATGATAGGACCGCAAGAGCCTCAGCATGCGCACCACGCGCAGGAAGCCGAGATTGTCGATGAAGGCGCTCGCGAACAGGCTGACGATCACGATCAGATCCATGATCGCCGTGAAGCTCAGCATGAACCGCCATGGCCGGTTGGCGATGAGCATGCGGGCCAGATAGTCGAGGACGAGGGCAGCGCCGATCACGTAGTCGACGGCGTGCCAGACCGGGCTCAGCTCGAAGGTCGCCGTCGCCAGGAAGTAGATGATCAGTACGACGTCGAGCACCAGCAGCGCCATCCGGACGCGGCGCGCCCTGGGTGTATTGCCGTAGTAGAGTTCGCGCAGATTTTCGCGCAGACGATCGAGAGGTCCCGAAGCGGGCGCGCTTTCCGCGTTTTCGGGGCCCGCCTCGCCAGCCGCGTCATCGGCAGATTGCTGTGCCATCGGTCTCTCGTCGGTCGTGACCCGGGGATCTCGGTGCGCCGCCCCATATCGCGCATTTGCGGATGACACGGCAACACGTGTGCCACGTCACTGTTTCGAAACCGCAATAGGGTCATGAAAACGGTTGCCGCTCGGTGTATCGTGACCGGGTCAGACTGGCCCCGGTGCAAACGGCGAAGCGGCCCGGAATTAAAGAGAGGCTTCCATGGCTCGGCCCACCTTCCTCCGCATGATCCGACAGCTCGCGCTCGTCGCGGCAGCGACCCTCCTCGCCGCGCCCGCGGTCGCCCAGGATCGGGAGATCGTCACCTACCGGGACACCGACCTGCCGGGCTTCGACTACCAGACGCTGAAGGAAATCCCGCTGTCCGTCTGCGAATCCGCCTGCCTCGCGGACCAGACCTGCCAGGCCTTCACCTACAACGAGAGCGCGCGCTGGTGCTTCCTGAAGTCCGACGTGGGCGAGCGCAGCCGCTATGTCGGCGCGATCTCCGGCGAGGTCCGGGTGCGCAGCGGCACGCAGACGGCAACCGTGGATCCGCTGCCGCTGCCGGACGTGACCTTCCTGCCGGAGGACACCGTGCGCGACGCGACCCGGCTCCGCGCCCAGGCGCTCGCCGCCGTGCGCACCGGCCAGACCATCGGACGGTTCTCCCCGGCCTCCGCCCAGGCTCTCACCAACGGCACCGCCTGGACCTGGATCGACATGGCCCGCCAGCTGCTGGGGGTTCAGTCCGACGACTGGCGCGAGCAGCAGCAGCTTCCCCGGGACGCCGCCTCCGCCGCCTATCTGGGCCTGACCCGCTCGACCACGCCCGACGAACAGGCCAGTTCCCTCGACGTCCTGAGCCAGGCGCTCGAGGCCCAGGCCCTGTGGCGTCCGGCGATCGAGGCGCTCAAGGCGAGCCTCGCCATCGTCGACGACCCCGACGCCCGCAACCGCTACGAGGCGCTCCGGGAGGAGCACGGATTCCGGATCGTCGACTACACCGTGGACTCCGACGTCGCGAGCCCTCGGATCTGCGTCCAGTTTTCCGAACTCCTGCAGGGTGCGCCGGCCGATCTCGCGAAATATGTGAGCGTGGAGGAGATCCGCGACCCGATCGTCTCGGCCGATGACAAGCAGCTCTGCCTCGACGGCCTGACCCATGGCGAGCGCTACAACCTGACCATTCGCGCCGGCCTGCCCTCGACCGTCGGCGAGAGCCTGCAGCGGGCCGCATCGTTCTCCGTCTATGTCCGCGATCAGGCGCCGGCCGCGCGGTTCTCCGGCGGGTCCTACGTGCTGCCGGAGAGCGGCGCCGTCGGAATCCCCGTCACCACGGTGAACACCCGCAAGCTCGATATCCAGGTGCTCAGGATCGGCGACCGCGGACTGGTCGGCACCGTCCGCGACGGCGACTTCAAGCGCGGTCTCTCTTCCTGGGAGGTCGACCGGATCGCCGACGAAACCGGCGAACGGGTCTGGTCGGGCTCCATGGACGTGGAGATGGAGCTCAACCAGGAGATCACCACCGCCTTTCCGGTCGACGAGGCAATCGGGACCCTGGAGCCCGGCGTCTACGTGATGACGGCGGAGCCGGTCGAGGACGACGAGCCCTACGGCACCCTGGCAACCCAGTGGTTCGTGGTCTCCGATCTGGGCCTTGCCGCCATGTCCGGCAGCGACGGCGTCGACGTCTTCGTGCGCTCCATCGCCTCCGCCGATGCGCTCGCAGCCGTGTCGGTCCGGCTGATCGCGCGCAACGATCAGATCCTGGCCGAGGCGGAGACCGACGCCAGCGGCCATGCCTTCCTGCCCGGACGCGCCGCGTCCGATGCGGGCGATGGCCTCACCCCGGCGCTTCTGGTCGCCGAAACCGCGGCCGGCGACTACGCCTTCCTCGACCTGACGTCGGCCGGCTTCGAACTCACCGATCGCGGCGACGACGGCCGCCCCGCCCCCGGTCCGCTCGATGCGTTCGTGGTCGCCGAGCGTGGCATCTACCGCGGCGGGGAGACGGTCCATCTCACGGCCCTGCTGCGCCACGACACCGCGGAGGCCGCCGTCGACGTGCCGCTGACCCTGATCGTGCGGCGGCCGGACGGCGTGGAAGACCGCCGCATCGTCCTCACCGACGATAATGCCGGCGGCTCCACCGCCGAAATTGACCTTCTGTCGTCGGCTCAGACCGGCACCTGGCGGGTGGCGGCCTATGTCGACCCGAATGCGGCGCCGATCGGCGAGACCAGCTTCCTGGTCGAGGATTTTGTTCCCGAACGGATCGAGGCGACGCTCTCGGCCCCCGACGGCCCGGTCGACCAGGGCGGTGAACTGCCCATCGATGTCGATGCCCGATATCTCTACGGCGCCCCGGCCGCCGGACTGGCGTTGGAAGGCGAAACCGCGGTCCGGCCCGCCGAGACCGTCGCCGGGTTCGACGGCTACAGCTTCGGCCTCGACGACGACCCGGTCACGCCGATGCGCGCGCCGCTGGTCGAGCTGCCGCGCACCGATCCCGAGGGACGCGCGGCGATCGAGGCGCGCATCCCGACCCTGCCGGCGACGACCCGCCCGCTGGAAGCCGAGATCACCGTGCGCGTGCGCGAAGCCTCCGGCCGCGCTGTGGAGGAATCGCTGACCCGTGCGGTCACCCCATCCGCGCCGATGATCGGCATCCGGCCGCTGTTTTCGAACGGTCAGGTGAGCGAGGGGACCACCGCGTCCTTTGCGGTGATCGCGGTCGATCCCGCGCTCCGGCGCACCAATCTCGCCGGCGCCTCGTGGGAACTCCTGAAGGTCAACCGCCGGTTCCAGTGGTACCGGGAGGGCTCCAACTGGAGCTACGAGCCGATCACCTCGACCCAGCGGATCGACAGCGGCACCATCGACCTGGCCTCCGGCGATCCGGCGCGGATTTCCGTGCCCGTCGACTGGGGTACCTACCGCCTGGAAATCGTCGACCCCGACAGCGCAGCGACCGCCTCCAGCGTGACCTTCACCGCAGGGTGGGTGAGCCTGACGGGCCAGGCGGACACGCCCGACATGCTGGAAGTCGGTCTCGACAAGGCCGACTATTCGCCCGGCGAGACGGCGACCGTGCGGCTCGATCCGCGCTTCGCCGGCACGGCCGTGATCTCGGTCGTCTCCGACCAGCTGCTCCACATGCAGACCGTCGACGTGCCCGCCGGCGGCACCTCGGTCGATATCGAGGTGGAGGAAGCCTGGGGCCCCGGCGCCTACGTCACCGCGATGCTGTACCGCCCGATGGACGTGGAGGCCGGGCGCATGCCGTCGCGGGCGATCGGTCTGGAGTGGCTGTCTCTCGACAGGCAGGCCCGGACCCTGGACGTCTCCTTCGACCTGCCGGAGACGGTGGAACCGCGCGGCACGACGACCGTGCCGGTGTCCATCGACGGGATCGAGGCCGGCGAAGAGGCCTATCTCACGGTCGCGGCCGTGGATGTCGGCATCCTCAACATCACCGGCTACGAGCCGCCCGACCCGGTCGGCTGGTTCCTGGGGCAGCGCCAGCTCGGCATGGCGGTCCGCGACCTTTACGGCGACCTGATCGATTCGCTGGGTGCCATACGCGGGCGGATCCGCTCCGGCGGCGGGGCAGACGCCACCGCCATGGCCGCCGCCCCGCCGACCCAGCAACCGGTCTCGCTGTTCTCCGGCCTCGTCACGGTCGGCGCCGACGGAGCCGCCGAGATTCCGTTCGAGATCCCCGCCTTCAACGGCACGCTCAAGCTGATGGCGATCGCCTGGACCCGCGACAAAGTGGGGGATGCCGCCGCCGACCTGATCGTCCGCGATCCGGTGGTGGTGACCGGCAGCCTGCCGCGCTTCCTTGCGCCCGGCGACGCAACCCGGATGCGGTTCGATCTCGACAATGTCGACGGACCCGCCGGCGACTACACGCTCTCGCTGGAGCCGGACGGCCCCATCGTGCTCGACCAGTCGACCGCCGCCATCACCCTCGATGCAGACGAGACGGCCTCGATCGAGGTCGGGCTGTCGGCGGACGAGCCGGGCACCGGAACCATCACCGCCACCCTGTCCGGTCCGGACGGGGCCCGCTTCGAGCAGAGCTTCACGCTGCCGGTCCGCCCCGCCGCCCCGGCGGTGAGCGAGCGGCGCCTGCAGGCGCTCGCGGCTGGCTCCTCGACCACCATCGATGCCAGCATCGCCTCGGGCGTTCTGCCCGACGACGCCGTCGTCTCCCTCGCCGTCACCCGGGGAGCCCCCATCGACGTACCCGGCCTTCTGACGGCGCTGGACACCTATCCCTACGGCTGCGTCGAACAGACCACCAGCCGGGCGATGCCGCTCCTCTACCTCGCCGAGGTGGCCGAAAGCGTCGGGATCGCCTCCGATCCCGCGATCCGCGGCCGGGTCGACAAGGCGGTGCGCCGCGTCCTCGCCCATCAGGACTCCTCCGGCGCCTTCGGGCTCTGGTCTCCGATCGGCGGCGACCTCTGGCTCAACGCCTACGTGGTCGACTTTCTGACGCGAGCCCGGGAAGCTGGATATTCCGTCCCCGCCCTGCCGATGACGCTGGCCCTCGACAACATCCAGAACACGTTGTCGTACCAGTCGGATTTCCGCAGCGGACAGGGCGCCGACGTCGCCTACGGGCTCTATGTGCTGGCCCGCAACGGCCGCGCCTCGATCGGCGATCTGCGCTATTATATCGACGAGCGCCTGGACGACTTCGGATCACCGCTCGCCCGCGCCCAGGTGGGTGCCGCGGTCGCCTTCTCAGGGGACCGCAGCCGGGCGGACCGCGCCTTCGCAGCCGCCGCCCGGGCCCTGCCTCCGATATCGACGGACGATGATCCGAACCGGGACGACTTCGGCTCGGCGCTCCGCGACGCCGCCGCCAGCCTGACGCTGGCCGCGGAAGCGGCCGTCGACGTCAGCGGTCTGCCCGCCTTCACCGAGGCCGTGGCCGTCGCCAACGAGGCCCACGGAGACAGCCAGACCACCCAGGAAATGGCATGGCTCCTGATGGCGGCCCACGCCCTCAACGACGACGCCGACGGCCTCGACCTGCGCATCGACGGCACCGGGCAGTCCGGCGCGTTCTATCAGCGCCTGTCGGTTCCGGAGCTCAGGTCCCAGCCCACCTTCGTCGAAAATGCCGGAACCGAGACGGTGCAGATCGCCGTGACGGTGACGGGAACCCCGCGCCTGCCGCAGCCGGCCGCTGCCAACGGGCTCGCCATCGAGCGGACCTACTACAATCTCGACGGCGAGCGAGTGGATCCGCGCCAGGTGGCCCAGAACGACCGGCTGGTCGTCGTGCTGACGGCAAATGAGGTCGAGGCCCGTCCGGCGGAACTCCTGATCACCGACCTTCTGCCGGCCGGATTCGAGATCGAGAATCCCGCCCTCGTCACCAGTGCGGACCTCGCCGCATTCCCGTGGCTGCAGACAGACGCGAATCCGGCCCACCTCGGCTTCCGCGACGACCGGTTCGTGGCCGCCTTCTCGCGCTACGGCAACGACACCGACCCGATGATCGTGGCCTACATGGTGCGGGCGGTGTCTCCGGGCACGTTCGCCCATCCCGCCGCCCAGGTGGAGGACATGTACCGGGCCGGACGCTTCGCGCGCACCGCACCCGGGTCGGTGACGGTCCGCCCGGTCAGATGACGTCGCCGCCGCGGCCCACGGGACGGAGAAAGTGGCTGCGCCGGTTCGCGATCGCCGGCGCCGCTGCCTGTGTGATCGTTCTGGGCGCAGGGGCGGTCGGACTCTATGAGCTCGACCGGCGCCACCCGCCGACCCTTGAACCCGAGGGTCGGCCCTCGGTCATGGTGGTCGACCGCGACGGCGCTCTGCTCAGGCCGTTCACCACAGAAACCGGACGCTGGCGCCTTCCGGTCGCAGTCGACGAGGTCGACGACCGCTATCTCCAGCTTCTGATGGCCTACGAGGACGGCCGCTTCCGCCAGCATTTCGGCGTGGATCCACGCGCCATGGTGCGCGCCGCCTGGCAGGCCGTGACGTCCGGCGAGATCGTGTCCGGCGGCTCGACCTTGACCATGCAGACGGTGCGCCTGCTGGAGAACCGGCACGAGCGCACCTTGTCGCGCAAGCTCCTGGAGATGGCCCGGGCAGTCCAGCTGGAACGCCGTCTGACCAAGGACGAGATCCTGACGCGCTATCTGCAGCTGGCGCCGTTCGGCGGCAACCTGGAGGGTGTGCGGGCGGCGAGCCTGGCCTATTTCGGCCGCGAACCCTCACGGCTGACGCTCGGTCAGGCCGCCCTTCTGGTGGCACTGCCCCAGGCGCCGGAGAGCCGCCGGCCGGACCGCTATCCCGAACGCGCCCGCGCCGCCCGCGACCGCGTCCTCGACCGGGTCGCCGGCGAAGGGGCGATCAGCCAGGCCGAAGCCGATGCCGCCAAGCACGAGCGGGTGCCGACGGCGCGGCGACCGGTGCCCATGCACGCACCGCATCTGGCCAGGCGTCTGGTCACCGCCGATCCCGCCTCCGACATCCACCGCACGACGCTCGACGGCCGCCTTCAATCCGAACTCGAGACACTGGTGCGGGAGCGGGTGGAACAGCTCGGACCCTATCTGTCGACCGCGATCCTCGTGGTGGATCACCACAGCGGCGAGATCGTCGCGCACGTCGGATCGGCCGATTTCCTGTCGGTTCCGCGCCAGGGCCATATCGACATGACCCGGGCGATCCGTTCGCCCGGATCGACACTAAAACCGTTCATCTACGGACTGGCATTTGAAGCCGGCATCGCCCATCCGGAAACACTGGTCGAAGACCGGCCGACCCGGTTCGGCGACTACCGGCCGGAGAACTTCGACGACGAATTCCACGGGACCGTCACTGTCCGCGAGGCCCTGTCCCAGTCGCTGAACGTGCCGGCGGTGGCCGTGCTCGATGTGGTCGGCGCGAACCGGCTGGCGATCCGGCTGCGGGATGCGGGCGTGCCCCTGAAACTGCCGCGGATCGAGGCGCCGTCGCTGGCGATCGGCCTGGGCGGCGTCGGGCTGACCCTGGAGGGGCTCACCCATCTCTACACCGCGCTTGCCCGGGGCGGTGACCCGATCGCGCTCAGTGCGAGCCCGGAACCGGGCGGCGCCGGAGACGCCAAGCCGTTGCCCGGTGCGCGCCTGTTCGACCGGTCCTCCGCGTGGCAGGTCGCAAACGTGTTGAGCGATACGCCCCCGCCCCAGAACGCGCGGGGCGGTTCGATCGCCTACAAGACGGGAACGTCCTACGGATATCGCGACGCCTGGTCGGTCGGGTTCGACGGGCGTCATGTGGTGGCGGTCTGGGTCGGGCGGCCGGACTCTGCGCCGGTGCCGGGCCTGACCGGCCGGACCGCAGCGGCGCCACTTCTGTTCGATGCGTTTGCCAGGATCTCGCCGGCGCGCACGCCGCTGCCCGGCCCCCCGCGGGGCACCCTGCGGGCGTCGACCGGAGAGCTGCCCGAGCCGCTCCGGCGGTTCCGCAACCCCCGCGCGCCGGATGCCGAGCCCGGCCGTGCGCCGCTCTCGATCGCCTATCCGCCGGACGGAGCCACGATTTCGCTCGCCGCTCCCGACGGAAGCCGTCAGCCGTTGTCGGTGAAGGTGGACGGCGCGGTCAGCCGCCTGGTCTGGCTCGTCGACGGACGGCCGATCCGGGTCGCCCCGCATCGCCGCACGGCCTCCATTCCGGTCGAGCGGGCAGGCCCCGTCCGCATCACGGTGCTGGACACGGAAGGAAGCTCGGATTCCGTGTCCGTCCGTGTCGAATAAAGACCTCGAAGAGGACTGCCCCACCTGGAGCGCTTCCCGTTCAGATTGCATCAATCCGAACGAGAAGGAATTGCTCAACCTATTGAACCTGGAGCCATTTCCAATCGATTAGGTGTTTCCACCTGACCGGAAAAGGCTCTAACGGCGGGCGATCCCGAAGCCGACCGCAAAGGCCGTCACCAAGGCGCCGAACACGAGCGGCTTGCGCGGAACGTTGATCTTCTGCCGAAACGAGGCAGCGGGCGCTGCTGGAGGGGTACCCGGTCCGGGAGAAGACCGCGCCACCGGCTGGGCCGGTGGCGGTTCATCTAAAGGGCGCCGGACGACCACCCTCCTCCGTGGCCGGCTGAGCACGATCAGGAAGATCAGGAACAGGACGAGAAAGAACCCGGCAAGCGACAGGTCGGCGATGACCGGATCGGCCCGCTCCGCAATTATGCGGTGAGCGGCGTTCGCAAGGTAGATCAGCATCGCGAACGCCGTCATCAGCGCGGCGAGCGCGAAGACCACCGTTCGCATGATCGAGCGGACGGTGGTCAGCGCGGCGAGGCGCGCGGTGGCCGTGGCTTCGGTGAGAAGCGACGAGATCATCGGCGGCTGAGGAAGCCGAGGAACAGGCCGAGACCCAGCGCGACCAGAACCGCGGTGAACGGGTTGCGGTGGATCGCCGCTTCCGCCTCGTGCTCGTAGCTGCGGAACTCGTCGACCGCTGCATCCCGGTAGGCCTTGCCCTGCTGCGCCATGCGGTCGGCACGGTCGTTGAGCCGGGTGCGGACCGTGTCCGCTTCTTCGCCGAGCAGCGTGCGCACGGTGTCGGCCAGTTTGGACAGATCCCCCCTCAGCGCGTCCAGGTCGCGCGAGATGTCGTCCGTGGTCTTCTTAGCGCTCTGCTCCGCGGCTTTCGCCTGAGGTTCAGCCATCGTCGCCTCCGTCCATTGTCAGAATCCGGGCTGAGGGACCCAGCCCTATCGCTCTCCTCAACGAGAGCTGGGCCGGAAGGTTCCGTCTTCCGCACACTGACGTTCCTGTACGAATTGGTGACGACAGCACCGGCCCGGGGCAACACGGTTCTGAAAAAAGGGTTAATTGCCTCCGCTTTGGCGGCAGCGCAGACCAACCGCAAAAAGCCCCGGGTTCCTCACGATAGCCGGGACGGTGGCCGGGCGGTGACCTCGACGGCACGGGCGGCCGCCTCCTCGCGCGCCACGTCCAGCAGATAGGCCAGGACATCGAAGCCCGACCTGTGAGCGATCCTGGACAGTTCGGCGCTCATGCTCTCGATGTACCGAGCCGCGTCGTCGGCTGTGACCGCAAGCTGCGGATCGCTCTCGTGCTCTGCCATGTGTGCGCTTTCCTGATCGGAATCGGAAGAGGAACCCGGCCTCGCCGGCAACTCGAACGACACGGGCAACCTATATCATGACGTGCATTGATTGGTGAAGATGCTCTTATTGGTTGCTTTTGCGAAATTGCGGGTTGCCGCCCCCGCCAATTCCGACCATTTGACAGCCCGGCGCGGATTCCCGATTGTCCGCGGCTCGGTGACCTCCGGTTTTCGGGCGGGACGAGGCCAGCGGAGACCCGCTCCTCCGCCTGAATCCCGCTTCAGGACAGACAAGCCGACCGTGCTCCCTGGACCAGCCTGGTTCCGAGCCGGTCGCAATGTGGCGTTCGGATCGACCGGGACGGCTCCGCAGGAAATATGCGGTCGCCGAAGCGGGCCGACCGACCAACAAGTGGCGCGAAGGTAGAGATGCACGTCGTTGTCGTGGAGTCGCCGGCCAAGGCGAAAACGATCAACAAATATCTGGGCTCGGACTATCAGGTCCTGGCCTCGTACGGACATGTGCGCGACCTTCCTCCCAAGGACGGATCGGTGCGCCCGGACGAGGACTTCGCCATGTCCTGGGCCGTCGATGCCAAGTCGCAGAAGCGCATCAACGACATCGCGAAAGCGGTGAAAGGCGCCGACGCGCTGATCCTCGCCACCGACCCCGACCGCGAGGGCGAGGCGATTTCCTGGCACGTGCTGCAGGCTTTGCGGGACAAGAAGGCTCTGAAGGACCAGCGCATCGAGCGGGTGGTCTTCAACGCCATCACCAAGCAGGCCGTCACCGATGCGATGCGGAACCCGCGCGCCATCGACACGCCGCTGGTCGACGCCTACCTGGCCCGCCGCGCGCTCGACTATCTGGTCGGCTTCACCCTGTCGCCGGTGCTCTGGCGCAAGCTGCCGGGCGCCCGCTCGGCAGGCCGTGTCCAGTCGGTGGCCCTGCGTCTGGTCTGCGACCGCGAGGCCGAGATCGAAGCGTTCGTCTCCCAGGAATACTGGACCATCCTGGCCAAGCTCCTGACGGCGGGCGGCGAGGCGTTCGACGCCCGTCTGACCGGTCTCGATGGCAAGAAGCTCGACAAGCTGGGGATCAGGACCGGAGACGAAGCCGAGGCGATCCGCAAGTTCCTGGATGGCGCCGGCTACGCCGTCACCTCGGTCGAGGCCAGGCCCCAGAAGCGCAATCCGCAGCCGCCCTTCACCACCTCCACGCTGCAGCAGGAGGCCTCCCGCAAGCTCGGCTTCTCGTCCGCGCGCACCATGCAGATCGCCCAGCGGCTGTATGAAGGCATCGACATCGGCGGCGATACGGTCGGCCTGATCACCTATATGCGGACCGACGCCGTCCAGATGAGCCAGGAGGGCATCCAGTCCATCCGCCGCGAGATCGGCTCGTCCTACGGCGACCGCTATCTGCCGGAGAAGCAGCGCCACTACGCCACCAAGGCCAAGAACGCCCAGGAGGCGCACGAGGCGATCCGGCCGACCGACGTGTCGCGCCGGCCGAAGGATCTGGCGCGCAGCCTCGATGCCGACCAGGCCAAGCTCTACGAGCTGATCTGGAAGCGCGCCGTGGCCAGCCAGATGGAATCGGCCGAGATCGAGCGCACCACGGTCGAGATCGCCGCCACCGGCGGCGGCCGCAGCGCAGAGCTGCGCGCCACCGGCCAGGTGATCAAGTTCGACGGCTTCCTCACCCTCTACCAGGAGGGCCGGGACGACGAGGACGACGACGGCGATGGCCGTCTGCCGCCGATCGAGAGCGGGGAGAAGCCCAAAAAGACCGCGATCGAAACCAAGCAGCACTTCACCGAACCGCCGCCGCGCTACACCGAGGCCACCCTCATCAAGAAGATGGAGGAGCTCGGCATCGGCCGTCCGTCGACCTATGCCAGCACCATGGCCGTGCTGCGGGACCGGGGCTATGTGGTGCTCGACAAGCGCCGGCTGGTGCCGGAGGACAAGGGCCGCCTGGTCACCGCCTTCCTGGAGTCCTTCTTCGAGCGCTACGTGGAGTTCGACTTCACGGCGAGCCTGGAGGAGAAGCTCGACAAGATCTCCAACGGCGATCTCGCCTGGCAGGAGGTGCTGCGCGAGTTCTGGCAGGAATTCTCCGCTCACGTCGACGAGACCAAGGAGCTGCGCGTCGCCGACGTTCTGGATTCCCTGAACGAGATCCTCGGCGACCACATCTTCCCCAAGCGCGCCGATGGCGGCGATCCCCGCGCCTGCCCGTCCTGCGCCGAAGGCCGCCTCTCCCTGAAGCTCGGCCGCTACGGCGCGTTCATCGGCTGCTCGAACTATCCAGACTGCCGCTTCACCCGCCAGCTCGCCCAGTCGAACGACGAGGCGGAAGCCGAAAGTGACGGACCCAAGGTGCTCGGCACCGACCCGGAAACCGGGCTCGAAGTGTCGCTCCGCTCTGGCCGGTTCGGCACCTATCTCCAGCTCGGCGAGGCCGGCAGCGACGGCGAGAAGCCGAAGCGGGCGACCCTTCCCAAGGGCTGGAGCCCCGACCAGGTCGGCCTGGAAGACGCCTTGAAGCTGCTGGCGCTGCCGCGCGAAGTGGGCACCGATCCGGAGACCGGCAATCCGATCACGGCCGGCATCGGCCGCTACGGTCCGTTCGTGAAGCTCGACAAGACCTACGCCAACCTGGATTCGGTGGAGGAGGTCTTCTCCGTCGGCCTCAACCGTGCGGTCTCGCTGATCGCGGAAAAGCGCGAAAAGGGCGGCAAGGGCCGCAACGCCGCGGCCGAACTCAAGGCGCTGGGCGAGCATCCGACCGCCGGCGGACCGGTGAGCGTGAAGGACGGCAAGTACGGCCCCTACGTGAACCACGGCAAGGTCAACGCGACGCTGCCGAAGGACAAGGACCCCCAGTCGCTGACGATGGAGGAGGCGGTGGCCCTTCTGGAAGCCAAGGCCGGCCCGGCGAAGAAGGCCGGCGGAACGAAGTCGAAGGCCAAGGCCTCGACATCGGCGAAGAAAGGCACCACTTCAAGCAAGTCCCGGTCGACCAAATCGGCCGGAAAGACAGCGGGCAAGACCACACGCGCCCGCTCCGCCAAAACCTCCAACGACTGACGAGGCCTCTGTGGCCCCAAAACAGAAAACGAAAAAAGAAAATCGACTCCCCTCCCGCGAGGAGGTCCTCAAGTTCATTGCCGAAAATCCCGGCGCGACCGGCAAGCGTGAGATCGCGCGAGCCTTCAACGTGACGGGCGACCAGCGCATCGGGCTGAAGAAGCTTCTGCGCGAGCTCGATGACGAGGGGCTGGTCGAGCGCCGCGGTCGCCGCCTCGAGCGCCCGGGCGTTCTGCCGAGCGTCACCGTCCTCTACCTCTCCGGCCGCACCGACGACGGCGAGCTGGTCGGCGAGCCGGCCGAGTGGAACGAGGACGAGCACGGCCCCGCGCCGAAGGTCATCGTGGTGTCGGAGCGCAAGGGCCGTGGCCGTCCGGGTCCCGCTCCCGGCGTCGGCGACCGGGTTCTCGCCCGCATCCGCGAAGGCACCGACACCGACCCGCAGCAGACGGCGAAGGTGATCAAGGTGATCGCCAAGAAGCCGGCGCGGGTTCTCGGCGTGCTCCACGACACCGGTCGCGGCGCCCAGCTTGCGCCCATCGACAAGAAGCAGAAGGAGCTGGTGCTCGATCCCGACGACATCGGCGACGCCCAGGACGGCGAGCTGGTGGAGGTCGAGGTCAAGCGCGCCGGTCGCTACGGGCCGGCCAAGGCCAAGGTGGTTCAGCGCATCGGCTCCATGTCGTCTGAGCGCGCGGTCTCGATGATCGCGATCCACTCCCATGGCATCCCGCACGAATTTCCGAAGGCGGTGATCAAGGCGGCCGAGAAGGCCACCCCCGTGACCGCGCTCGACGGCCGCGAGGACTGGCGTGACATTCCGCTGATCACCATCGATCCGGCCGACGCCAAGGATCACGACGATGCCGTCCACGCCGAGCCGGACACCGACCCGAACAACAAGGACGGCGTGGTGGTGCGCGTGGCGATCGCCGACGTCGCCCATTACGTGACGGCCGGTTCGCAGATCGACCTGGAAGCGGAGAAACGCGGCAACTCCGTGTATTTCCCGGATTTCGTGGTGCCGATGCTGCCGGAGCGGCTGTCGAACGACCTGTGCTCGCTCCGCGAGGGCGAGGACCGGCCGGCCATGGCCGTCCGGATGGTGTTCGACAAGTCGGGACGCAAAAGCGGCCACAGCTTCCACCGGATCATGATGCGCTCCGCCGCCAAGCTCTCCTATCAGGAGGCCCAGGCGGCGATCGACGGCCGGCCGAACGAGAAGACCGAGCCGCTTCTGGAGCCGGTCCTGAAGCCGCTCTGGGCTGCCTATGGCTGCCTCATGAAGGGCCGCGACGCCCGCGAACCGCTCGACCTCGACCTGCCGGAACGCAAGATCCTGCTGAAGCCCGACGGCACCGTCGACCGGATCATCACGCCCGACCGCCTCGACGCTCACAAGCTGATCGAGGAGTTCATGATCCAGGCCAACGTCTGCGCGGCGGAGACCTGCGAGAAGGCCGACATCGATCTGCTCTATCGGATCCATGACAACCCGAGCCAGGAGAAGCTCGCCGCCCTGCGCGACTTCCTGTCCACCATCGACATGAAGTTCCCGAAGGTCGGCAACCTCCGCCCGTCCCAGTTCAACGGCATCCTGCACAAGGTCGCCGACACCGAGAATGCGCACCTGGTCAGCGAAGTGGTGCTGCGCAGCCAGGCCCAGGCGGAATATGCGCCGCAGAACATCGGCCATTTCGGTCTCAATCTGCGCCGCTACGCCCACTTCACCTCGCCGATCCGCCGCTATGCGGACCTGATCGTGCACCGCGCGCTGATCCGCGCCTGCCGGCTGGGCAAGGACGGCCTGACCGACGAGGAAGCGGCGAAGCTCGACGTGCTCGGCGGCGAGCTGTCCGCAGCCGAACGCCGCGCGATGGCGGCCGAGCGCGAAACCATCGACCGGCTGATCGCCCTGTGGCTCGTGGATCACGTCGGCGCGGAGTTTTCCGGCCGGATCGTCGGCGTGACCCGGGCCGGCCTGTTCGTCGCCCTGGACGACAGCGGCGCGGACGGCTTCATCCCGATTTCCACGCTCGGCCAGGAATATTTCCGATACGAGGAAAGCGCCCGCTCCCTCATCGGAGACCGGTCCAAGACGCGCTACCGGCTCGGCGACCGGGTCGACGTGCGGCTTGTCGAAGCAGCCCCGTTCGCCGGCGCGCTACGGTTTGAGCTTCTGGGCGAAGGCCGCTATCAAGGGTCGAAGTCTCGCACGAAGAAGCCGGCCGCAAGCGCTCGCAAGCGGACCGGCCCGCCCAAGGGACGACGAAAGGTTCGCGCATGACATCGCAGTCCCACTCCACGTTCGGCACGCTGCCCGAGGAACTTCCCGAGCGCCCGGTTCTTCCGGCCATGCTGCGGGGAGCCAAGTGCCGTTGCCCGGCCTGCGGCGTCGGATCGATGTTTCAGGGCTACCTGACCGTGCGCGACCACTGCCCGTCCTGCGGCGAGGAACTCTTCCACCACCGCGCCGACGACGCGCCGCCCTATTTCACCATCGTGATCGTGGGCCACGTCATCGTGAGCCTGGTGCTATCGGTCGAGGTCGCGTTCCAGCCTCCGATGTGGGCCCACGCGCTGCTCTGGGGTCCGCTCACCCTGATTTCCTGTCTTGCGCTTCTGCGCCCGATCAAGGGCGCGCTGGTCGCCTATCAGTGGGCGCTCCACATGCACGGCTTCGATCCCAACGCGCCACCGGAAGGCCCTATTCCGGATCCGGCCGCAGAGGCGCGCCAGTGACGGACTTCTCGGCGCGTCTGACGGCGACCGAGCGGGCGATGGACAATCCGAACCGGCGTCCCAAAGACGCCGCGACGCTGCTGATCCTGGACCGCTCCGGAAAAACCACCCGCGTCCTCATGGGCAAGCGCCACATGGGCCACGCCTTCATGCCGGGCAAGTTCGTGTTCCCCGGCGGGCGCGTCGATCCGGCCGATTCCCGCATTCCCGTGGCCAGCGACTATGACGACGCCACCCGGGATCAGGTGATGGCGAAGATGCGGTCACCGAAATCGGCGGCCCGTGCCCGTGCCCTCGCCGTCACCGCCATCCGGGAAACCTACGAGGAGGCGGGTCTCTTCATCGGCGCCAAGGCCGACCGCAAGCCCGCGGGCGACGACTGGGCGGCCTTCGCCGAACGGTCGCTGCTCCCCGACCTCGCCCCGTTCCGGCTCGTGGCGCGCGCGATCACCCCGCCGCGGCGTCCACGCCGGTTCGACACGCGCTTCTTCGCGATTTCGGCCGACCGGATCGTCGATCATCTGCCCGACAATGTCGGACCCTCCGGCGAGCTGGAGGAGGTCCAGTGGGTGCCGCTTGAGGATATCGCCGACCTGGACATGCCAACAGTCACCACCGTGGTCATCGACGAACTCCGGGAGCGGCTGAAGACCGATCCCGACCTGAAACAGGTCGTTCCGATCTCGTTCTATCGCTGGCGCGGCAAGGGCTTCATCCGAGAGGTCGTCTGACCGCCATGACACCGGAGACGGGCGCGACGGTTCCCGATGGCGGCTCGTGGCGGGCGGTGATCGCGGCCATCATCTCGATGACCGCCGTCGGCATGTCGATCAGTCTCGGCATGCCGCTCCTGTCGCTGGTGCTGGAAGACCGCGGCGTCAGCACGACCATGATCGGCGTGAATTCCGCGGTGGGCGGCATCGCCTCGCTGACGGTGCCGCTGCTTATCCCGGCCCTCGTCAGCTTCGCCGGCGCGTCGCGGGTGGCGCTCGTGGCCTTCGCCCTGATGGCGGTGCTGTTTCCGCTGTTCTATCTCCTCACCGAATTCTGGGCGTGGTTTCCGCTGCGCTTCGTCTTCTATGCCTGCGCCACGGCCGCCTTCGCCGTCTGCGAGTTCTGGATCAACGCGCTCGCGCCGGAGGGCAAGCGCGGCCTCGCCATCGGCATTTACGCGACGGTGCTCTCCATCGGATTCGCCGCCGGCCCGGCCGTGCTCGGACTGGTCGGATCGAGCGGTATCCTGCCGTTTCTGATCGGCTCGGGGGTCTTTCTGGCAGCCGTCGTCCCGATGGCGGTGGTTGCCGATCAGTCGCCGACGGGCCTGGACCGGCCGACCACCAACGTCCTCTCCTTCGTGCTCATCGCCCCGGCAGCCGTGTTCGCGGTCGCCGCCTTCGGCGCGGTGGAATCGGGCAGCATGTCGCTTCTGCCGCTCTACGGTCTTGCCCAGGGGTTTTCCGAGGGCCAGGCGGCCCTGCTCGTCTCCGCCCTCGCGCTGGGCAACGTGGTGACGCAGATCCCCATCGGCCTCCTGGCGGACCGGATGGACCGCCGGCTGATCCTGTTTCTCTGCGCCCTGATCGGCGTGGGCGGTGCCCTGCTCCTGCCGCTGGCGAGCGCGAACCTGCTCCTGCTGCTCGCCATCCTGTTCGTCTGGGGCGGCATCATCGGCGGTCTCTACACCGTCGGCCTCACCCATCTGGGCGCGCGCTTCACCGGCACCGAACTCGCCTCCGCCAATTCCGCCGTGGTGATGATGTACGCGGCCGGGATGCTGATCGGGCCCGCCCTGATCGGGCTGGGGCTGGACCTGTGGACGCCGCACGGCTTCAGCGTCGTCGTCGGCACCTTCTTCCTGGCCTACGCGGTGCTGGCCGGCAGCCGCTTGCGCAGGGCATCCACCGTCTCCGGGTGAGGCGCACTTGCGGCTTGACTTTGCCGCGGCGGCGACTAGGTTTCGCCCTTCACGAATTTCGCGCCCGTGGAGCCGACTGGCGGCCCGGGCCGCTTCGTCCCAGACCAGACCAGCGCCGAGGACTGCCGCACATGGCAAAGGCCACGACCATCAAGATTCGCCTCGTGTCGACCGCCGACACCGGCTTCTTCTACGTCACCAAGAAGAACTCGCGTACCATGACCGAGAAGATGGTGAAGAAGAAGTACGACCCGGTCGCGAAGAAGCACGTCGAGTTCCGCGAAGCGAAGATCAAATAGGGCCTGCGGCGGACGCTCCATCGTCCGCCTGCACCTGATCGATCTTCCGAATTCGCCCGAAGCGCCGCGCGGCATGTCCGTCCGGCGCTTTTTGCGTTTGCGTTGCAGCCCCGGCTCAGTCCGTCTTGATGAACGTGCTGACCGTTTCCAGGAACTTGTCCACCGAGATCGGCTTGGAGAGATAGGCTTCGCAGCCGCCCTGGCGGATGCGTTCCTCGTCCCCCTTCATGGCGAAGGCGGTGACCGCGATCACCGGGATCGCCTTCAGCTCGTCGTCCGCCTTGATCTGCCGGGTGACGTCCAGGCCGGAGACCTCGGGAAGCTGAATGTCCATGATGATGAGGTCCGGCCGTTCCGAGCGGGCAAGCTCGATCGCCGTGGTGCCGTTTCGGCTTTCCACGACCTCGTAGCCCGACGCCTCCAAAAGGTCGTGGAAGAGCTTCATATTGAGCTCGTTGTCTTCCACGATCAGAACGCGTTTGGCCATAAACCCCCCGGGACAAGGCTGGAACGGCTGCTATCGAATCGCATCCGAACCGGCGCATGATAGAGGCCGTGGGGCGGATGTGAACCGTAGCGGGCGCCGCGATGCGGGTTCGAAAGGGACGGAGCCGGTGTCGATACCCGGACTGTGTCGCGACTGTCATACCAGCTTTGCCGCGCAAAGCGCAGCCGCCCTTCGCTGCCCCTCCTGTCGCAGCCCGCGGGTGGTCGCCCACCGATCGCTCCAGGACCTCTCGATCGCCCATGTAGACTGCGACGCCTTCTATGCGGCCATCGAGAAGCGCGACGACCCGTCGCTGCGCGAAAAGCCGCTGATCATCGGCGGCGGGCGGCGCGGCGTCGTCTCCACCGCCTGCTATCTCGCGCGCATCTCCGGCGTGCGCTCGGCCATGCCGATGTTCAAGGCGCTGGAGGCCTGTCCGGATGCGGTGGTGATCCGTCCCGACATGACGAAGTACGCGGCCGTCGCCCGCGAGATCCGGGCCCTGATGACCGATCTGACGCCGCTGGTTCAGCCGATCTCCATCGACGAGGCCTTTCTCGACCTGACCGGGACAGAGCGGCTGCATCGCGCCCGCCCGGCGGAGGTGCTCGCCCGCTTCGCCAGCCGGGTTGAGAGCGAGATCGGGATCACCGTCTCGATCGGGCTCGCGCCCAACAAGTTCCTTGCCAAATACGCCTCCGATCTCGACAAGCCCCGCGGCTTCGTCGTGATCGATCAGGCGGAGGCCGTGGACCGGCTCGCCGACGATCCGGTGAACCGGCTGCCCGGCGTCGGCCCCGCCATGGACCGGACGCTGCGGGAGGCCGGCTTCCGCCTGATCCGGGATCTGCAGACCGCCTCCCAGGAAACCCTGCTGCGGCGCCTGGGCGCCCAGGGGCCGCGGCTCGGACGGCTCGCCCGGGGCATCGACGACCGCCCCGTCGATCCGGTGGACAATCGCAAGAGCGTGTCGTCCGAAACCACATTCGAGAGCGATATCTCCGCTTTCGAGACGCTGGCGCCGATCCTGCGCCGGCTCAGCGAAAAGGTCTCCGCCCGGCTGAAGGCCCAGGAGATCGCAGGCCGCACGGTGACGCTGAAGCTGAAGACGCGCGATTTCCGCACGGTCACCCGTAGCCGGCAGCTCTCCGACGCCACCCGGCTCGCCGACCGGATCTACCGGACCGGCGCCGACCTTCTGTCCAAAGAAACCGACGGACGCGCGTTCCGCCTGATCGGGATCGGCGTCTCGGAGCTGGAACCGGCGGTCAACGCCGACCCGGACGACCTGCTGGAGCCGGAGCGGGCGAAACGCGCCGCCGCGGAACTGGCTGTCGACCGCCTGCGCGGCCGCTACGGCGAGGCGTCGGTGGAGCTGGGCCTGACGTTTGGAAGCGACCGCCGCGGACGGGCGAAAGGGGAGGATCACACTTGAGCTCGGAGATCCACCCAATTCAATTTGCTTCGCGGAATCAGTTCTTTAACATCGCCCTGCTGGGGATGGACGGAAACTGATGGGGGCGGACGAATGGGCTATGGTGTTTTCATTCACCGCTCGGACTCGCGCTATGACGACACACCAGCCGAGCAATACCAATTCCCGCTTACTTATTTCCGACCAGCCCAAGACATTGCCGGCAATTGGGTCATCTACTACGAACCAACGAAGGTTCCGAATACGAAGGGATATTACGCTGTCGCTCAGGTGGAGCGAATAGAACCTGACCCAGAAACACGCGACATGTTCCTTGCGATCATTCGGCCGGGGTCATTCTTGGAGTTCCCTAATCCCGTTCCGTTTCGCGACCATCAGGGTGTCCCGCATGAACGAGGCGTTCTCAACGATGCTGGTCGAGCATCAGGACGAGCTCAGCGAGCTGTAAGACCGATTTCTGAAGCCGACTTCTTCCGAATCCTCGATCTCGCTGGATTTGAAGAAGAGCCTGTCCTTCCTCGCCTTGATGAACAGCTAGATGGGCTGGGCTTCGCGGAGGACCAGGCGCCATTTGTCTTCGAGCAGCCGCGAGACCGTCTGCTTCAGATCACATCACGCCCGGTGCGCGACCGCATCTTCAGGAAACTGATTTTGCGGGCCTATGACCAGAGGTGCGCCATCACCGGTCTGCGGTTCATCAATGGCGGCGGCCGCGCCGAGGTGGACGCGGCGCATATTCGACCCGTCGAGGCAGACGGCCCCGACAGCATCCAAAACGGGCTGGCGCTATCAGGAACCGCCCACTGGATGTTCGACCGCGGTTTGATCAGCCTAGATGATAACCTTCAGATCCTAATTTCGCGACAGTCTAACAACCGCGACGAGATCGAAAAATTCATCAACCCGACCGGACACGCGATTGTGCCCAAGAGACGTGCGGACCAGCCTCATCCGAAATTTCTCGAGTGGCATCGCGAAAATTGCTTCAAGCACTGAAGCGCGATCATTTTCCCAGCCTATCGGGCGGACTTAATTACAGCTCGTCTTCGGCAGACGGTCCAGCTCGACCAGCGTGCCGGTCAGGCTGAAATTGCCGTAATCGAGGGTCAGAGCGCGGCTCACCCCGTTCTCGTAGAGCTGGAACTGGAGCGTATAGACCGGCGTCAGTTCGCCTGCCTCGCCGGCCGACAGGTCGAAATAGGAGAGGCTCACCGGCCAGTGCCGGGTGGCTCCGACCGCTTCCGACAGCCGGTCGTCCGCCTCGCCCACCGGCGCGTCGCTCTCCCCGCCGATGACGGCGGTGGTCGTGTACATCTGCCGGCCGTCGTCGGAGCCGTCATAGAGATCGGCTTCCAGGATCCGCTGGTTGGCCCGGGCCGCCTCGATGACGCGGATCAGGTGCTGGGTCGGGAAGAGAACGTCGCCCCGCATCCGGAACGTCGCCTCTTCGGGCTGGGAGAGCTCGACGGAGATACCGTCGTCCTCCTGGCTGGCGGACCCCTTGGCCTCCTGCTGCAGCCGCTGGCCGACGAAGGTGCGGCTCAGGAACTGGAAGCGGTCGCCGTCGCCGGATTCGTGGGTGCTGGAGCGCAGGTCGGTGACCCGGCGGCCGCCGTCCTGGTCGTCAATCCTGGTGACGAAGCGGCTGTTGACCGTGAAGCCTTCGCACGGCGCACCGGTGACCTCGAACACCAGCCGCCCCGACACCGACGAGATGTCGGCGGACGAGCTCGCGTCGCCCAGCGCGATGTCGTAGACGGCCCGGTGCGCCAGAAGCCCGGCCGCGACATCGTCCGATCCGGCCTCGTCGGCCGCAACGGCCGCCGGTCCGACCGACATCACGAGGCACGCGGCGATCGCGGCAATCAGTGAACGCATGGTACTTCCCCAACTTGGTTCCCAGCACACGGTCCAGGAGCGTGCGGCCAGCATAGAGTGGCCGGTCCCGCGGGACCAATGCAAGCGCTCCGTCCACGCACAACCACCGGCGCGTCAACATGCCTTGCCGATCAGGCTCTTGCCGCGCCGCGCTGCATTCTTCAAGAAGGACGGATGGTCACAATGGCGGGAGCGGTCCGGACACCGCATTCTGCCGAGAACCCGGATCGCCCGTCGGCTTCGGCCCGCGATCCGCTCACCCTGGATCCTCATGTCCGAAGCAATGGAGACGCCGCCATGGCCGACAGCATCCAAAGCCGACTGGCCGAGCTTGGTATCGAGCTGCCCACCCCGTCGACCCCGTCGGCCAACTACATGCCCTATGTGCGCACCGGCTCGCTGCTGTTCATCTCCGGCCAGATCCCGATGGGACCGAACGGCCTGGAGCACGTGGGCAAGCTCGGTGCCGATTACGACGTCGAGAAGGGCCAGGCGGCGGCCAAGCTGTGCGCCATCAACGTGCTGGCCCAGGCCAAGGCCGGCATGGGCGACCTGGAGGCGATCGCGCGTCTGGTGAAGGTCGTCGGCTTCGTGAATTCCACGCCCGACTTCACCGAGCAGCCCAAGGTCATCAACGGCGCCTCCGACTTCTTTGTGGAAGCCATGGGCGACCGCGGCCGCCACTCCCGCTCGGCGGTGGGCGTTGCTGCCCTCCCCTTCGGCGTCGCCGTCGAGGTCGAGGCGATTTTCGAGATCGCGTGAGCGGACAGGCGGAGCGGCACCGGTGACGGCGCCCGACTGGCTCACGGCGCGACCGATCGCCCATCGGGGGCTGTACGGAAGTGACGCCCCGGAAAACTCGATCGCGGCCGCCGAGGCCGCGATCGCGCACGGCTATGCCATCGAGGTCGACCTGCAGCTCTCAGCCGACCGCACGCCCATGGTGTTTCACGATGCCACCCTGGAGCGGATGACCAGCGCCGACGGGCTGCTCGCCCGGCGCACCTCGGAGGAGCTTGCGGAGCTGACGCTGCGCGGTGGGAGCGAGCCGATCCCCGCCCTGGAGCGTCTCCTTGAAGCCGTTGCCGGCCGCGTTCCGCTGTTTCTCGAACTGAAATCGGGGTGGCGCCGCGAGGCGTTGCCGGCGCTGGCCGAGGAGACGGCGGCCGTTCTCAACGGGTATGACGGCCCGGTCGCCCTCATGTCGTTCGACCCGGAGCTGGTCGCCGCCAGCCGCCGCCTGCTGCCGGAACGCCCCCACGGCATCCTCGCCTGCGATTTCGCCAGTGCGCCCGGCGGACCGCCTCTGTCGGTGCTGGAGCGTTTCGCCCTCACCCATCTCCTGCACGCGCCGCGGACCCGCCCGAATTTCATCGCCTATGCGGTGAGCGACCTGCCGGCGGTGGTCCCGAGCCTTGCCCGCCGGATCTACGGGACACCGCTTCTCGCCTGGACCGTGCGGACCGGCGTCGAACGCGCCCACGCAGAAAAGACCGCCGACCAGATCATCTTCGAGGGCTTCCTGCCGTGACCCGGCACGCAATTCGCACGACCAAAGTCGGGCCCGGCCCTTGAGACCGGGCAGCCAGCGCTTACCCTATGACCATAAGCGACGATCGCCCGTTCCGATTATCCCGATCATCGAGCCGCCATGTCCGCTGACCCCTCCGCCCCATCCGACCTCGTTCTCAAGGCAGCCGGAGGCGTCTCCTCGGTCGACCGGGACGTCTGGAACGCACTGGCCAACCCCGGCTGGACGCGCAAGGGCGGCGCCCTGGTCCAGGACGGCACGCCGCCCCATGCCTACGATCCGTTCGTCGATCACGATTTCCTGTCCGCTCTGGAGGAGACCGGCTGCGTCGGGCCGGAGGCGGGCTGGTATCCGCGTCCGCTTCTGATCGAGGACGCGGACGGGGTCATCCGGGCGGCCGCCCCCAGCTATCTGAAGACCCATTCGCGCGGCGAGTACGTGTTCGACTATGGCTGGGCCGATGCCTTCGAGCGCGCCGGCGGCACCTACTATCCGAAGCTCCAGGTCTCCGTGCCCTTCACGCCGGTGACCGGTCCGCGGCTACTGGTCGGGCGCGGCGAGGATGCGGAGACGCTGAAGGCGCATCTGGGCGAAGGCCTCGCCGCCTTCGCCGCTCAGGCCGACGCGTCCTCCGTCCATGCCACCTTTCTGTTCGAGGAAGACTGGACCGACCTCCTCGACCGCGGCTATCTCGCCCGTACCGACGTCCAGTTCCACTGGATCGACCGCAACTATGGCGACTTCGACGGATTTCTGGCCGCCCTGTCCTCGCGCAAGCGCAAGCAGATCCGGCGGGAGCGGCGCGACGCGCTCGCAGCCGGCCTCGAAATCGAATGGGTGACGGGCGCCGACCTCACCGAAGCCCACTGGGACGACTTCTTCGCCTTCTATATGGACACCGGCGCCCGGAAATGGGGCCAACCCTATCTGAACCGCGCCTTCTTCTCCGCGCTCGGCGAGAAGATGGCCGACCGGGTGGCCCTGGTCTTCGCCCGGCACGAAGGCCATGCGATTGCCGGCGCGCTCAACCTGATCGGGTCCGAAACGCTCTATGGCCGCTACTGGGGCTGTCTGGAGGACCACCCGTTCCTGCACTTCGAAATCTGCTACTACCAGGCCATCGACTTTGCGCTCGCCCACGGTCTGACCCGCGTGGAAGCCGGCGCCCAGGGCGAGCACAAGCTCGCCCGCGGCTATGAGCCCCACATCACCCGGTCCGCCCACTTTATCCTGCACCCGGGGCTGCGCCGGGCGATCGCCGACTATCTGGAGCGCGAGCGCCAGGCGATTTCGGCGGAGCGGGAATTCCTGCTGGAGCACGCGCCCTACAAGCGCGGCGGCGACGACCGCTGACGGCGACTTGACCGGCCGGGCGGATCTTGTAGCGTCCTGCGGCTCGCAGATCGCGACCGGCCATCAACCGTTTGGAGAGGCGCCATGACCGCTTATGACGACAGCAACGTCTTCGCCAGGATCCTTCGTGGCGAACTCCCGGCGATCAAGATCTACGAGGACGACAGCACCTTCGCCTTCATGGACATCATGCCCCGGTCGGACGGCCATTGCCTCGTGATCCCGAAGGCGCCGTCACGCAACATCCTCGACATCGCGCCGGAGGATCTGGCGGCCACCATGGCGACCGCCCAGCGGCTGGCGCGGGCCGCGATGCAGGCCTTCTCCGCCGATGGCGTCACCATCCAGAATTTCTGCGAAAGCGCCGGCGGACAGGTGGTGTTCCACACCCATGTCCACGTGCTGCCGCGCTACGAGGGCGTCGCGCTACGCCCCCACACCGGCGACATGGCCGACCAGGACATGCTTCAGGAGCAGGCCGACAAGATGAAGGCGGCGCTCGCCGGCGCCTGAGGGAAAGACCCGGACCCGGTCCTCACTGGCTGGACCTCCGCGCTCAGCGCAGAAACCAGCCGGCGGCGATGATCGCCTCGCCGGCCAGAAGCCCGAGAACCAGCGTCCGCCGGGTGGCGAAATAGACCGCAAGGCCGATTGCTGCTCCCGCGACCCGAACGAGCATCGGAACGTCCGCCAGCGCGCCGTTCGGAAACAGGATCAACTGGGAGATCAGCGCCGCCAGCAGCGCGATCGCCACCGCCTTCACCCAGATGAAGATCTCCGACTCTTCCGTCAGCCGCCCGGCGAACAGCACCCCGAGCCACCGCCAGATGTGGGTCGGAAGCGCGGCGATGATCAGGATCGTCAGGAACGGACCCAGCCCGGCAAAATCGAGTTCGGTCGCCCCGCTCATGTCCGGGCCTTCCAGAAACGGCCGCCGAGATAGGCGAGCGTCCCTCCGACGAGGCCCGCGACGAGGATGTCGAAGTCGAACCCGGTCGCGTGCAGGACCGGTCCGATGACCAGGCCGAAGATCATCGCCAGATGATCCGCCTTCACCCGTCCGGCACCGGACATGGTGAGAAGGAAGTAGAGGGGGGTCATCATCAGAAGGACCGCCGAGACCCAGCCGCTGACCTGTCCAATGACGAGATAGCCGAAGCTCGCCGCGACGAGATTGACGGTCAGCAGGGCCGCTGCGAAGCCGGCGAAATAGGGCAGTCGCGCGTGGCGTGGCGTTTTCGGAAGCTCCGACATGCTGAAGACCCAGGACGTCACGGCCACATAGGTCGAGACCGCCAGCAGCGAGAGCTTCGAGGTGCGTTCGTCACGGACGACCGGGGTCCAGGCCATCAGCATCGGCAGGAACCGGATCGAGGAAAAGCTGATGGCAAGCGCTGTGGCCAGCCAGCCCGCACCGTTCAAGACCGAGCCGACGAACACGATCTGCGCCGGCAGCGCCCAGACCATCGTTGCCACCATCACCATCTCGACGAGGCTCAGCCCCGCATCCCGCGCCAGGGCCGCGAACCCGACCTGGGCGGCCATCAGGACCAGCGCCGGGATCGACACCATCTTGGCGGTTCCTTTCAGGAACCATTGCGCCGGTGACAAGGGGGGTGGGGTCTCGGACACGCGCTGATATCGATGTCGACGAAGGGACACCTGCCGGTAGCACAGTTGTGCCACCCGCCCCAGCCCCGGGGGCGCCCCACAGCCATGCAAAAAAGCGCCGGCCCAGGGGACCGGCGCTTTCTCACTTCCGATAGGATCAATGCCGGTCGCGCCGGCGAGCCCGTTACTGGGTCAGCGGCACCTTCGGCACGAAGCTGCCCTTGGACTGCTTGGCCGGAACACCGCCCGACCCGCCGGAGTTGGAGCCTCCGGAGTTCGAGCCGCCCGACTTGGAGCCGCCGCCCGACCCGGAGCCGCCCTTGCCCTTCTTGGGCGCGGCGGCCTTCTTCTTCGGCTTGGCCGGCGGCTTGGCCTTGGCGGCCTCGTCGGCGATCGCCTCGAGGGTGAGGCCGGTGGACCCGTCCTCCTTCTCGCCGACGTCGACCTTCACGGTGCCGCCCTTCATCAGCTTGCCGAACAGCACCTCGTCGGCCAGCGGCCGTTTGATGTGCTCCTGGATCACGCGGCCCAGGGGGCGGGCGCCCATCTGCTCGTCGTAGCCCTTCTCCGCCAGCCAGGAGACCGCGGCATCGGACAGCTCAAACGTCACGTTGCGGTCGGCGAGCTGGGCTTCCAGCTCGATGACGAACTTGGTGACGACCTGATGGACCACATCCGCCGGCAGGTTCCGGAACGGGATGATGGCGTCGAGACGGTTGCGGAACTCCGGCGTGAACAGCCGGTTGATCGCTTCCTGGTCGTCGCCTTCCCGCTTGCTCCGGTTGAAGCCGATCGGCGCCCGGGCGAGATCGGCTGCGCCCGCATTGGTCGTCATGATCAGGATGACGTTGCGGAAGTCGATCTGCTTGCCGTTGTGGTCGGTCAGCTTGCCGTGATCCATGACCTGCAGAAGGATGTTGAACAGGTCCGGATGCGCCTTCTCGATCTCGTCGAGGAGCAGCACGCAGTGCGGATGCTGGTCGATCCCGTCGGTCAGCAGGCCGCCCTGGTCGAAGCCGACATAGCCCGGAGGCGCACCGATCAGCCGCGACACGGTGTGACGCTCCATGTACTCCGACATGTCGAAGCGCAGGAGCTCCACCCCGAGTGTCGACGCCAGCTGGCGGGCGACCTCGGTCTTGCCGACGCCGGTCGGACCGGAGAACAGATAGTTGCCGATCGGCTTGTTCGCCTCGCGCAGGCCGGCCCGGGCCAGCTTGATCGCGGAGGAGAGCTTGTCGATCGCCTCGTCCTGGCCGTAGACCACGCGCTTCAGGTTCTCGTCGAGATTGCGCAGCGTCTCCGCATCGTCCTTCGACACCGACTTCGGCGGGATCCGCGCCATGGTGGCGATCGTCGCCTCGATCTCCTTGACGCCGACGGTCTTGCGCCGACGCGCCTCCGGCAGAAGCATCTGCGACGCCCCGGTCTCGTCGATCACGTCGATCGCCTTGTCCGGCAGCTTGCGGTCGTTGATGTACCGTGCCGACAGCTCCACCGCCGCCTTGATGGCGTCGTTGGTGAACCGGATCGAATGATAGTCCTCGAAATAGGGCTTCAGCCCCTTGAGGATCTCGATCGTGTCCGGCACGGACGGCTCGCTGACGTCGATCTTCTGGAAGCGGCGGACCAGCGCCCGGTCCTTCTCGAAGAACTGGCGATACTCCTTGTAGGTGGTCGAGCCGATGCACCGGATCGACCCGGAGGCCAGCGCCGGCTTGAGCAGGTTCGACGCATCCATGGCCCCGCCCGAGGTCGCACCCGCACCGATGACGGTGTGGATCTCGTCGATGAACATGATCGCGCCGGGATACTCCTCGACCTCCTTCACGACCTGCTTGAGCCGCTCCTCGAAGTCGCCGCGATAGCGGGTACCGGCGAGAAGCGCGCCCATGTCGAGGGCGAAGATGGTGGCGTCGGCGAGCACCGCCGGCACGTCGTCGTCGACGATCCGCTTGGCCAGACCTTCGGCGATCGCCGTCTTGCCGACGCCGGGGTCGCCCACCAGCAGCGGGTTGTTCTTCTGGCGGCGGCACAGGACCTGGATCGTGCGCCGGATCTCGCTGGCGCGCCCGATCAGCGGGTCGATCTTCCCCTTGCCGGCCTTCTCGTTGAGGTTCACGCAGTAGGCTTCGAGAGCATCGGTCTTGCGCTTGGCGCGCTCGCCGCCTTCCACGGTCGCCTGGTCCTCTTCGGACCCACGCGACGAGCGCGGCTCGGACATGCCGGCCCGCTTGGCAATGCCGTGGGAGATGTAGTTGACCGCGTCATACCGGGTCATGTCCTGCTCCTGCAGGAAGAACGCGGCATGGCTCTCGCGCTCGGCGAAGATCGCCACCAGCACGTTGGCGCCGGTCACCTCGTCCCGTCCGGAGGACTGGACGTGGATCACGGCCCGCTGGATGACGCGCTGGAACCCGGCGGTCGGCTTGGAATCGTCGCCAGTGTCGGTGACCAGATTGTCGAGTTCCGTATCAACGTACTCGACCAGGTCCCGCCTCAGCTTTTCCAGGTCGACGTTGCAGGCCCGCATCACGGCGGCGGCATCCTGGTCGTCGACGAGCGCCAAAAGAAGGTGCTCCAGTGTGGCGTATTCCTGATGGCGCTCGTTGGCATAAGCGAGCGCCTGATGCAGCGCCTTTTCGAGACTACGGGAGAATGATGGCACGAGGGTTCCTCACTTCTTCTCCATGACGCACTGCAAAGGATGCTGGTGCTTGCGCGCGAAATCCATGACCTGAGTCACTTTGGTCTCCGCGACTTCGTAGGTATACACGCCGCATTCGCCCACTCCGTGATGATGGACGTGGAGCATGATGTGGGTCGCCTCGTCGCGGGTCTTCTGGAAGAACCGCTCGAGCACGTGCACCACGAACTCCATCGGCGTGTAGTCGTCATTCAGCAGCAGCACCCGATACATGCTCGGCCGTTTGGTCTTCGGCCGCGTACGGGTAACGACGACGGTCCCGGATTGGTCGTCGTCGTCGGATGGTGTCGTCATCACAATCGGTTGAGTCCGCATGGCGCTCGGTCCGTCGTGATAGGTGGCGTATGGGTCCAGCAATCTCCGGCCCGTCAGGTTGGGATCGCGCGGCCCGAGCACTCCGCTCTCCCGCCGGCGACCATCGATCTCACACGCTCCGGCGGCTGGTGTCGCACTGCGCCCGCCGCCGCTTCTCTGTAACGACGCGGGATGGAGCCGCGCCGCCGCCGCACCGAAAGCGACGTTGTTGTCGCTAAATGTAAGCAGCGTTCTCCAACATTGTAAGGCGCTCACTGGCAGGCGCAATGGACCCGACCCGTCGCCCGGGAAATCTACCCACAAAACACAAAGCCCGGCGCGAGGGCGCCGGGCTTCAGGAAGATCCGCACTCCACCGGAGTGTCTGGCGACCGGTCCTAGGCGCCCGGCATCTTCACGGCGGCCTGGGCCGTCTTCTGCATGTCCCGTGCCATACCGGCGTAAAGCTCGCCGAGCTTGGTCATCTCCGCGACCATGCCCTCGTAGGCCGACTTCATGTAGGTCGCCTGCGCCTCGAAGGCCTTCTCCGCGCTGGGCGCGTTCATGACCTGGTCGAGCGCGGCGGTGCCGTCCTCGAAGCTCTTCTTGGAGTAGTCGGCGAGTTCGGTGGCGATGGCCTGGAAGCCCTCGCTCGCCGTGCCGAGCGACTTCATCGCATGGTCGAGATTCTGCTGATTCATTTTCTGGATGTCGTCGAAGCCGAGCGTCATCGGGCCCCCTGATGGACTGACGTGAATGAAATATCGGTGCCGTAGGGGCGGAGTGTCACGCAGTGCACAAACCCCGTCAAGGGATTTGCTGCATTGCAGCAGACCCGGTCCGCTCGAATGAAAGGCGATCTGTTTACGGCCCGATAACCGCTTCCACGTACCGTTCCCACAATCGATGCCGGACGTCCGCATTCAAGAACGGTCTCCGGTTGGGGCGACAGTAGAGTGTTCGAGTAAGGGTTCTTCATGAGTAGCGGGCACATCTCGACGAGCGGAGACTGGGCCAGGACGGCCCTCCGTTTCGCAGCAGCCATCCTCCTGACCCTGGCCTGCCTGACGGCGACCGCCCAGACGGCATCGGCCAATCCGAAATATGCGGCGATGGTCGTCGACGCAAACACCGGCGAGACGCTGTTCGCGCGCCACGCCGACGCCAAGCGCTATCCGGCGTCGCTGACCAAGATCATGACGCTTTACGTGGTCTTCGAGGAGCTGCGCGCCGGCCGCATGGCCCTCGACACCCCGATCAAGGTGTCGGCGCACGCCGCCAAGCAGGTTCCCTCCAAGATCGGCTTCAAGCCGGGCCAGACGATCGAGACGCGCGATGCGATCCGCGCCCTGGTCACCAAGTCGGCCAACGACGTCGCGGCGGCCGTGGCCGAGCACATCTCCGGCTCCGAGGGCGCCTTTGCCGAGCGGATGACCCGGACCGCCCGCCGGCTCGGCATGAGCTCCACCACCTACAAGAACGCCTCCGGCCTGCCCAACAGCGCGCAGGTCACAACGGCCCGCGACCAGATCCGGCTGGGCATCGCCATCCAGCGCAACTTCCCGGTCTATTACAGCTACTTCCAGACCCGGTCGTTCACCTATCGCGGCGTCGCCCACCGCAACCACAACCGGCTTCTCGGCCGCGTCGAGGGTGTGGACGGCATCAAGACCGGCTTCATCAACGCGTCGGGTTTCAACCTGGTGACTTCGGTCAAGCGCGACGGGCGCTACATCGTCGCGGCCGTCTTCGGCGGCCGCACCGGACGCTCCCGCGACGCCCACATGGAAGAGCTGATCGCGACTTACATCAAGAAGGCCAGGCCCGGCGCCGGCGGCGCCCTGATCGCCCGCAACGTGCCGGTTCCGGCCGCGCGTCCGGCGATGCCGGTGGCGCTCGCGCTCGCCGAGCCCGACACCGGTGCGACCCAGGCGGTCCAGAAGGCCACCACCATGGCCGTCGAAGAAGGCAAGCCGCTGGCGGCTCCGGCAACCGGAACGCCGCGCACGCTGACGCCGGAACTGATCGCCGCCTATGCGGCCTCGGTCCACGCCGATGCCATGGAAGCGGCCTCGGAAGCCCCGATGGAGCCGACCGACGCCGTCGGATCCTACGAGAGCCCCGAGGACGCCGAAGAGGCGACGGAGACGGTGATCGCCGCGGCGGCCGCTCCGAAACCGACATCGGCTGCGCCGAGTGGCTGGCACGTGCAGATCGCCGCGACCCAGAGCGAGAGCGAGGCCCGCTCGTTGCTGCGCGCGGCCCAGGAGAAGAACAGCAACGTCCTGGGCGGCCGCGACCTCTACACCGAAGCCGTCGACGTGAACGGGACCACGCTCTACCGCGCCCGCTTCACCGGTTTCTCCACCAAGTCGGAGGCCTGGTCGGCCTGCTCCCAGCTGAAGAAGCGGAAGCTCTCCTGCTGGGCACTCAATCCGGCTTCCTGACGGGAGAAGCGGTCGATGAGCAGCCTCACCGGATCAGCATCCGCACCCGAGAGCACCGCCGCCGGCGACGTGCGGGCCGAACCGCGGCCCGCGGCAGTCACCGGAAAGAAGACCGTACCGACGAGGGGGAAACCTACCGTGTCAGTGCCCGCCCAAAAGCCGCTGTTTGGCTTCGTTGATCTTCGACGCAAGGAACGTGCTGCCCCCGTGGTCGGGGTGGAGCCCCTTCATAAGCCGGCGATGCGCGGCGCGGATCTCCCCTTCGCTGGCGCCTGGCTGAAGACCAAGGATCTCGTAGGCCTCTTCTTCACCCATGACACCCGAGCCCGCCGCAGCGGACTGCCCCGCACCCGGGTCCTGGTCGAAGTGTTCACGCCAACCGGGGATCCGGCGGTCGAGATAAGCTTCGACTAGCACCACGCTGTCGGGATCGCCGGAGACCTCCGAAAGCAGATCCCCCAGCTCCGCGTCGTCGAGCCCGTCGAGGGAGCGGCCCGCGAACCGGCCCTTCAGGACCTCGCCGTGGATCGCCCCGGAATCGTGGTCCAGCGTCAGGTTCAGGAAATCCGTACGAACCGACGATGTCTGGCCCGAGGAGCGCTTGGCGCGACCGGCGCCGCCGCCCAACGGGAAAGCGCCGTAGCCCAGCAGGGAGAGGCCGAAAAGACCCAACGGACCGGCGATCGGCCACAGTCCCCTGAGCGCCAGCCCGCCCGCGATCAGAAGCACGACCACGCCGCCGGCCATGCGCAGACGCCGGGCGAGGACGGCCGGATCGGCGCGGGTGAAGCTCTGGCTGGCAACCGCCAGGGCGCCGAGCGCGATCACTCCCAGCAACAGCCAGAGCATCTCAGCTCATCTTCCCGATCAGCAATTGAGCCCCCTTCTCGCCGCGCGCGCTCATGTCGGCGAGGGCCTTGCGCCCGCCCGCGGCATAGACCGCGACCGCGCGCAACAGGCGCCGCAGTTCATCGGGCGCGGAGGCGCTGAAGCTCAGGTGGGCGCCGCCGGTCAGGCGCGCGATTTCTGAAAACGCGGCAGAGGCCGGGCCGTTATTCCCCTCCTGGAAGATGAAGACGGGCACCTTGAGAAGGCCGAGTTCGCCGGCCCGCGCGCACAGAGCATCGACGTCCTCCTCCATGCAGTCGCCCACATAGACCACCGCCTGGACCCGCTCGCGTCGCGTCTCGTCGATGGCCCGGCGCAGGACCTTGCGGATCTGGGTCAGCCCGCCCCGGCACTCGATGCCGGTCATGACGTCGCGCAGCCGCTCGGCGTTGGATATCCACTTGGACGCGCGGCACTCGTCGAAGCCGCGGAAATAGACGAGCTGAATGTCGAGCCCGCCGATCTCCCCGGCTTCCTCGAACATCTCCGCCTGAATCCGGCACGCCCGGTCCCACGTCGGCTGGCGGCTCATCGTCGCGTCGAGCGCGAACATCAGCCGGCCGCGCGGACCTTCGGGTGCCGGCGCCGTCGACTGCGCCCGCGCGACGAACGCCTCGATGTCCGCGCGGCTCGATCGTTCGGTCGGCGGTCCGTGGTCCCTGGACGCGGCGGGAGCCGCCGTGCCTGGACGAAGGGTCTGTCGATCTTTCTCGCTCACGTCCCTTAGATGGCGCATCCGGCCCGCATGGCAAAGCCCCCGATTGCAGCAAGCCTGCCCTTACCAGGCCGCGTCGGATCAGATCAGCCCGAGTTCGGCCAGTTCGCGCCGCATCTCGCTGGGAATATCGTCGCCGCCGGTGCCGAGATCCATGTCGGCCGGGGCGTCGTCGGCCGGCAGGTAGCGCCACCCCTGGAAAGGCCGGCGCGGAACCATGCGGGTGGTCACCAGCTCAGGCGCAAGCACGATGTCGCAGCGGCTGGTGCCTTCCGCGTCCACCACCGGATCGAGCCGGAGGACACGTTGTCGCGCCTGGATGGCGCCGCGGATGACCCAGTAGAGCGATCCGCCGTCCAGGATCTCGTCGCCGCGCTTGGGCGTCATCCGGGTGGTGTGGCGCAGCACCTCTTCCTCACCGGCCGCCCGGCGCAAGTCGAGCCGACGCTCGATGGAGCGGGCGAGATCGTCGACGCTCTCGACGCCGACGCAGAGCTTCACGAGGTTCAGCGACATGGTGGCGAACGTGGCGCGCGAACCGGGGCGCGGCAAGAGCGGTGTCGCGATCTCCTGGGGATAGCAGGTGCCGGTCAGGCCTCCGCGACCGCCGCCTCCAGCACCACGATCGGCGCGCCCTGGGCGACCTGGTCCCCCGGCGCCGCGGCCAGCGAGGCCACCCTGCCCTCCTCCGGCGCGACGACGGTGTGCTCCATCTTCATCGCCTCGACGGTGAACAGCCGGTCGCCCTTGGCCACCGCATCGCCTTCCGCCACATAGACCGCCGTCAGCTTGCCGTGCATGGGCGCGACGATCCGGTCGTCGCCGGAAAGGTCGGACAGGTCCATTTCCAGCGGATCCAGACGCTCCACCCGCACCGACCGGCCGCCCTGGAGCGCATAGATGCCGCCCTCGGTGACGGCCACGGTCACGTCGTCCGGCACCTCGTCGCCGGCGATCGTCGGTCCGTTTTCGGTCCAGCGGACCCGGACGTCCTGGGGCACGCCGTCGACGGTCACGCGGGCGCCGCGCTCCATCGACCCGGACAGTGCGAACCCGTCGGCCGCCGACCAGGGGTCCCGCCAGCCGTCAGAGCGCACAACCGGCTCCGGCGGGGCGAACAGCATCGCCGCGGCCGCCGCAATCGCGCCATCGGAGACGCCGCCCTCGGCGAACGCAGCTGCATTGGCATCGACGAAGCCGGTATCGTGGGCCGCTGCGCGCACAGTCGGCGCATCGACGAGCGCACGCAGGAAGGGCAGATTGGTTTTCGGCCCGGCCACCTCGGTCACCGCCAGGGCCGTAGCCATCCGGTCGAGGGCCTGGTCGCGGTCGGCGCCATGGGCGATGATCTTGGCGATCATCGGATCGTAGAAGGCCGTGACCGTGTCGCCCTCGCCGACGCCGCTGTCGACGCGGATGCCTTCACCCTCTGGCAGCCGCAAGCGGTCCAGACGCCCGATCGAGGGCAGGAAGTTCTGGTCGGGGTCCTCGGCATAAAGCCGGACCTCGATCGCATGGCCGTCGATGGGCGCGGCGTCGGCATCGGCCGGAAGGTGCTCGCCCGAGGCGACCCGAAGCTGCCACTCCACCAGATCCAGCCCGGTAACGGCTTCGGTGACCGGGTGCTCCACCTGCAGCCGCGTGTTCATCTCCATGAACCAGAACCGGTCCGCCTGCAGTCCGTCCGACCCGTCGGCGATGAACTCGACCGTTCCCGCCCCGACATAGCCGACCGCCTCGGCAGCGGCGACGGCGGCCTTGCCCATCGCCGCCCGCAGCTCCGGCGACATGCCGGGCGCCGGCGCCTCCTCCATCACCTTCTGGTGCCGCCGCTGGATGGAGCAGTCGCGCTCGTAGAGCGACACTGCCCGACCGTGGGCGTCGGCGAAGACCTGGATCTCCACGTGACGCGGGTTGAGAACGTATTTCTCAAGCAGCACGCGATCGTCGCCGAAGGCCGCCGACGCCTCCCGGCGCGCGGCGGCGAGCGCGTCGTCGAACTCGATGACCTTGTCGACCCGGCGCATCCCCTTGCCGCCGCCGCCGGCCACCGCCTTGATGAGGATCGGATAGCCGATCTCGTAGGCCTTCTGCTTCAGGAACTCCGGTTCCTGCCGCTCGCCGTGATAGCCCGGCACGACGGGCACGCCCGCCTTTTCCATCAGCGCCTTGGCGCCGTCCTTGAGGCCCATCGCCCGGATCGCCGCCGGCGGCGGACCGATGAAGACGACACCGGCTTCGGCGCAGGCCTCCGCGAACGCCGCATTCTCCGACAGGAAACCGTAGCCCGGATGGATCGCCTCGGCGCCGGACCGCTTGGCGGCCGCGAGCACGCGGGAGACGTCGAGATAAGAGTCCGATGCCGGCGCGGGCCCGATGAAGACGGCCTCGTCGGCGGCAGCCACATGGGGCGCGTCCCGATCGGCCTCGGAGAAGACCGCCACCGTGCGCAGACCCAGCCGTTTGGCGGTTTTGATCACACGAACGGCGATTTCACCGCGGTTCGCAACCAGGACGGACGACAGCACGCCGGAACCTCCCCGTTCCATTCATCGGCAGGTCCCCCCTTTCTTCGAGCGAACAGGGCGGACCCGTGCCGAAACTGTGGTGGCAGCGCCGGACGGGCGCAAGCGCAGCAATCGATCGAAACACGAAAAAGGCCGATGCGCTTGCGCGCACCGGCCCGGAAGTCTGACGGCGGCCCCGTACGGGACCTCGCGTCCGGGGGGATCAGGTGCCTTCGAAGACGCCCTCTTCCTTCATGGTCGCGTAGACGCGGTCGAACCAGATCCGGAGATCGGCGACGCCGGACGTGGCCTCCCAGATGTCGATATCGAACTTCTCGGCCGCCTCGTCCTCGGTGAGGTTCAGGGCCTCTTCCAGAGACACGAAGTTCAGCTCCATCAGGTGCCACAGCTCCGACGTGCAGCGCGGCAGCTTGATGTAGTGGAGCGAGCGGTTCTCGGCGATCTTGTTCAGCTCCTGCGAGATCTTCAGCGTGGAGAAGCTGCCGCCGGCCTCGTTGAGGACGATGTACATGCGCGAGATCGGCATGACGTCCTGATCGTTGAAGTTCCGGACCAGATCGGAAATGTCGTCAATGGCGTGCTTTTCGGCACGGCAGACCAGCATCACGTCGACAGGCGGGGCCTTACGCGACTGGAAGATCTGGCTCACCTTGCGGGTTCGCGCCCACTCGATGACCTGCGTCACCACGTTGGCGCCGAGATCCACGACGACGCCGCCGTCCAGGAAGCTGCGACCGAGCCGGTCCCAGTACTTCAGGGAGGCGTTCATGTCGTTCGCCTTCTTGGCGATCGACAGCTCTGCGCCCACACCGAACTCGGTCACGCGCTGCGGATACATCTTGCCGATTTTGGAATGCCCGGACTCGTCGACAAAATCAGCCGATGCGAGCTTGTAGTTCGCACCCGAACGCTGAAGCCCGAGATAGACGAGCTGGGCCAGCGTCGTCTTGCCCTGACCGCCGGCGTGAGCCGCACAGAGAATCGACCTCATTCCTGCACCCTTGTGGCAAATCCCGGCCGAGACTGACGCGCCGGTGTCTGAAAAAGGACTGTACGTGTCGACGTCCTCCAGGAGAACGCCAGACGCAAGCCGCGGAAAGTTCGGTTATCACTACGGATGAAGCAACTGAGGTGTCAACCGCCGATGCTCGGGGGGTTGCAGGATTCCGCGACCGCGACTCTGACGGCCTTGATATGGACTTGCTGCATGTGCGAGAGGAACGCCGTTGGTGTCCGACGGGCTTGAATTCGGCACGATTTCGCCGGTCCCACCCGCTTCTGCCCTCTTCATGTCATATGGTTGATATTCGAATCGCGTTGATGAGATATACGAGGCTCAAGCTGACGCAGTCGAATCGTGCCGACGCCAGTAGGATCTGACGACGTGGTCGATAGGACGCCTATGCCTGACCGGAACGAGCCGCGGCACTATCGCGCTCTGTTCATATCGGATGTCCACCTCGGAACCCGAGGGTGCCAGGCCGATCTCCTGCTCGATTTCCTGCGCTATCACGAAGCCGAGACCATCTATCTCGTCGGCGACATCATCGACGGATGGCGCCTGAAGCGGTCATGGTACTGGCCCCAGCCGCACAACGACGTGGTGCAGAAACTCCTGCGCAAGGCGCGCAAGGGCGCGCGCACGATCTATATCCCCGGCAACCACGACGAGTTCCTGCGCGACTATATCGGCACCCACTTCGGCGGCGTCGAAGTGATGGAAAGCACGATCCACGAAGGCGCCAACGGCAAGCGCTACCTCGTCATCCACGGCGACCAGTTCGACGTGGTGGTCCGCCACGCCAAGTGGCTCGCCTTCCTCGGCGACTGGGCCTACGTCACGGCACTGACCATCAACACGTGGGTCAACATCGTCCGCCGCCGGCTGGGACTGACCTACTGGTCGCTGTCGGCCTGGGCCAAGCTCAAGGTCAAGAACGCCGTCAATTTCATCGGCAAGTTCGAGCATACCCTTGCCGGAGAGGCCCAGCGTCGCGATGTACAGGGTGTGATCTGCGGCCACATCCACCATGCCGCGATGCATGAGGAGTTCGGCGTGCATTACATCAACACCGGAGACTGGGTCGAAAGCTGCACGGCGGTCGGCGAAACCTTCGACGGCGAATTCGAGCTCATCCGCTGGACCGAACTCGGCGAGCAGTCGACAACGAAGATCTTGGCCGCAGAGCAGGCCGCCGCATGAACAAGCTCCTGTTGGTGTCGGATGCCTGGCATCCGCAGGTGAACGGCGTCGTCACGACGCTGCAGATCACGAAAGAGAAGCTCGAGGATCTGGGGGTCGAGGTCTACCCGCTCACGCCGGACGGCTTTCGCACGGTGCCGCTTCCCACCTATCCGGAAATCCGGCTCAGCATCACCTCGCCATCGACGATCCGCCGCAAGATCGAGGCGTTCGGTCCCGACTACGTCCACATCGCCACCGAGGGGCCGCTCGGCATGCTGGCGCGCAAGTGGTGCCTGTCCGCGGGACATCCCTACACCACGAGCTACCACACCCGATTTCCCGAATATATCGCCGCCCGCGCACCGGTTCCGCTGAACTGGTCCTACTCGTTCGTCCGCCGCTTTCACAACGCCGGTGCGGGCTGCATGGTGTCCAACACCACCCTCGAAAAGGACCTCTCCGACCGCGGATTCACCAACCTCTACCGGTGGGTCCGGGGCGTCGATCAGACCCTGTTCAGGACCGAGGTGCCGCCCGCGCTCGACCTGCCCGGACCGGTCTTCATGTATGTCGGCCGCGTCTCGGTGGAGAAGAACATCGAGGCCTTCCTGAAGCTCGACCTTCCCGGCACCAAGGTGGTGGTCGGCACCGGGCCGTCGCTGGAGAGCATGAAGAGCCGCTATCCCGATACCGTCTTCACCGGTCCGAAGTTCGGCGACGATCTTGTCGCCCATTACCGGTCCGCCGACGTGTTCGTGTTCCCCAGCCTGACGGACACCTGGGGTCTGGTCCTTCTGGAAGCGATGGCCTGCGGCGTGCCGGTCGCCGCGTTCCCGATCATGGGGCCGATCGACGTCGTGGCTGACTCCGGGTGCGGCGCCCTCGACACCGACCTGAAGAAAGCGGCGCTGGCGGCCCTGGACATTCCCGGTGACCGGTGTCGCGCCTATGCCGAGACCTTCTCCTGGGAGGCCAGTGCCCAGCAGTTCTTGGAGAATGTGCAGGCGGCGAACGAGGCCGCCCTGTCCGGCCAGCTGAATTCCGCCAACGCCGCCTGATCGGGCGGCGCTCCGACGACGCAGTCGACGATCCGCGCCATGACCAAGACCCTGAAGCTGGGGGCGATCAGCATTGCGATCGCCATCGTCGTCTTCGCCCTCAAATACGCCGCCTATCGTCTGACCGGCAGCGTGGCGATCCTCTCCGACGCCCTGGAGAGCATCGTCAACATCGCGGCCGCCTTTGCCGCCTTTGTCGCGCTGCGGGTCAGTTCGCTGCCGGCCGACGACAACCATCCGTTCGGCCACAGCAAGGCGGAATATCTCTCCGCGGTGGTCGAGGGCGTGCTGATCGTCGTGGCCGCCATCGCCATCGCGCACGAATCCTACAAGGACCTGGTGGACCCGAGACCGATCACGACGCCCGTCATCGGACTGGCGGTCGTCGGAGTGGCCACCGCCATCAACGCCGTCTGGGCGGTCGTGCTCATCCGCGCGGGACGCCGGATGCGGTCCATGGCGCTCGTGGCCGACGGGCGGCATCTCTACACCGACGTCGTCACCTCCGGCGGCGTCATCGCGGGCATCGCCCTGGCCGCGGTGACCGGCTGGCAGATCCTCGATCCGCTGCTGGCCATCGTCGTCGCGATGAACATCCTCTGGTCGGGATGGCGCCTGATCCGGGAATCCGTCGCAGGCCTTATGGACGAAGCGGTCTCGCCGGCGCTCCTGGACGAGATCAAGGCCGTGATCACGGAGAACGGCGGCGGTGCGATCCAGATGCACGACCTCAGGACCCGCCATGCCGGCCACAGGACGTTCATCGAGTTCCACCTGGTCGTCGACGGCGGGATGACCGTTTCCGCCTCCCACGCGATCTGCGACCGCCTGGAAGCCGCCATCCGCAGCCACGTTCCAGGCGCGGTCGTGACCATCCACGTGGAACCGGAAACCAAGGCCAAGAGTTCTGGAGTACCGGTGTCCGAATAGGCCTCGCGGCACCGCCCGACCAGCAGCCGGGGCAGCCCGCGCGCGCTTGTGCCGGCAGCGCCGAGCCCCCATTTCGGATGCACAGTCAACAGTTCAGGACACCCGCCCCATGGCAATGTCGCGCCTTGCCGGACCGTTCGCCGTCGCGCTCGCGCTTTTTGCGTTCGCGCTCGCCCTGCCCGCCGCAGCCGACGAGCCGGACAAGATCTTCGACAAGTCGACCAAGTGGAACCTGCTGACGCCCGACCACAAACTGGCGGTCTACGGCATCGACGATCCGCTCATCGACGGGGTGGCGTGCCACTACACCCTGCCGGAAAAGGGCGGCGTCTCCGGCATGTTCGGCGTGGCCGAGGAGGTGTCCGACATTTCGCTGGCCTGCCGGCAGGTCGGGCCGGTCGCGTTCAAGGGCACCTTCGAACAGGGCGACGAGGTCTTTCGTCAGCGCCGGTCGCTGTTCTTCAAGCGGATGCAGATCGTGCGGGGCTGCGACGAGGAGCGCAACGTGCTCGTCTATCTCGTCTATTCCGACAAGCTGATCGAGGGCAGCCCGAAGAACTCCACGTCCACCGTGCCGATCATGCCCTGGGGCGACCAGCCCGCGCCGAGATGCGCCGACGCCCTGGAGGAGTGAGCGGGACGGAAAACCGGTCCCACCTTCGCGGATCCGCTCAGTCTACGAGTCGCCCGTCCTCGACGACCGCTTCGCCATCGAGCTTGATCGTCGTGTTCATCATCGGCAGGTCGAAGTGGCCGGCCGTGTAGCGGCCGGCGAATTCGTTGGCTCCGGTGGAGAACAGGAAGTTGCCGGCGACGGCCCTGAGCTCGGTGCCATTGGTGTCGCGCTTGTCGTACATGGTCAGTGCGTCATAGCGGGCGCCCCGGTTGAGCCCCCACCCGACATGCGAGACGGCGTAGGCGTCCCGGTCACCCCAGGCGGCGAAATAGTCGCGCATCAGGTCGGCATCGACGCCGCTGCCGCCGACCTCCACGACATAGTCGTCCTTGATCACCAGCTCGACCGGGCTTTCGTAGTAGCGCTTGAAGGTCAGGTTCATGTCGCCCGGCGCCAGCACCAGCCGGCCGTTGACCGTGCCCTTCGCCGGGAAGGAGACCACGATCCCGCCCGGCCAGTGGGCCAGCGTTCCCGGACGCGTGGTCCAGCCCCACACGCCGACGGTGGAGGCGTCGGTCATCGTCACCGACAGGTCGCTGCCGGCAGCAGACGTCACCGTCATGGTGGTGGCGCCGCGAAGCTTCTTCACGGCCGCCTTGACCCGGCTTTCCAGATCCGGATCGATGCGCATGCGCTCGAGCGCCTCGGGGTGCTCGTTGGAGATCACCAGGATGCGCGCGCCGCCCTTGAGGATCGCGGGTGTCTCCGGCGAATGCATGAGCCCTTCCAGGGTGACGTCCACGACCACGTCGCTGGCCGCCAGCGCATCGACCACCGGCGCCATCTGCCCGATCGCCTGGCTCGCTCCGGTGGAGCGCGCGATCACGCCCCAGGGATTGCGCGGCGTGGGAACGACGATATGAAACGGACGCACGCCCATGCGTTGCAGGGCGAGTTCGGCGAGGTGCACATTGAGCTGCCGCGACTGGGTTTCGGAAAGGATCGCCACCGTCTCCTCGGCCCGGATGGCGGAGGCTTCGAAGGCCTCGACGAAAGCGTCGATCCATTTTGCTTCGATACGGTCGGCAAGCATGGGGCCAATGTCCTTTCGATGGGGCGGGCGTCAGCCCTTCCCGTGCATTCCATGAAAAGTTATGAAACAGGCGTCCGAAACGCGCAACACCATGAGTGATCTGCCTCGAAACAGCGAGACCACCGAAGATGCTGCGGACCGCGCCGACACGAAGGCGCCGGACGGAAGCTTCGTCGGCGACTACACGGCCTACCTGCTCGCTCAGGCCAGCCATGTCTTTTCGGCCGAGATCCACGCCCGCATCAAGGCGCACGGGACCGGCATTGCCGAGTGGCGGGTTCTGGCTTGTCTCTTGGACGTGGACGGGCTGTCGGTCTCCAAGCTGGCGGAGCTGGCGCTGTTCAATCAGCCGCGCCTGTCCAAGGTACTGGACCGGCTGTCCTCCCAGGGATTGATCGAACGGCGCGGCGACACGGCGGACCGTCGCCGCGTGCGCGTTCACATCACGCCCGCGGGCCTGGAGAGGGTGACGCCCCTCATCGAGGTCGCAAGAGCCCACGAGCAGGAAATGCTGGCCGGCTACGATCCGCAGGAAGTCGAGCAGATCAAGCGGATCCTCAAACATCTGATTGCCCGCTCCCTGGCCAGCAACAAGACGGCACGGCCGATCGACACCGATACCGACTGACGTTCCGCCGGGCCGCACCTTGCCCAAGCCGGCCATCTGCGCCAAGGCTTGCCGAGGGGCGCAGGGACCAACCAAACGGCAGGCCGGTTTGCCACGACAGGCCGGCCGCCAACATCAGGGGAGACGCAGCATGGCCGTGCTCAAGACGACGATCGATCCGGGCTCCCCGCTCTTCGAGGCCCAGCATGCGGCCATGCAGGCCCTGGTCGACGATTTGCGGTCCAAGCGCGCCGAAGCCGCCCTGGGCGGACCCGAGCGGGCCCGCGAGCGTCATCTCGGCCGCGGCAAGCTTCTGCCGCGCGAGCGCGTCATGCGGCTCCTGGACCCCGGCATCCCGTTTCTCGAGCTGTCCCCGCTCGCCGCTCACGGCATGTACGAGGATGCCATCCACGGCGCGGGGCTGATCACCGGGATCGGGCGGGTCGAGGGCCGCGAATGCATGATCGTCTGCAACGACGCGACGATCAAAGGCGGCACCTACTATCCGATGACGGTCAAGAAACACCTGCGCGCCCAGGAGATCGCCGGGCAGAACCGGCTGCCGTGCATCTACCTGGTCGATTCCGGTGGCGCCAACCTGCCGAACCAGACCGACGTGTTCCCCGACCGGGAGCACTTCGGCCGCATCTTCTACAATCAGGCCCAGCTTTCGGCCGCCGGCATCCCCCAGATCGCCGTGGTCATGGGGTCATGTACCGCCGGTGGCGCCTACGTCCCGGCCATGTCCGACGAAGCCATCATCGTACGCAACCAGGGCACGATCTTTCTAGCAGGCCCCCCGCTGGTGAAGGCGGCGACGGGCGAGATCGTCACCGCCGAGGAACTGGGTGGCGCCGATGTCCACGCCCGGGTCTCCGGTGTCGCCGACCACTACGCCCTGGACGACGATCAGGCGCTGGCGATGGCGCGACGCCTCGTCGCCAACCTCAACGGCGACAAGCGTCCCGAGGTCACGCTGAGCGAACCGCGCGAGCCGTTGCATCCGGCGTCGGATCTGGACGGCGTCGTTCCGGCCGACCTCCGGCACCAGTACGACGTCCGCGAGGTCATCGCGCGCCTGGTCGACGGCTCCGAGTTCGACGAGTTCAAGGCGCTCTACGGGACCACGCTTGTCACCGGCTTCGCCCGCCTGCACGGAATGCCCGTGGGTATCCTGGCCAACAACGGCATCCTGTTCTCCGAGTCGGCCCAGAAGGGCGCCCACTTCGTCGAGCTGTGCTGCCAGCGCAAGATTCCGCTCCTGTTCCTGCAGAACATCACCGGATTCATGGTCGGCAAGGACTACGAGGCGGGCGGCATCGCCCGCGCCGGCGCCAAGCTCGTCACGGCCGTCTCCTGCGCCGCAGTTCCGAAGCTCACGGTCATCATCGGCGGCTCCTACGGTGCCGGCAACTACGGCATGTGCGGACGCGCCTACGCGCCGCGCTTCCTGTTCATGTGGCCCAATGCCCGCATCTCGGTGATGGGTGGCGAGCAGGCCTCCTCGGTGCTGGCGACCGTGCGGCGCGACAACATCGAGGCCGACGGCGGCACCTGGTCGGCGGAGGAGGAAGACGCCTTCAAGGCGCCGATCCGCGAGAAGTACGAGGCCGAAGGCCATCCCTACTACGCCACCGCCCGGCTGTGGGACGACGGGGTGATCGCGCCCTCGGAAACCCGCCGCGTCCTGGGCCTCGCCCTTTCCGCCGCCCTCAACGCCCCGATCCCGGAGACCCGGTTCGGCGTCTTCCGAATGTAAGAGGTTCCCAATGTCCCATGCACTCGTCGTCGGCGCCGGCGTGGCCGGGCTCGCCACCGCCTGGGGGCTGGTCAAGCGCGGCTGGACCGTCACCGTTCTGGAGAAGGGAGAGATCCCGAATCCGACGGCGGCTTCCTGCGACCATCACCGGCTGACCCGCTGGCACTATGGCGACCATATCGGCTACGCGGCGCGGATGGGGCTTGCCTTCGAGGCCTGGGATCGGCTCTGGCACGATCTCGGCGTCTGCCACTATGTCGAGACCGGCGTCTTTGCCGTCTCCACCGAGGAGGGCGACTGGGCCGATACCTCCTGCCGCGCGATGGACAAGCTTGGGCTTCCGCATGAGCGGATCAGCGCCGCCGACGCCGTCGCCCGCTTTCCCAATCTCAATCCGGACCTTGCCGCCCGCTTCGTCAGCTACACACCCACCGGCGGCGCCCTGATGGCCAACCGGATCCTGGAAGGGCTGCGCGACTGGCTTGCCGCCAAGGGCGCCGAAATCCGGACCGGGACCGAGGTCGCCGAACTGGACGCGGAGGCCGGAGCCGTCATAACCGCATCCGGCGAGCGCCTGACCGCGGACACCGTGGTGATCGCCGCCGGCGTCGGCGCACCGGCGCTCGGCTTCCCCGGCGCACCGGATCTCGTGCCGACGACGTCGACGATCGTCTATGTGGAGCCGCCCGAGGATCTCGCCGATGCCTGGCAGGATGCTCCGTCCTGGGTCGATTTCGGTGGTTTCGACGATCTGTGGGGCATTGCCCCTGTCGAAGGGCTTCCGCCCAAGCTCGGCCTCGGACGGCTCTCGGTTCCCGGCGACCCGGAGACCGGCCGCGTCGCCACCGAGGAACGGGTGCAGGAGATCATCGCGGCCTATCGCGGCATGTTCCGCGACATCGACCGCTTCACCGTCCGCTCGGCCCAGACCAATTTCTACACAACGGCTCCGGAGAACAGGTTCGTTCTGCGGCGTGCCGGCAAGGCCGTGCTCCTGTCGGCGGATTCCGGCCATGGCTTCAAGTTCGGGGCGCTGAGCGGATACGAAGCCGCCGAGGCGATGGACGAGCCCGGCCGGTTCGACATCATCGCCGAGCGGATGGCGGGCCATTTCGCCGGCTGAGCCGGAGCCGGCCGACGGATCGGCCTCACACGCTGGAGACCGCGATGCCGGGCGAGGACGCCTTCATCGAGACGTTCACCCTTCCCCTCGTCCCCGAAGACGCGTTCTCCCTCTTCATCGACGAAGCGAGCGTGTGGTGGCCGAGCGCCTGCACGCTCTCCGATGACACCTTCGACCGGATGGCCATCGATCCCTCGCCGGGCGGACGCTGTGTCGAGTTCGACCACCACGGCAACATGTTCGTCTGGGGGCGCGTGCTCGAGGTCGAACGGCCGACGCGGATCGCGATCTCGTGGCACATCACCGCCGATCTGGGCCTTCAGGCAAATGCCGTCGATGCAAGCCGGCTGCGCATCCGGTTCGAGCCCCAAGGGACGACCGGGTCTGCCATCACCTTTGTCCACCAGGGCCTGAAGAACCAGGCGGACTGGCAAGCGCATCTGGAAAGACTGTCCGGCGCCAGGGGCTGGCCGAGCATTCTGGGAGCCCTGCAGGCGGAAGCCGCCCGGCGCGCCGGATGACGACGTCTGCGGGCAAGAGGCATCATGGCCGGGTCGGTGAGGCAGCGGCCCGCTCCCGGCGCTCCAGCCCGAGCTTGCGCTCCCGGTAGATCACGTAGAGGCCGGCGCCGATCACGATCACGGTGCCGCCGATCACGAACGGCTGCGGAACCTCGCCGAAAAGGAAGTAGCCGAGCAGCACCATCCAGATCATGGTCGTGTACTCGAACGGGGCCACGGTGGAAGCTTCGGCGAACCGGTAGGCCTGGGTCAGCAGGATCTGACCGATCCCGCCGAGAAGCCCGATCCCGAGCAGGAGCGCCAGTTCGAAAGCGGTCGGAACGACCCAGCCGAAAGGCGCCGTGACCAGCGACATGACGGCGGCCGCCATGAAGAAATAGATCACGATGGTTCCGGTCTGCTCGGTGGCGGTCAGCTCGCGCACGAAGACGGAGGCCAGCGCCATGCATCCGGCGGCGGCAAGCGCGAGCAGCGATCCGGTGCGCTGCATGTCGGCGGCGGGGCTGGTTCCGCCGAGCACCTGAGGCGCCAGAATGATCAGCACGCCGATGAAGCCGACGCCGACGGCCGACCAGCGGTAGATGCGTACCTTCTCGCCGAGAAGCAGGGCCGCCAGGGCGACGAGCATCAGCGGAGCGGCATAGGAAATCGCGGTCGCGTCCGGAAGCGGCAGCATCGTCAGCGAGGCGAACCACAGACCCATGGCGGCGGTACCGATGACGGCCCGCTTCACATGACCGAACGGCTGCGACGTGCGCAGCACACCCGCCAGATCTCCGGTCCATGTCACGAAGACCAGGACCGGGATCACGCCGACGACGTTGCGCACGAACAGGATTTCACCCACCGGAAGCCGCTCGCCGGCCAGCTTCACCAGGGCCAGCATGCCGGAGAACAGGAGCGCGGACAGGACCTTGAAACCGATGCCGGCCAGCGAGCCGAGCTGGGGCGCGGCACCCTTTTGGCTGTCGGTCCCGCCGCTCGACCCCGACGCAGCTTCGCCCGTCTCCGGCGACCCGTCAGCCATTGCACCGCTCTTCCGCGCTCACGCTCCGCACCTGCCCGTCAGTCGCCGCCGAACCGGTCCGGTGGCGGTCCCCCGCCTCTTATGCGCCGCGGCCGGCCGGGCGGCAATCGCCGTCCGGGAATGCCTGCCCGTCGCCCGGGCCATGGCCGGTTCCGGAAAAACAGCATCTGCGCACGCCACCCTCAAGCAACAGCAGGACCCTATATGACCTCTCCCGCAGACCGCTTCATCGTCATCACCGGCGGCCCCGGCTCGGGCAAGACGAGCCTCGTCGAGCATCTGGCGGCTTCGGGTCACCAGACCAGCGATGAAGCCGGCCGCGCGATCATCCAGGCTCAGCAGCAGATCGGTGGGACCGCCCTTCCATGGGCAGACCGTCAGCTGTTCGCAGAACTGATGCTGTCGTGGGAGATCCGGTCTCACCAGGCAGCCCTGACGGGCGAGGGACCGGTCGTCTTCGACCGCGGCGTGCCGGACGTCATCGGCTATCTGACCCTGTGCGGCTTGCCGGTGCCTGCCCACATGCAGCGGGCGGCAGCGCTCCACCGCTACGCCGATCCGGTCTTCATTGCGCCGTTCTGGCCGGAGATCTTCCGGCAGGACGCCGAACGGCATCAGGACCTGGCTGAGGCGGAGCGCACCCATGCGGCGATGGTGGAGGCCTACCGGGCGGCCGGATATCGCCTGATGGAGCTTCCGCGCGCGCCGGTCGCGGAGCGCGCGGAGTTCGTCGTGGAGACTGTCGGCAACCTGCTCAGGCCGCCGTCTTCCGCGCCTCTGCGATGAGCGACCAGAGCTTCGCCGGGGTGGCCGGCATGTCGACATGGGTCACGCCGACCTCACGGGCAAGCGCGTCGACGATGGCGTTCATCACGGCGCTCGCCGAGCCAACCGTACCGGCCTCGCCCGCCCCCTTGATGCCGAGAGCGTTGGAGGTGGTCGGTACGTTGCGCGTCTCGAACTGGAAGAACGGGACGTCGTCGGCGCGCGGCAGCGCATAGTCGAGCATGCTGGCCGTCAGGAGCTGGCCTTCCTCGTCGTAGACGGTGTTTTCCAGAAGCGCCTGGCCGATGCCCTGAACGATGCCGCCATACACCTGGCCGGCCAGCAGGATCGGGTTCACGGTCACCCCGAAATCGTCGACCACCGTGTAGCGCTGGATGGCCACGCGGCCGGTGTCAGGATCGATCTCCAGCTCGCAGATGTGGGTGCCGTTCGGGAAGGTCGGCTTGTCCTGCTCCACCCGGTTCGACGCCGTCAGCAGGCTCGGATCGCCGGCCGCCTTGGCCACCTCCGACAGGCTCATCTGGCGGTCGGTCCCGACGATGCGGACGTGGCCGTCGACCAGTTCCAGGTCCTCGGCCGCCACTTCCAGATTGTCGGCCGCGATCGCCTTGATCTTGTCGGAGAGGTCGCCCGAGGCAAGGTTCACCGAGGGCAGTCCGAGCGGGATCGACCGCGACCCACCGGTTCCGCCGCCCGTCTTCACCCGGTCGGTGTCGCCCTGGATCACCTTGATCTGGTCGAAATCGATGCCGAGCCGGTCGGCGATCACCTGGCTGTAGGCGGTGGCGTGGCCCTGGCCGTTGGACTGGGTGCCGATCAGAAGGGTGACGATCCCGTCGTCGCCGAGTTCCACGGTCGCGGTCTCGCCGCCGGGGAACGCGCAGGCCTCGATGTAGCAGGTCAGGCCGATGCCCCGCAGCTTGCCGCGGCTGGCGCTGTCGGCCGCCCGGGCCTCGAAGCCGGCCCAGTCGGCAAGTTCCATCGCCCGGTCGAGATGGCCCGCGAATTCGCCGGAATCGTAGATCCGTCCGGTCGCCGTCTCGTAGGGCATCTTCTCCGGCGGGATGAAGTTGAGCTTGCGAATGGCATCCGGCGTCATGCCGGTCATCCGCGCCGCCTCGTCCACCAGGCGCTCGATCACATAGGCCGCCTCGGGACGGCCGGCCCCGCGATAGGCGTCCAGCGGAACCGTGTTGGTGTAGACGCCGCGAACGGTCACGTGGGCGGACGGAATGTCGTAGACGCCCGGCGACATGGTCGTGCCGCCGCGCGGCACGAACGGGCCGAACTGGTGCAGATAGGCGCCCATGTTGGCGATCAGGTCGACCTTGAGGCCGAGGAAGCGCCCGTCGGCGTCGAGCGCCAGCTCGGCGGTGGTGATGTTGTCGCGGCCCTGGCTGTCGGACAGGAACGCCTCGCTCCGGCTGGAGATCCACTTGACCGGCCGGCCGAGCTTTTCCGCGGCCACCATGGACAGCGGATATTCCGGATAGAGGAAGATCTTGGTGCCGAAGCCGCCGCCCACGTCCGGCGTGATCACGTGGATCAGTTCCGGATCGATCTTGAACACGCTTCCCGCCAGGATCCGCTTCATGCCGTGGCCGCCCTGACTGACGACCGTCAGGGTGTAGCGGCCGGTCTCCGCGTCGTATTCAGCGACGCAGCCGCGGGTCTCCATGTAGTTGGTGACCAGCCGGTTGTTGACCAGCGTGAGCTTCGCCACCTTGTCGGCGCGGGCGAAGGCAGCCTCCGTCGAGGCCTCGTCGCCATGGCCGTAGGTGAAGGCGAGATTGGAGCCGTGGTCCGGCCAGACCAGCGGCGCATCGGCGTCGAGCGCATGGGCAGGATCGGCGGCAGCCGCCTCCGGCTCCCAGTCGATCTCCAGCAGCTCCGCCGCATCCTCTGCCGCCGCCCGCGTCTCCGCGACCACGAACGCAACCGGATCGCCGACGAAGCGGACCCGGTCCTTGCACAGGACGGTGCGCTCCGGAACCACCGTATCGGAGCCGTCCACCTGCGGACCCGCGCCGGGAGACGGCAGCGGACCGAGATGGGCGATGTCGGGATAGGTCAGGACGAGATGAACACCCGGCTGGGACCGTGCCTCATCAAGACCGCCGGTGATCTGGAAGCTTCCCGACGCGATCGGAGACCGCACGACGCAGGCGAACAGCGCCCCTTCTGGCTGATAGTCCTCGATGTAGTGGCCGTGGCCGGTGATGAAGGCTTCGTCCTCCATCCGCCGGGCGGGAGCGCCGATACCGAATTTTGCGGTGGTCATCTCGTTCATATTCGGGATTCTCCGAGAAAGCAGAACGTACGGGCTGCGCGGGCAGCGCCGTCGGTTCCCGGGTTAGCACTTCGGCGGGCGGGTGTCAGGTGCCGCACCGCAGCAATCGCCAGGCGAGCGGGTTACGCCTCGCCGCGCATCGCCCGATACCGCGCCACGAGCCCCGCCGTGGACCCATCGCTCGCGGTCAGGGGCTCGCCGCCTGCAACCGCCCCCAGCAGGACACTCGCCAGTTCCTTGCCGAGCTCCACACCATATTGGTCGAACGAGTTGATGTTCCAGATGACGCCCTGCACAAACACCTTGTGCTCGTAGAGCGCGACCAGCCGACCGAGGGTGCGCGGATCGAGCTTGCGGTACATCAGCATCGTCGACGGACGGTCGCCGGGGAAGGTGCGGTGCGGCGCAAGCCGGTCGGCCTCAGTCGCCGACATGCCGCTCGCCAGCATCTGGGCCCGCGCCTCTTCCTCGGTCCGCCCGCGCATCAGCGCCTCGGCCTGGGCGAGACAGTTGGCGACGAGCTTCGCGTGGTGATCGCCTTCAAGCGTCTCATGAGGCTGGCACGCGACCAGGAATTCGCAGGGCACCACGTCGGTCCCCTGATGCAGCAGCTGGTAGAAGGCGTGCTGGCCGTTCGTTCCCGGCTCGCCGAACACGATCGGCCCGGTCGGCACGGAAACCGGCACCCCGTCCCGGGTGACCCGCTTTCCGTTCGATTCCATGTCGAGCTGCTGCAGGAAGGCCGGGAAATGCTCCAGCCGCTGGTCGTAGGGCAGCACCGCGAGGGTGCGGTAGTCCCAGGCGTCGCGATACCACGCCCCGATCATGCCCATCAGCACCGGGATATTGCGGTCGAGCGGCGCGGTCTGGAAGTGCTCGTCCATGTCGGCGGCACCGTCCAGGAACGCCGAAAAGTTCCGGAAACCGATGGACAGCGCCAGCGACAGGCCGATCGCCGACCAGGTCGAGTAGCGCCCCCCGACCCAGTCCCAGAAGCCGAAGGTCCGGTCGGCGCGCACCCCGAACGCCGCCACCTTGTCGAGCGCGGTCGAGAGTGCGGCGAAATGATCCGGCACCGCGGCCTCTCCGAGCTGCCCGGCGATCCACGCCCGCGCCGAGGCGGCGTTGGTCATGGTCTCCAGCGTGGTGAACGTCTTGGAGGCGATCAGGAACAGGGTCCGCGCCGGATCCAGGGTCGCCAGCGTGTCGGCGAGATCGGCACCGTCGACATTCGCCACGTAATGAACCCGGGGACCGCCGTCCCGGTAGGGCGAGAGCGCACGGGCCGCCATGCGGGGACCCAGATCCGAGCCGCCGATGCCGATATTGACCACGTCCGTGAAGGCCTCGCCGGTCGCGCCGCGGATCCCGCCGGAGCGGACCGCATCCGTGAAGTCTTCCATGTGAGCCAGCACCGAGGCGACGTCGGCGGCCACGTCCTGATCGCCCAGATGGATGGCGCGGCGGGAGCGATCGCGCAGCGCCGTGTGCAGCACGGCCCGGCGCTCGGTCGTGTTGATGGCATCGCCGCTCAGCTTGCGCTCCCGCCATCCGATGAGATCGGCCGCCTCCGCAAGCTCGACCAGGAGCGCGAGCGTCTCGGCATCCACGTGGGTCTTGGAGTAATCGAACAGGATGTCGTCAAACGCGACCGAGAAACGGTCGAACCGGTCCGGATCGGCCGCGAACTCGGCCCTGAGCGTGTGCCCGTTCCAACGGTTGCGGCGAGTCTTGAGACGGTCCAGCAGCGCGGCGACGGTATCGTCCATCGGGAGGAAGGCCTTTCAACGACAGCTTCGATCTGACCGGATAGGGATCGCGCCGCGGCGGTCCTTGTCAAGCAGGGTGGGCCAGACGAAGAGACCCCCGGCCCTGTGCGCCCGGGGGTCCGCGTGTCGGCGTCTCAAGCCGTGCCGGCGGGCCGTCGGTCGTCAGACCGGCGAATGGGCGTAGTCGGCATCGAGCTCGGCGTCGAGGTCCTCGAGGTTCTTTCCCGTGGTCTCGATCCGGAACTGCCAGGTCACCCAGGCGCCGATCAGCGACGTCACGACAAGGCCGTAGAGCAGCGCCTGCGTGCCGATATCCGCCAGCAGGACCGGAAACAGAAAGGCCGTCAGCACCGCACCGATCTTGGCGAAGGAGGCGGCGAAGCCCGCGCCCTTGCCGCGCACCTGGGTCGGGAACACCTCGCCCGCCAGGAGGTAGGTCTGGGCATTGGGTCCCATGTTGGTCATGAAGTTGAACAGCATGAAGCCGATGAAGATCAGCAGGATCGAACCGCTTCCGGAGACATAGGTCGAGAGCGCAGCGATGAAGAGGCCGAGGGCGCACCCGATGAAGCCGATGATCTGAAGCTTGATCCGGCCCACACGGTCGGCCAGCAGCACCGCCACGATGATGCCGATGATCAGCAGGATGTCGATCACCGCCGCGCCGCGCGCGGCCAGCATGTCGTTGTGGACGATGTCGGCCACCGAGCGGACGTGTTCGGTCTTCTGGCCGACGGCGGCCGCCAGGATCGTCGGCGTGAAGATGCCGATGCCGTAGGTACCCAGATCCTGAAGGAACCACGGCACGGAGGCCAGGATGGTGGCGCGACGGTTCTTCTTTTTGAACAGGACACCGTAGTGGGTCTCCGGCTTGCGCACCGTGACGCCTTCCTTCGGCACCTTCTTCTTCTTCAGCTTGATCTTCGTCGGATAGGCCGGTTCCCGCTTCAGAAGGCGCGCCGCCTCGGCCTGGGCCTCCTCCACGCGTCCCTTGGCGAACAGCCAGTGGACGCTCTCGGTGATGTAGAAACGCCCGATCACCACGACCACCGCCGGGATGATCGCCGCGGCGTACATCCACCGCCAGGCGTCCAGCTCCGGATGGTTCGACAGGATCAGGTAGCCGACCGCGGTTCCGAACAGCGCGCCAACGGCCTGGAACCCGAATGCGGAAAGCACCAGCCGGCCCCTCGCCCGGGACGGGATGGATTCGGAGATCACCACGTGCGCCGTCGGGTAGTCGCAGCCGAGCGCGATGCCGAGCCCGAGAAGCGCGATCACGAACCATGCGAAGTTCATGGCCAGGCAGGTCATCACCAGGAAGAAGGTGAACAGGATCATCTCGACGATGAACATGCGTTTGCGGCCGTAATGGTCGGACAGACCGCCCAGCATCGTCGCGCCGATCAGGATGCCGAACAGGCTGGCTGCCGCCACCATGCCGTGCTCGAATTCGCCGAGAGACCACTGGTTGCTGAGAAGCGGGAGGGCGACGCCGGTCATGAAGACGACCATGCCCTCGAAGAACTTGCCCGCCGCGGCCAGTCCCCAGATGAGCCACTGCATCCGGGTCATCGGCGTCATGGCGACGATGGTGCCGTCTTCCCAGCGTGGCGTCTCGTCGATGTACTGCTGGACGGTCTTGCCGCCCGGACCGATGTCATCGACGCTGGCCGGATGTTCGCCCGTTGCAGAAGTGATCATGCCAACCCCTGAAATATTGCAGCGCAATATTCGCCGCCTCGCGAGGGGATAAAGGCGGCGCGTGCGCCGGCGGTCAAATGAAGTTGCTATGACACACCGTTGCCCGGCACACCTCGAAAAACAGATTTGCCGGCTCACCGAACGTCCGGCCGATCACCGTCTTCGTCCTGCTGCGGTGCAAGGAGGGCGGCATAGCGCTCGGGGTCCTCTCTCACCGCCTTGGGCAGGGCCGCGTCCGCTGACAGACGCTCCGCCCGGCCGATGTTCATGCTCAAGGCCGCGCGGTGCCTGTCCCAGTCCGCGATCGAGGCGGTGCTGTGCTGGCTCATTTCGTCGAAGGCGATGGCCTGATCCTTCGCCAGCAGATAGTCGAGATCGCCCACCGACGAGAAGTGCCATCCCGCTTCCGCATGACGCACCCGGGTGAGATAGCTGCGGAACTCGAGCGCGCTGCGATAGGCCCAGTAGGCGTGCTCGTACGCGCGCGGCGCCTTCGGATAGTTGACCGGCTTCAGTTTCCTGAGCCGCGTCGGGTCGATCATGTGCCGGGCGCGCACGGCCCGGGTCCCGATCCAGCCCCCTCCGCCCGTGTCGCGGACATCCAGATAGAACCGGTACAGCGGCTGATTGAGGAAGTGGATCGCGTGACGGCGCGGATCGGCTGCGAGCGCGGCAACGGTCGCTTCCGATGGGATCTCGTCGACATCGGACAGAAGGACCAGATCGTCGGGCGCGGAGTCAGCGAGCCCGGTCAGGATCGCGGCGCGCTGATGGCGTTGCCGCACCCACCGCTGGTCCGCATCTGCCGGTTCGTCGAGCACCTCGATGTGGCGGATGCGATCGGCGAAAGCGGCAAAGCGCGACCGGTTGGCCTTGTAGTGCAGCGGCTTCTCGCGGCCGGCGAAATCGTAGCGCGATTCCACCAGCACGAAGGTGTCGACGACGTCGGCAAGCTCGCGCAACCGGATTTCCAGAAGATCGAGCTCGCGAAAGAACAGAAAGCAGTCATAGACGCGCGGTCGGCCCGCCCCGGATCGCTCGCGCCGTGTCATCTGCCGCTCAGCCCGCCTTGGTGTCCAGCAGGACGGCCGCTTCGTCCTCGACCTGCAACGCCCGTTCCGGATCGAACCCGAACAGGTTCCAGGATTGCTGCATGTGGGCCGACAGTGGCGCGGAGACGTCGAGAATGCCGCCGGCCGGGTGGGGAATCACCAGCCGGTGCGCATGCAGGTGCAGCTTGTTCTGGATCCCGCCGGGCAGATCCCAGTTCTCGATATCGAAATATTTCGGATCGCCCACGATCGGATGGCCCATGTGGGCGGCGTGCACGCGAAGCTGATGGGTCCGCCCGGTCACCGGCCGCATCACAAGCCAGGCGACGTTCTGCCCCGCCTGCTCCACCACCGCATAGTGGCTCACGGCATGGACGGCGTCCGGATCGCCGTGGCGGGCGACGACCATCCTTTCCGCCTCGCGCGGGCCTTCCTTGGCAAGCCAGGTGGAGATCCGTCCTTCCCGCGGCTTCGGCACGCCCTTGACCAGCGCCCAGTAGAGCTTGCGGGTCGACCGGGCCCGGAACGCGCTGGCGAGCGAGGTCGCCGCCTTGCGTGTCTTCGCGACCAGGAGGACACCGGACGTGTCCCGGTCCAGGCGATGAACCAGGCGCGACTTCTGGCCCTTCTGGTCGCGCCAGGCCTCCAGCAGTCCGTCGACGTGTCGCGTCAGGCCCGGGCCGCCCTGCACGGCCAGCCCGGCCGGCTTGTTGAGCGCAAGTACCTCGCGGTCCTCATGCAGAACGAAAGGCTCCAGCGCCGCACGCCCTTCGCCCTTGGCTGCCGAGATGGTGGGCGGGGCCGACGGCGCACCGGTGGCTGCCGGCGGGACCCGAACGGCCTGCCCGCGTTCCAATCGCGTCGAGGTCTTCACGCGCCCGCCATCGACGCGCACCTGCCCCGTCCGCAGCAGCTTCTGAAGCTGGCCAAATCCGAGCCCCGGATAGTGGGTCTTGAACCAGCGATCGAGGCGCATGCCGTCTTCGTCGCCTTCGACCGTCTTTGTCTCGATTGATACCATTCCGGATCCCGTCAGGGTGCGACCCAGCGCACGAGGCCGAGCCCCGCGAACAGCGCCATGATGCCGACCCCGACGGAGACCAGCACATAGGCGAGCGCGATGTGGCTCTGGCCGTTTTCCATAAGATTGGCGGCGTCGAGCGAAAAGGAAGAGAAGGTCGTGAAGCCGCCCAGCAGCCCGACGCCCACGAAGAGCCGGATCTCGCGCGCCGCGATGTCCGGACCGAACTTGGCGAGCAGCGCGACCAGCACGCCCATCACGAACGATCCCACCACGTTCACCGTCAGCGTCCCCCAGGGAAAGCCGGGCCCCATCAGCCGGATGGCCGCCACGCCGACCAGATGCCGAAGCCCCGCGCCGACACCGCCACCGAGGACGATCAGGAGGAGTTCACGCATGACCGGCCTCTGACAGGAGACAGCAGGATCGAAACCGTGCGCACGATACTGAAGGCCGCCGGGAAAGCAAACGGGCGCCGGTCACTCCGCGTCCCCGGTGTTGCGGCGCGCGCGAAGCCGGTCCAGATGAGCGAGTCGCTCGCCGATGCCGGCTTCCGCGCCGTAGCCGGTGGGGCGATAGAACGACTGCCGGCCGAGCGCTTCGGGGAAATAGTCCTGGCCGGAGAAGGCGTCCGGCGCGTCGTGGTCGTACTGATACCCGCCGCCGTAGCCCTCGGTCTTCATCAGGCCCGTGGGCGCGTTGAGGATGTGCTTCGGAGGCAGCAGGGAGCCGCCCTCCTTGGCCGCCTTGGTCGCGGCCTTGTAGGCCTTGTAGACGGCGTTCGATTTCGGGGCGGCCGCCAGATAGACCGTCGCCTGGGCCAGGGCGAGTTCGCCCTCCGGCGATCCCAGAAAGTCGTAGGCGTCCTTGGCGGCGTTGGCGACGCCGAGCGCCTGCGGATCGGCGAGCCCGATGTCCTCAACCGCCATGCGAACCAACCGACGCCCCAGGAAGAGCGGATCCTCGCCGGCATCCAGCATGCGGCAGAGATAGTAGAGGGCCGCATCGGGATCCGAGCCGCGCACCGACTTGTGCAGGGCGGAGATCAGGTTGTAGTGCCCGTCCCGCGACTTGTCGTAGATCGGAGCGCGCCGCTGCAGGACGGACTGCAGGGCCTCCGCCGTCAGCCGTTCGCCGTCACCGACCGAACGCCAGACCTCTTCGGCCAGGGACAGGGCGGCCCGGCCGTCCCCGTCGGCCATCCGTACGAGGCTCGCCCGGGCGTCCTCGTCGAGGGGCAGGTCGCGACCCTCGGCACCTTCGGCGGCGCGCAGAAGGCCTTCGACGGCCTCTGAATCGAGCGAGCGGAAGGTCAGCACCTGGGCCCGCGACAGAAGCGCCGCGTTCAGCTCGAAGGACGGGTTCTCGGTGGTCGCGCCCACCAGCGTGATGGTGCCGTCCTCCATCACCGGGAGGAAGGCGTCCTGCTGGGCGCGGTTGAAGCGGTGGATCTCGTCGACGAACAGGAGCGTGCCCCGCCCGGTGGACCGCCGCCCGCGCGCCGCCTCGAACACCTTCTTGAGGTCTGCCACCCCGGAAAAGATCGCCGAGATCTGCTCGAAATGCAGATCGGTGGCCCCGGCCAGAAGCCGCGCCACCGTCGTCTTGCCGGTGCCGGGAGGTCCCCAGAAGATCAGGGATCCGATCCGGCCGGACCTGAGCATCCGCGACAAGGTTCCGTCGGCACCGATCAGATGCGGCTGCCCCACCACCTCGTCGAGCGTCTTCGGGCGAAGACGATCGGCAAGCGGTCTGGGCGCGGACTGGTCGAGCCCGGCGGACGTAAAAAGGTCGGTCATCGTCGTATCCATCGGATCCGGGCGACCGCGGATCCGTTTCCGGTCAGCCGCGGAACGCCATCTGAAGCCGGCGCCCGTCGCGTTCGATGGTGATGCGCCAGACGCGCGGACGCTCTTCGCTCAATTCTTCAAGATAGCGCGTGGTCTCGATCTCGTTGCCGTTGATCTCGACGACGATGTCGCCGCGTTGAAGGCCCACACGCTGCGCCGTCGAACCCGGGCGGATGTCGGACACGACGACGCCCTCGTCCACGAAATCGATCCCGACTTCTTCGGCGACCGCCGGCGACAGGTTCATCACCTGGGCACCGGTCAGCGGCGACGACCCGAGCAGCTCACGGGTGTCGCGGGGCGTCGTCTCGGGCGGCGGCTCCAGCGCAACGGTGAGCGCAAGCCGGTTGCCGTTCCGCAGGATGGTGATTTCCGTTGTCCCGCCGACCCCCTGGGTCACGAAGCGGTAGCCGAACGCGTCCGGATCCTCCACCGGCCGGCCGGCGATCATCAGGATCAGGTCACCGACTCTGAGCCCGGCCCGATGAGCGGGGCTCTCCTCGGTCAGCCGCGTCACGAGCGCGCCGCGCGGCCGGTCGAGACCCAGACCGTCGGCGATGTCGCTGGTCACGCCCTGCATCGTCGCCCCGAACCACGGGCGCCGGATCTCGCCTTCCTCGAGCGCCGACCGCACGACCAGTTGCGCCATGTTGGCGGGAATCGCGAACCCGATCCCGAGCGAGCCGCCCGAGCGCGAGTAGATCGCGGAGTTGATGCCGACCAGCCGGCCCTGCATGTCGATCAGGGCGCCGCCGGAGTTGCCGGGATTGATGGCCGCATCGGTCTGAATGAAAAACCGATAGTCGGAGATGCCGACCTGGGTCCGGGCGAGCGCCGAGACGATCCCCTGGGTGACGGTCTGTCCCACGCCGAACGGATCGCCGATGGCAAGCACCAGATCGCCCACCTCCAGTTCGTCGGAATCCGCGAACGGCACCGTCGGGAAGCTCTCCCCGTCCGTATCCTGAAGACGCAGGATGGCAAGATCCGTGCGTTCGTCCGTCAAAAGGACCTCGGCATCGAACTCGCGGCGGTCGGCGAGCGCGACGCGGATCTGATCGGCCCCGTTGATGACGTGGTCGTTGGTGATGACGACGCCGTCTTCACCGACGATGACGCCGGACCCGAGCGACTTCTGCATGCGTTCCGGCGGCTGATCGCCCATCTGGTCCTGAAAGAAATGGCGGAACAGCGGGTCATCGAAAAGCGGCGAACGACGCACCTGAACCCGACGAGAGGCGTAGATGTTCACCACCGCAGGAATCGCTTGCTTCACGACCGGCGCGAAGGAAAGCTGGACCTGGGCCTCCGATTCCGGGACCTGGCGCTCCTGGGCGGAGGCCGGCGCGATCACTCCCCCGGTCATGGCCACGAAGAGGGCCGCTGCCGCCAGGATCCGGCCTGCGGCCGCGAATCCGGCCCGTCGATCGGTTGTGCGCGTCACTGGCGTCCTCTTTCTATCTGCGGACTGGGTCGAACCGGCGCGAAGACTGCATCCGCTCTCCCTCATCCCTGGCCGGACCCGGACGGTCTCCTCCGACCCGGCCCGGTCGCCGGCATGCAAAACGAAGACGCCCCGCATGCCGGACATGCGGGGCGAAATCGTGTCAAACGCTCACGTCGGTCGGACAGAACGGCTTACGCCGCCTCTTCCTCCGCCGCCACGCGGGCGCGGTCGGCAGCGCCGCGGGCGTCCGGATCCCGATCGACGAACTCGATGACCGCCACCGGCGCATTGTCGCCATAACGGAAACCGGCCCGCATGATGCGGATGTAGCCGCCCGGACGATCCTTCATGCGCGGGCCCAGCGTATCGAACAGCTTGGCCACGGCCTTGGTGTCGCGAACCTGGCTGATCGCCTGACGGCGGGCGTGCAGGTCGCCGCGCTTGGCCAGCGTCACCAGACGCTCGACCACCGGCCGCAGCTCCTTCGCCTTCGGCACCGTCGTGATGATCTGCTCATGCTCGATCAGCGACGCGGCCATGTTGGCGAACATCGCCTTCCGATGGCTCGACGTCCGATTCAGCTTACGGCCGCTCTTGCCGTGGCGCATCGGTCTACTCCTCGCACGTTGCGTGAAGACGCGCAGCGGCTCCCCGGGAGCCGCCGCTCAGCCCTCAATAGTGATGATCTTCGTACCGCTTGGCCAGTTCCTCGATGTTCTCGGGCGGCCAGTTGGTGACTTCCATACCCAGGTGCAGACCCATCTGCGCCAGGACTTCCTTGATCTCGTTCAGCGACTTGCGGCCGAAGTTCGGGGTCCGAAGCATTTCGGCCTCCGTCTTCTGGATCAGGTCGCCGATATAGACGATGTTGTCGTTCTTCAGGCAGTTCGCAGAGCGGACCGAAAGCTCCAGCTCGTCGACCTTCTTGAGCAGCGCCGGATTGAACGCCAGCTCCGGAACGTCCTCGCGGACCTCCGCCTTCTGCGGCTCCTCGAAGTTGACGAAGATCGCCAGCTGGTCCTGAAGGATCCGCGCGGCGTAGGCCACGGAATCTTCCGGCGACAGCGAGCCGTCCGTCTCGACCGACAGCGTGAGCTTGTCGTAGTCGAGAACCTGGCCCTCACGGGTGTTCTCGACCTTGTAGGAGACCTTCTTGACCGGCGAGTAGAGGCTGTCGACGGGGATGAGCCCGATCGGCGCGTCTTCCGGACGGTTCCGGTCGGCCGGCACGTAGCCCTTGCCGGTGTTCACCGTCAGCTCCATCCGGATGTCCGTGCCCTCGTCGAGGGTGCACAGAACGTGCTCCGGATTGAGGATCTCAATGTCGCCCACGGTCTGGATGTCACCTGCGGTCACGACGCCCGGGCCCTGCTTGCGCACGACCATGCGCTTCGGACCCTCGCCCTGCATCTTCAGGGCAATTTCCTTGACGTTGAGAACGATGTCCGTGACGTCCTCGCGCACACCCGCGATCGACGAGAACTCGTGCAACACGCCATCAATGTGCACAGAGGTGACCGCGGCCCCCTGAAGCGAGGACAGAAGCACACGCCGCAGCGCGTTGCCGAGCGTCAGGCCGAATCCGCGCTCCAGCGGCTCGGCAACGAGCGTCGCGGTGCGGCCCGGCTCGTAACCGGCCTTCACCTCGAGCTTGTTCGGCTTGATCAGCTCCTGCCAATTCTTTTGAATGATCACCGTCGCACCTTTTCGCTTGTCGGAGGCAACCCAGCCCCAAGCTGGACCACCGTCTCCGCAGTGCGGAGAAAACCCTGGATCGAACGCATATCGGCGTCCGGACCCCGGGTGAGAGTTACACGCGCCGACGCTTGCGCGGCCGGCAGCCATTGTGCGGGATCGGGGTCACGTCGCGGATGGATGTGATGGTGAATCCCGCGGACTGCAAGGCACGCAGCGCCGACTCACGTCCCGAACCGGGACCCGACACCTCAACTTCCAGCGTCCGCATGCCGTGATCGGTCGCCTTGCGCGCGGCTTCCTCGGCCGCGACCTGCGCCGCATACGGCGTGGACTTGCGCGATCCCTTGAAGCCCATCGATCCGGCCGACGACCAGGAAATCGCATTTCCCTGCGCGTCGGTGATGGTCACCATCGTGTTGTTGAACGAGGCGTTCACATGCGCGATGCCGGACGTGATGTTCTTGCGTTCGCGCCGGCGTACCCGCGTCGTGTCCTTAGCCATACTTTTCTTTCCAGTTCGATCTCGACACCGCCGTCATCCCGGCGGCTCCACCGTGCCGGCGCCCCTGAACGGAGCGCCGAACGAAATCCGTTATTTCTTCTTGCCCGCGATCGCCTTCGCCGGACCCTTCCGGGTGCGGGCGTTGGTGTGCGTGCGCTGGCCGCGGACCGGCAGGCCGCGCCGATGGCGCAGGCCGCGATAGCAGCCGAGGTCCATCAGCCGCTTGATGTTCATCGCGGTCTCGCGGCGCAGGTCGCCCTCGACGAGATAATCGCGGTCGATCACCTCGCGCAGATGCAGAACCTCGGCGTCAGACAGCTCGTTGACGCGCCGCTCGGCCTCCACGTTGACCTTGCTCGCGATCTCGCGCGCGGTCGCCGGACCGATGCCGTGAATGTACTGAAGCGCGATCACAACGCGCTTGTTGGTCGGAATGTTGACGCCTGCAATGCGGGCCACTCTTGTCTCTCCTTCTTCTCGAGTGTCCGGCTCGAGAGGTCTCTTCTATCCCGACTTGACGGAGCCATGTCGGACCGTGCGCACTCACCGGCACGCACAAAGCAAAAACGCGCCGCTCAGGTCACCTGTCGGTTCCCGGCGCCGATCCCTTGCGGATATCCGATTGGACGGGCTTAGTAGCGGATACGCAACCCCGCCGTCAAGCGGCGGCTTGGCCGTTATCCGCAGCCCTGTCACCGGGTGCTTTCCGCAAGAACGCGATCGATCTCCGAGCTGACCTCGTCAATTGCGGCCATCCCGTTGATCTGTTTCAGCAAACCCTTCTGGCGATAGAATTCCGCCAGGGGCGCCGTCTGCTCGCGATAGACATCGAGCCGCTTCTTGAGCGCCTCGGCATTGTCGTCGGAGCGCACGTTGCCGCCGCTTTCGGCGGCCCGCTTCTTCACGCGGTCGAGAAGGGCGTCCTCATCGACCACCAGCTCAATCACCACGTCGAGCTGAAGCTGCTTCTTCTCCAGAAGCGCATCCAGGGCATCCGCCTGCGGAACGGTCCGCGGAAAGCCGTCCAGGATGAACCCATTGCTGCAGTCGGGTTGGTCGAGCCGCTCCGACACGATCTGAACCACCACCTCGTCGGGAACCAGGCCACCCTGATCCATGATCGACTTGGCTTTCAGACCGACCGGCGTCTCCGCCTTCACCGCCGCCCGCAGCATGTCCCCCGTCGACAGCTGCACGATACCATGCCGTTCGACCAGCTCCTGAGCCTGGGTGCCCTTGCCGGCCCCTGGCGGCCCGAGAAGTATCAGTCTCATCGGCGCCTCCCCCTCAATTTCGCTTTCTTGACCAGCCCCTCGTACTGGTGAGCCAGCAGATGTCCCTGAACCTGGGCCACCGTATCCATCGTCACGCTGACCACGATCAGGAGCGAGGTACCGCCGAAATAGAAGGGCACTGCCGTCGCGGAGATCAGGAATTCCGGCAGGAGACAGACGATCACCAGATAGACCGCGCCAACCGCCGTGATCCGGGTCAGGACGTAGTCGATATAGTCCGCAGTCCTCTCGCCCGGCCGGATGCCGGGAATGAAGCCGCCGTGCTTCTTCAGGTTGTCCGCGGTGTCGGCCGGATTGAACACGATCGCGGTGTAGAAGAACGCAAAGAAGATGATCAGCGCCGCGTAGACCACCATGAACAGCGGCTGGCCGTGGCCGAGCAGCGCCGTCATCGTGTTCATCCAGCCCGGACCCTGGCCGGCCGAAAAGCTGGTCAGCGTGGCCGGCACCAGCAGCAGCGAGGACGCGAAGATGGGCGGAATGACGCCCGACGTGTTCAGCTTCAGCGGCAGGTGCGAGGATTCGCCCTGGAATACCCGGTTGCCGACCTGACGCTTCGGATACTGGATCAGCAGCCGTCGCTGGGCCCGCTCCATGAACACGATGAACGCGATCACGACGACGGCCAGCACGATCACCCCGAGGATGACGGCTGTCGACAACGCCCCCTGTCGGCCGAGCTCCAGCATGCCGGTGAAGGCCTGGGGCAGACCGGCCACGATGCCGGAGAAGATGATCAGCGAGATGCCGTTGCCGACGCCGCGCGCGGTGATCTGCTCGCCGAGCCACATCAGGAACACCGTGCCGCCCACCAGGGTGACCACGGTCGTGAACCGGAAGAACCAGCCCGGATCGGTGACGATGTTGCCGGCCCCTTCAAGGCCGACGGCAATGCCGTAGGCCTGGAAGATGGCCAGCACCACCGTGCCATACCGGGTGTACTGGTTGATGACCTTGCGGCCCTGCTCGCCTTCCTTCTTCAGCTGCTCGAGGCGGGGAACCACCGTGGTGAGCAGCTGGATGATGATGGAGGCAGAGATGTACGGCATGATGCCGAGGGCGAAGATCGCCATGCGCCCGACGGCGCCGCCGGCAAACATGTTGAAAACGCCCAACAGGCCCGACTGGGCCTGATTGAACGCCTGTGCCAGCGCGGCCGGATCGATCCCGGGCAGCGGGACATAGGTGCCTGCGCGGTAGACGATCAGCGCGCCGAGGGTGAACCAGATCCGTTTTTTCAGCTCCTCCGCCTTTGCGAAAGCGGAGAAGTTCAGATTGGACGCGAGTTGTTCGGCAGCCGAGACCATGGAGCGTTCCAGATGCGGAAAGGGCGCGGGCGGGGAACTCGCCTCGGCGTCAGGCCGAGGCGGTTTCGTTCGTCTTGATCTCGACCTTGCCGCCGGCCTTTTCAACCGCCTTGATGGCCGATTGGGTGGCCCCATCGACAACAAGGGTCACGCCAGTGGTAATTTCGCCACTGCCGAGGAGGCGGACACCGTCCTTCTTGCGACGGACAACGCCGGCCGCGACCAGCGCGGCAACGTCGACCGGCGCCTTGGCGTCGAGCTTGCCGGCGTCGATCGCCTGCTGCACGCGACCGATGGACACCTCGTTCCACTTCTTGCGGAAGATGTTCACGAAGCCGCGCTTCGGCAGACGCCGATGCAGCGGCATCTGACCGCCTTCGAAGCCCTTGATCGCCACGCCGGTACGGGACTTCTGTCCCTTGACGCCGCGACCGGCCGTCTTGCCCAGGCCGGAGCCGATGCCGCGGCCGACGCGCTTGCGGCTCTGGACCGCTCCGGGATTGTCGCTCAGCTCATTCAGCCTCATGGCCGTCTCCTTGTCGCGCAACGAACCGCCGTATGCGGCCGCGAAATCTGCGCTCTCAATCCATTCCCATAGAACGCCGCCTCACAATGCGCGGCCCATTGCCGCGCTCGGTGGCGTACATCAGCCTTATTCGACCACCCGAACCAGATGGCTGACCTTGTTGATCATGCCACGCACGGCCGGGGTGTCCTCGAGCGTCCGACGCCGATGCATCTTGTTCAGGCCGAGCCCGACAAGCGTCGCGCGCTGATCTTCCGGACGCCGGTTGGCGCTGTGGATCTGCTCCACGGTGACGGTCTTCCCGTCGGACTTGGCCTTCGCCTTCGGCGCCGCAGCCTTCTTGGGCGCGGCCTTCTTCGGCGCAGCCGCCTTCTTGGGCGCGGCGGCCTTTTTCGGAGCCGCGGCCTTCTTGGCGGGTTTCGCCTTCGCTTCGGCGGCCGGAGCGGCCTCGTCTTCAGCGGTTTTCGTAGCCTTTGCCATTCAAGTCTCCACCCGGAGGACGGCTGCGGAACCGGTCCGCAGCGCCACCGTTATCTCGCGTCTCAGGCCTCGGCCGAGGCGTCGCTGTCGATATCGCGGCGACGCGCCTGCAGCGAGGCGACCTTCATGCCGCGGCGGGCCGCCACAGACCGAGGGCTGTCCTCGTTCTTGAGCGCCTCGAACGCGGCCCGGACCATGTTGTACGGGTTCGACGAGCCGAGCGACTTCGCGACCACGTCCTGAACGCCGAGCGTCTCGAACACGGCGCGCATCGGGCCGCCGGCGATGATGCCGGTACCGGCCGGAGCCGCCCGCATCACGACGCGGCCCGCACCCCAGCGTCCGTTGACGTCATGGTGCAGCGTCCGGCCTTCGCGCAGCGGCACCCGGATCATGCTCCGCTTCGCCGATTCGGTGGCCTTGCGGATCGCCTCCGGCACTTCGCGCGCCTTGCCGTGACCATAGCCCACGCGGCCCTTCTGGTCGCCGACGACGACGAGCGCGGCGAAGCCGAACCGACGTCCGCCCTTCACCACCTTCGCAACACGGTTGATGTGGACGAGCTTATCGACAAATTCGCTGTCGCGCTCTTCCCGGTCCCGTTCCCGCGCCATATTCAATTCCTTCCGTTCTCTGGTCCGTTGTCCGCGCGGATCCGTTTAGAACTCGAGCCCGCCTTCGCGGGCCGCATCGGCCAGGGCTTTCACCCGGCCGTGATAGATGTAACCGCCGCGGTCGAACACGACCTTGGTGACGCCGGCGGCCTTGGCACGCTCGGCGACCAGGCGTCCGACTTCCTTCGCCGCAGCCGTGTCCGCACCCGTCTTCAGGGAACCCCGAAGATCCTTCTCCATGGAGGAGGCGGCGGCAACGGTGTGGCCGGCGGTGTCGTCGATCACCTGCACATAGATATGCTTGGACGAACGGAACACGCTCAGCCGGGGCCGCCCATTGGCAACCGCCCGGATAGAGCGACGGACCCGCGTGCGGCGGCGGTTCGTCCGGGAAAGACCCTTGGCCATCGTGGTCGTCCTTACTTCTTCTTGCCTTCTTTGCGGATGATCTGCTCGTCCGCATATCTCACGCCCTTGCCCTTATAGGGCTCCGGGGGACGGAACTCGCGGATTTCCGCGGCGACCTGTCCAACCCGCTGCTTCTCGATGCCCGCGACGACGATCTCCGTCGGCTTCGGGCACTGGATCTGGATGCCGTCCGGGATCGGATAGAGCACCTCGTGCGAGAAGCCGAGCGCCAGCTGCAGGTTCTTGCCCTGCACCTGGGCGCGGTAGCCGACGCCGGTGATCTCGAGCTTGCGCTCGAATCCCTGCGTCACGCCGTGCACCAGGTTGGCCACCATCGAGCGGGACAGACCCCACATCGACCGCGCCTTCTTGCTCTCGTCGACCGGCGTGACGGTGATCCCGTCCTCGCCCTGCGCCACCGTGACGAAATCCGGAGCCGTGAACGACAGATCGCCCTTCGGCCCCTTCACGTTGACGGTCTGGCCGTCGATCGTCGCCGTGACGCCGTTCGGCACCTCAACCGGCTTCTTGCCTACCCGTGACATCCCAAAAACTCCTTGAGCCTCGCGCCAGCTCCGTTCCGGCCGAAACGGCCGATCAGAACACCTGGCAGAGGATCTCACCGCCAAGGTTGCGCTCGCGCGCAACCGCATCGCTCATCACACCCTGCGACGTCGACAGGATGTTCACGCCGAGACCGTTCGCCACCCGAGGCAGCGTCGTCACCGACGAATACACCCGACGTCCGGGCTTGGAGATCCGCTCGATCTTCTTGATCGCCGGCTCACCGTCGAAATATTTCAGTTCGATATCGATCTCCGAACGGCCGTTGCCGTGCTCGGTGACCGTATATCCGCGGATGTAGCCTTCGCTCTGGAGCACTTCGAGCACGTTCATCCGCAGACGCGAGCCCGGCGTGTTCAGGCTCGTCTTCCGCCGCATGGCCGCATTGCGGATGCGCGTGATCATGTCCCCCAAAGGATCTGTCATCGACATCGGGGCGTCTCCTTACCAGCTCGACTTCACCAGGCCAGGGATCTGACCCTGGCTGCCAAGCTCGCGCAGCGCCACGCGCGACATCTTGAGCTTGCGATAATAGGCGCGCGGGCGCCCGGTGACTTCGCAGCGATTCACCACCCGCGACGGGGCCGCGTTGCGCGGCATCTCGGCGAGCTTCAGCTGCGCAGCGAAGCGGTCTTCCATCGAGAGCGACTGGTCGCGCGCGACCGCCTTGAGCCGCGCCCGACGGGCAGCGTGCTGCTTGGCGAGCCGCATGCGCTTCTTGTTGTTCTCGATCTTACCCTTTTTGGCCATGTCTTCGTCCCTTGCCCCGACCGTTACTTGCGGAACGGGAAGTTGAGCGCGCGCAGCAGTTCCCGCGCCTCATCGTCCGTCTTCGCCGTGGTGCACACGATGATGTCCATGCCCCAGATCTGATCGACCTTGTCGTAGACGATCTCGGGGAACACGATGTGCTCCTTGAGACCCATCGCGAAATTGCCGCGACCGTCGAAACTCTTCGGGTTCAGGCCGCGGAAGTCACGAACGCGCGGCAGCGCGATCGTCACCAAGCGGTCGATGAACTCGTACATGCGCGACCGGCGCAGGGTGACCTTGCAGCCGATCGGCATCTCCTCGCGCAGCTTGAAGCCGGCGATGGAATTCCGGGCCCGAGTGATCACCGGCTTCTGGCCCGTGATCTGCGCCAGATCGTCGGCGGCCGACTGCACCTTCTTGGAATCGCCGACGGCCTCGCCGACGCCCATGTTGATGACGACCTTGTCCAGACGCGGCACTTCCATCGGGTTGGAATAGGTGAACTGCTCCTGCAGCGCAGGGCGCACCTTCTCCCGGTATTCCGTCAGCGTACGCGGCTCGTAGTCCGCAACCGTTGCCTCAGCCATCGATCTTGTCTCCGGAGCGCTTGGCGAAGCGTACCTTCTTGCCGTCGTCTTCGATCCGGAACCCGACTCGCGTCGCCTTGCCGTCGGTCGGATCGGCGAGCGCGATGTTGGACAGGTGGATCGACGCTTCCTTGGCGATGATTCCGCCTTCCTGCGCCGGCGTCTGACGCTGGTGCCGCTGCACCATGTTCACGCCGCGCACGAGAGCGCGATTTTCTTTCGGCAGGACCTGCACGACCTCACCGGTCTTGCCCTTGTCCCGTCCGGCGAGCACCACGACGGAGTCGCCTTTCTTGATGCGCGCGGCCATTACAACACCTCCGGCGCGAGCGAAATGATCTTCATGTGGTTCCGGCCCCGGAGCTCACGCGGCACCGGACCGAAAATACGCGTGCCGACGGGCTCGCGGTTGTTGTTCACCAGGACCGCCGCGTTGCGGTCGAACCGGATCACGCTTCCGTCCGGACGACGGATGTCCTTGGCCGTCCGCACGACGACCGCCTTCATGACGTCACCCTTCTTCACACGGCCGCGCGGGCTCGCCTCTTTCACGGAGACGACGATGATGTCGCCGACCGAGGCATATTTCCGCTTCGAACCGCCGAGCACCTTGATGCACATGACACGGCGTGCGCCCGAATTGTCGGCCACGTCCAGGTTGGTCTGCATCTGAATCATGCTTCGCCGCCTTTTTTCTCTCTTTACGCCGCACCCTCAGGAGCGATCCCGCTGATACCGACCGAAGGTCAGCTCGCGACGATCTCACCCGACGGCGTCAGTGCGCCAACCACGGTCCACCGCTTGCTCTTAGACACCGGCCGGCTCTCTTCGATCACCACCCGGTCGCCCGTCTTGTAGGTGTTCGCCTCGTCGTGCGCCTGGTAGCGCTTCGTCCGGCGAACCGTCTTCTTCAGGAGCGGATGCGTGAAGCGACGCTCCACCCGCACCACGACGGTCTTGTCGTTCTTGTCGCTTACGACGACGCCCCGCAGAACCCGTTTCGGCATTGTCTCTGTCTTTCCCGTCAGCTCGTGGCCGGCGCCTTGCGGCGCTCGCTCAGGACCGTCTTGATCCGAGCGATGTCGCGGCGAACCTGCCGGACACGCGCGGTGTTCTCAAGCTGGCCGGTCGCCCGCTGGAAGCGCAGGTTGAACTGCTCCTTCTTCAGCTTGGCGAGCTCGTCCAGCAGCTCGTCGGCGGTCTTCGCCTTTACGTCAGCGGCCTTCATGCCCTGTCTCCTCGCGCTCGCGCCGTCACTCGGCGATGCGCTGTACGAAACGCGTCTTGATCGGCAGCTTCGCGGCACCGAGGCGCAGCGCCTCACGCGCGATCTCCTCGGAGACGCCGTCGATCTCGAACATGATCCGGCCCGGATGAACCCGCGCCGCCCAGTATTCCGGCGAGCCCTTGCCCTTACCCATGCGCACTTCGGTCGGCTTCTGCGACACCGGCACGTCCGGGAAGATACGGATCCACACGCGGCCCTGACGCTTCATGTGGCGCGTGATCGCCCGCCGGGCAGCCTCGATCTGACGGGCGGTCACCCGCTCGGGTTCCTGGGCCTTCAGTCCGTAGGACCCGAAGTTCAGGAACGTTCCGCCTTTCGCCGTGCCGTGAATCCGGCCCTTGTGCTGCTTGCGGAATTTGGTTCGTTTCGGTTGCAGCATCTGTCTGCTCTCGTTCTCTCAAATCCGCCGTCAGCTTAGTTCTCGTTGCGACGACGACCACCGCCGCCACCGCCAGCCTCGGCGGCCTCGGCCTGCCGGCGCTCGGACGCCATCGGATCGTGCTCAAGGATCTCGCCCTTGAAGATCCAGACCTTCACGCCGCAGGTGCCGTACGCCGTCTTCGCCGTCGCCGTGCCGTAATCGATGTCGGCACGCAGCGTATGCAGCGGGACACGGCCCTCGCGGTACCATTCCGTCCGCGCGATCTCAGCACCCCCCAGACGGCCGGCGCAGTTGATCCGGATGCCTTCGGCGCCCAGGCGCATCGCCGACTGGACCGCGCGCTTCATCGCCCGGCGGAACGCGACGCGGCGCTCCAGCTGCTGCGCGATCGACAGCGCGACCAGGGTCGCGTCGATTTCCGGCTTGCGCACCTCGACGATGTTGATGTGCACCTCAGAAGAGGTCATCTCGCCGATCTTCTTGCGCAGGCGATCGATATCGGCGCCCTTCTTGCCGATGACAACCCCCGGACGCGCCGTGTGGATCGTGACCCGGCACTTCTTGTGGGGGCGTTCGATGACGATCTTCGACACCGCAGCCTGCTTGAGCTCCTCAAGCAGCACCGTGCGGATCCGCAGATCCTCGTGGAGCAGCCGGCCGTAGTCGCCGCGATCGGCGAACCAGCGGGAATCCCAGGTCCGGTTGATGCCGAGACGCAGACCGATCGGATTGACTTTGTGACCCATCAGGCGGCCTCCTCGACTTCACGCACCACGATGGTCAGGTTGGAGAACGGCTTCTCGATCCGTCCGGCCCGACCGCGGCCACGGGCGTGGAACCGCTTCATCACCAGTGCCTTGCCCACATAAGCCTCCGAGACGACCAGGGCGTCCACGTCGAGGTCGTGGTTGTTCTCCGCATTCGCGATCGCGGACTCCAGCGCCTTGCGGACATCCTTGGCGATCCGCTTGCGCGAAAACTGAAGATCGGCGAGCGCCGTCGACGCCTTTTTGCCGCGGATCATCGTGGCCACCAGATTCAGCTTCTGAGGGCTGATCTTGAGCCGACGCACCACAGCACGCGCTTCGGTTTCGCTGAGCGCCCGGTCCCGGGAGGGCTTGCCCATCGTTATTTCCTCTTCGCCTTCTTGTCGGCTCCGTGGCCATAGTAGGTGCGGCTCGGCGCGAACTCGCCGAACTTGTGACCCACCATGTCCTCGCTCACGAGAACCGGAATGTGCTTCTGGCCGTTGTAGACGCCGAACGTCAGGCCCACGAACTGGGGCAGAATCGTCGACCGGCGCGACCAGATCTTGATCACCTCGTTGCGGCCCGATGCGCGCGACTTCTCAGCCTTCTTGAGAAGGTAGCCGTCGACAAAGGGGCCTTTCCAAACAGAGCGAGCCACGGTTCGATCCTCTTACTTCTTGCGGGCGTGACGGCTGCGGACGATGTACTTGTCCGTCGCCTTGTTCTGCCGCGTCCGCTTGCCCTTGGTCGGCTTGCCCCACGGGGTGACCGGGTGACGACCACCCGACGTGCGACCCTCACCACCACCATGCGGATGGTCGAACGGGTTCATCGCGACACCACGCGTCTGCGGACGCCGACCGAGCCAGCGCGAGCGGCCCGCCTTCGACATGTTCGTGTTCGAGTGATCCGGGTTGGACACCGCACCGACCGTCGCCATGCACTGGCCCGGAACGCGGCGCTGCTCGCCCGACGACAGACGGATCACCGTATAACCCTGGTCGCGACCGACGATCTGGGCGTAGGTCCCGGCCGAACGGGCCAGCTGACCACCCTTCTTCGGCTTCAGCTCGACATTGTGGACGATCGTGCCCACCGGCATCGACGCGATCGGCATCGCGTTGCCCGGCTTCACGTCGACCTGCTTGCCGGCCACGACCGTGTCGCCCGCGGCGAGCCGCTGCGGCGCCAGGATATAGGCGAGCTCGCCATCCTCGTAGCGGACCAGAGCGAGGAACGCCGACCGGTTCGGGTCGTATTCCAGGCGCTCGACCTTCGCAGGAACGTCGAACTTCTGCCGCTTGAAATCGATCACGCGGTAGGTGCGCTTGTGTCCGCCGCCACGATGGCGCGCCGTCTTGCGGCCGGCATTGTTGCGGCCGCCGGACTTGGTCAGCCCTTCGGTAAGGGTCTTGACCGGCTTGCCTTTCCAGAGGTCACCGCGCTCGACCGTGATGAGCTGGCGCTGACCCGGAGAGGTCGGACGGTAGGTCTTCAGTGCCATGGCTTCTGCCTTTCCGTCTTAGAGTCCGGTCGACACGTCGATCGACTGGCCTTCCGCCAGCGTCACGATCGCGCGCTTGACGTCCGACTGCCGGCCGATGGTGCCGCGGAACCGCTTCACCTTGCCCTTGCGGACCTGGGTGTTCACGCCGGTGACCTTGACCTTGAAAAGGGCCTCGACCGCCGCCTTGATTTCCGGCTTCGTCGCCGTCTTGGCCACCTTGAAGACGACCTGGTTATGCTCGGAGAGCATGGTCGCCTTCTCGGTGATCACCGGCGACAGGATCACGTCGAAATGCTTCAGGTCCGTCATTTGAACCGCTCCTCGAGGCTTTCGACGGCCGCCTTGGTCAGGACCAGCGTGTCCCGCCGAAGGATGTCGTAGACGTTGATACCGGCGACCGGGAGCAGATCCAGGTGCGGGATGTTCCGCGCCGCCTTCACGAAGGCGTCGTTCTGCTCGGCACCGTCGACGATCAGCGCATTGGCCAGGCCGAGCCCGGCCAGCTTCTCGCGCAACGCCTTGGTCTTCGTCGCATCCGTCTCCGCAGAGGCGAGCACGATCACCTTGCCGTCACGCGCCTTGGCCGACAGCGCGTGCTTCAGGCCGAGCGCCCGGACTTTCTTGGGAAGATCGTGGGCGTGGCTGCGCACCACCGGACCGAACGCCTTGCCGCCACCGCGGAACTGCGGCGCCTTGCGATCGGAGTGACGGGCACGACCGGTGCCCTTCTGCTTGTACATCTTCTTGCCGGTGGCGTTGATCTCGCCACGGGTCTTGGTCTTGTGCGTGCCGGCCTGGCGCTTGGACAGCTGCCAGCGGATCACCCGCTGCACCAGATCCTGGCGCGGCTCGAGACCGAAGATCTCGTCGGAGACGGTGATCTTGCCGTCGGACCCGCCATCCAGCGTTTTGACGTCGAAATCCATCACCCGTTCTCCTTACCCGCGGCGTCTTCCGCGCCGGTTTCGCTCGGCTGAGCGTCCACAACCTCTGCCGGCGGAACGTCGGACTGGGGCGCCGTGCCCTCGTCGTTGTCGGGCAGACGGAACGCACCCGGGGTCGGAACCTCGTCGGGGAGCTTCTTCTTGACCGCGTCGCGGACCAGGATCCAGCCGCCCTTGGCGCCGGGAACCGCGCCCTGAACCATGATCAGTCCGCGCTCCGGATCGGTGCGCACCACCTTCAGGTTCTGGGTCGTGACCCGCTCGTCACCCATGTGGCCGGCCATCTTCTTGTTCTTGAAGACGCGGCCCGGGTCCTGGTTCTGACCGGTCGAACCGTGGGCACGATGCGAGATCGACACGCCGTGGGTGGCACGAAGACCACCGAAGTTGTGCCGCTTCATCGCGCCGGCGAAGCCCTTACCGATCGACGTCCCGCTGACATCGACGAACTGTCCGGCGATGAAGTGGTCCGCCGTCAACTCGGCGCCGACCGCGATGACGTTGTCGGGGCTGACCCGGCACTCCACCACCGTCCGCTTCGGCTCCACCTTGGCCACCGCGAAGTGGCCACGCATCGCCCGCGGCGTATTCTTCGCCTTGGCGAAGCCCGCGCCGAGCTGGAGTGCGGTGTAACCGTCTTTCTCTTCGGTCCGGTGCGCCACGACCTGGCACTTCTCGACCCGAAGCACGGTCACCGGCACATGCTCGCCGGCTTCCGTGTAGATGCGGGTCATCCCGACCTTCTGTGCAATCACTGCAGAGCGCATAGCCGCGCCTCTCGTTCCTCTGGCCCGTGCCTTAAAGCTTGATCTCGACGTCCACGCCGGCGGCGAGGTCGAGCTTCATCAACGCGTCAACCGTCTGCGGCGTCGGGTCGATGATGTCCAAGAGCCGTTTGTGCGTGCGGATCTCGAACTGCTCGCGGCTCTTCTTGTCGATGTGCGGCGAGCGGTTCACCGTGTACTTCTCGATCCGGGTGGGCAGCGGCACAGGGCCGCGCACTTGGGCGCCCGTTCGTTTGGCCGTGTGCACGATCTCCTTGGTCGAAGTATCGAGCACCCGGTGATCGAACGCCTTCAAACGGATGCGAATATTTTGGCCGTTCATTTTCTATCGCGCCTTTAAGCCCGCATCGGGAAATGAAGCGGGCGCGTCCTTGAGACCGGACGCGCCCGGCAGATTAACGTTCAGACCTACTCGATGATCGAGGCGACGACGCCGGCGCCGACCGTGCGGCCGCCTTCGCGGATGGCGAAGCGCAGGCCGTCTTCCATGGCGATCGGCACGATCAGCGACACCGTGATCGCGACGTTGTCGCCCGGCATCACCATCTCCGTGCCTTCCGGCAGCTCCACCACGCCCGTCACGTCCGTCGTGCGGAAGTAGAACTGGGGACGGTAGTTGGTGAAGAACGGCGTGTGACGGCCGCCCTCTTCCTTCGTCAGGATGTACGCCTCGGCCTTGAACTTCGTGTGCGGCGTCACCGACCCCGGCTTGCACAGAACCTGGCCGCGCTCCACGTCCTCGCGGCCAACGCCGCGCAGCAGAGCACCGATGTTGTCGCCCGCCTCGCCCTGATCGAGCAGCTTGCGGAACATCTCCACGCCCGTCACCGTCGTCTTCTTGGTGTCGCGGATGCCGACGATCTCGACTTCCTCGCCAACCTTCACGACGCCGCGCTCGACGCGACCCGTCACAACCGTGCCGCGGCCGGAGATCGAGAACACGTCCTCGATCGGCATCAGGAACGCACCGTCGATCGGACGCTCCGGCGTCGGGATGTACTCGTCCACCGCAGCCATCAGCTCGCGGATCGCGCCCTCGCCCAGCTTCTGATCGCCCGCGTCCAGCGCCACCAGCGCCGACCCCTTCACGATCGGAATGTCGTCGCCCGGGAACTCGTAGGACGACAGCAGCTCGCGCACTTCCATCTCGACGAGCTCGAGGAGCTCCTCGTCGTCGACCTGGTCGCACTTGTTCATGAACACCACCAGCGCCGGCACGCCGACCTGGCGGGCGAGCAGGATGTGCTCGCGGGTCTGCGGCATCGGGCCGTCGGCGGCCGACACCACCAGGATCGCGCCGTCCATCTGCGCCGCGCCCGTGATCATGTTCTTCACGTAGTCGGCGTGGCCCGGGCAGTCGACGTGGGCGTAGTGCCGCGCGTCGGTCTCGTACTCGACGTGAGCCGTCGAGATCGTGATGCCGCGCGCCTTCTCTTCCGGAGCCGCGTCGATTTGATCGTACGCCTTGAAGTCACCGAAATACTTGGTGATCGCCGCCGTCAGCGTCGTCTTGCCGTGGTCGACGTGGCCGATCGTCCCGATGTTCACGTGCGGCTTCGTGCGAGAAAACTTTTCCTTCGCCATCGGCGTACTCCATTCGGTCTTAAATCTGTTTCAACCAGATCTTCGTTTGCGTCACGCAGGTGTTAAGCGAACTTCGCCTGAACTTCGTCAGCGACGTTCTGCGGCACCTGCTCGTAGTGGTCGAACTGCATCGTGTACTGGGCACGCCCCTGGGTCATCGACCGGAGGTTCGAGACGTAGCCGAACATGTTCGCGAGCGGCACGAAGGCATTCACCACCGACGCGATGCCCCGGGCTTCCGTGCCCTGGATCTGTCCGCGGCGGGAGTTGAGATCACCCATCACCGTTCCGGCGTACTCTTCCGGCGTCACGACCTCGACCTTCATGATCGGCTCGAGAAGCCGCGGACCGGCCTTCTGGATCGCCTCGCGGAAACCGGCCCGGGAGGCGATTTCGAACGCGAGCACGCTGGAGTCCACGTCGTGGTAGGCGCCGTCGATCAGCTCGGCCCGGATGTCCACCATCGGGAAGCCGGCGATCGGACCGGAGGTCATCACGCTGGCGATGCCCTTCTGGACGCCCGGGATGTATTCCTTCGGAACCGCGCCACCCACGATCTTCGATTCGAAGGAGAAGCCCGCACCGGTCTCGTTCGGCTCGATCACCAGCTTGACGCGGGCGAACTGGCCGGTACCGCCGGTCTGCTTCTTGTGGGTGTAATCGATCTCCGTCGACTTGGTGATCGTCTCGCGGTAGGCGACCTGCGGCTGACCGATGTTCGCGTCGACCTTGAACTCCCGCTTCATGCGGTCGACCAGGATGTCGAGGTGAAGCTCGCCCATGCCGGCGATGATGGTCTGGCCGGATTCCTCGTCGGTCTTGACGCGGAAGGACGGATCCTCCGCCGCCAGGCGATTGAGGGCGAGGCCCATCTTCTCCTGGTCCGACTTGGTCTTCGGCTCGATGGCGATCTCGATGACCGGATCCGGGAACTCCATGCGCTCCAGGATCACCGGTGCGTTCGGATCGCACAGCGTGTCGCCCGTGGTCGTCTCCTTGAGGCCGGCGAGAGCGACGATGTCGCCCGCATAGGCTTCCTTGATCTCTTCACGGGAGTTGGAGTGCATCTGCAGCATCCGGCCGACGCGCTCACGCTTCTCCTTCACCGTGTTGAGAACACTGCCGCCCTGGTCGAGCTTGCCCGAATAGATACGGCAGAAGGTGAGCGTGCCCACGAACGGGTCATTCATCACCTTGAAGGCGAGCATGGCCAGCGGGCCGTCATCCGACGAGCGGCGCTTCACGTCTTCGCCGGTCTTCACGTCGATACCGCGGATCGATTCCACGTCGATCGGGCTCGGCAGGAAGTCGACGACGGCGTCGAGCAGCGGCTGCACGCCCTTGTTCTTGAACGCGGAGCCGCAGAAGATCGGAACGAAGGTGTTGTCGATCGTGCCCTTGCGGATGACGCGCTTGAGCGCCTCCAGGTCCGGCTCATTGCCTTCCAGATAGGCTTCCATCAGGTCGTCGTCGGCTTCGACGGCGGTCTCGATGAGCTTCTCGCGATACTCCTTGGCCTGATCGACGAGATCGGCCGGAATGTCCTGGTAGTTGAACTTCGCGCCGAGCGACTCGTCTTCCCAGACGATCGCCTGCATGCGCAGAAGGTCGATGCAGCCGGCGAACTCGCTCTCGGCGCCGATGGGAAGCTGCATGACCAGCGGCTTCGTCCCGAGCCGCTCCTCGATCATCTTCAGGCAGCGGAAATAGTCCGCGCCGAGCTTGTCCATCTTGTTGACGAAGATCATCCGCGGAACGGAATACTTGTCAGCCTGGCGCCACACGGTCTCCGTCTGCGGCTCGACACCGGCGTTGGCGTCGAGGAGCGCGATGGCACCGTCGAGCACGCGCAGGGACCGCTCGACCTCAATGGTGAAGTCGACGTGGCCGGGCGTGTCGATGATGTTCAGGCGCTTGTCCTGCCAGTAAGCGGTCGTCGCGGCCGACGTGATCGTGATGCCGCGCTCCTGCTCCTGCTCCATCCAGTCCATGGTCGCGGCGCCGTCGTGGACTTCGCCGATCTTATGGCTGCGACCGGTGTAGAACAGAATCCGCTCGGTCGTCGTGGTCTTGCCGGCATCGATGTGAGCCATGATGCCGAAGTTCCGGTAGTCTTCCATTTTATGGGTGCGGGACATGGCTCGAGCCTTCCTGACCTGAACTTCGACCGATTACCAGCGATAGTGCGAGAACGCGCGGTTGGCTTCCGCCATCTTGTGCGTGTCTTCGCGCTTCTTGACTGCGGTGCCGCGATTGTTCGCGGCATCGAGGAGCTCGCCGGAGAGCCGGTCGATCATGGTTTTGTCGTTGCGCTTGCGCGCGGCCGTGATGAGCCAGCGGATCGCCAGCGCCTGACGGCGCTCCGGGCGGACCTCAACCGGCACCTGGTAGGTCGCACCGCCGACGCGCCGCGAACGGACCTCGACCTGCGGCATGACGTTGCCGAGCGCCTCGTGAAAGACGCCGACCGGATCCTGCCGGGTCTTTCCCTCGATCGCATCGAGGGCCCCGTAGACGATCCGCTCCGCGGCCGACTTCTTGCCGTGGTACATCACCGAGTTCATGAACTTGGTGATGACGATGTCCCCATATTTGGGGTCCGGCATGATCTCGCGCTTCTCGGCGCTGTGACGGCGTGACATGTTTCCGCGTCTCCGAAACTTTCCCGGTCCTCCGGCAGCGCATCCGCGCCGGAGGGTTTTTCCTTACTTCGGCCGCTTGGCGCCGTACTTCGAACGGCGCTGCTTGCGATCCTTCACGCCCTGGGTGTCGAGCACGCCACGGATGATGTGATAGCGCACGCCCGGAAGGTCCTTCACGCGGCCGCCGCGGATCATGACCACCGAGTGCTCCTGGAGGTTATGACCCTCACCAGGAATGTAGCCGATCACTTCGTACTGGTTCGTCAGACGGACCTTGGCAACCTTACGCAGCGCCGAGTTCGGCTTCTTCGGCGTCGTCGTATAGACGCGCGTACAGACGCCGCGCTTCTGCGGGTTGGCCTCCATGGCCGGAACCTTGTTGCGCTTCGCCGGCGCCTTGCGCGGCTTGCGGATCAACTGGTTGATGGTCGGCATACCTATCCGTTCCGTTGTGCCCGAACCCAAAACTTTCCCGCGGCTGGTCACGACAGCAAAAGCGCCGACGACCGCACTTCGCTCTCGCGAATGCGGACGGCGCACGAACCCAGAGGACTGCCCACCTTTCAGCGAACAGTCATGGCATCGAGCTTTTGTCGCTCATGAACCCGACAGCGTTTAAGCCGATATGATCCTGCGTCGACCGCTAGATCCAAAATTGGCTTACCGCCTGCCGCGGAAGTGGGCGGAACTTATTCACTCAGCCTACCCCCGTCAAGACGGGCCCGCCGCAAATCGTGCGGTTTTTCGCGCCTTCCGGCAAAAGCACGCTTCGACGGACCGGACTCGCGGTCGGAATCGAGGACTCGACCCTGAATCTGCCCATGATGCGCTCATGGCCGATTCCGAGGCAGCCGGATCGCTCCGGGAATCGCATGGCGCGATTCGGGGTCCCGATCAGTTGATCGAGGACGGTCCGCAATAGGTGTCGTGAATGTTGCACCCCGTCGCGCCGTCGATCGCGCATTCCTTCATGGCCTCGGTCTGGGAGGATTCGCGCGAGGCGCCGCCCCCGAGGCCGTAGGATTTCCGATCGGCGGACCGGGCGAGCGAGATGCACATGTCCGAACCGGACAGAAGCACTGTGCAGTCGCCCGTATCGGCGCCCTGGCATTCCTTCATCGCTTCGGACTTGGCGGCGTCCGCGGTCGCCTCCACGGCGAACCCGATCGTCCCGCTCTTCGTCCCGGCGGCGGCGACATGGGACCCGTCGTCCGCCGCTGCCGGAAAAGCGGCGAGCATCATTAAAAACGCGGTCGACATTGCGATGGCGATCTTCATTGCGCGTCTCCCTCGGTGGCCTCCGGCGGGCACCATAACGCCGTCAACGAGCGGGACTAAAACAAAAAGGCCGCGACGGTTTCCCGTCGCGGCCGATGTCGTGTCGTAAGCAGGTGCGGCGTGGGCCGGTCACTCGCCCGGCTGGGTCGCCCGGTCCTCGATCAGTCCGGTATCGAACTGGGCCTGCTGCTGCTTGCGGCGCTCCTCGAGGATCAGCTCGTCGCGGCGGGTGGCGATCTCGCGGATCCGGTTGATCGTTCCACCGGTACCGGCGGGGATCAGACGGCCCACGATCACGTTCTCCTTCAGGCCTTCCAGCATGTCGGCCTTGCCGTTGACCGCAGCCTCCGTCAGCACCCGGGTGGTCTCCTGGAAGGAGGCGGCCGAGATGAAGGAGCGGGTCTGCAGGCTGGCCTTGGTGATGCCGAGCAGGATCGGGTTGGCCGTCGCCGGCTTGCGGCCGGCATCGACCGCGGCCTCGTTGATCGCGTCGAGTTCGACCCGGTCGATCTGCTCGCCGGTGATCAGCTCGGTCTCGCCGGCGTCGTCCACCTCGACCTTCTGCAGCATCTGCCGGACGATGACCTCGATGTGCTTGTCGTTGATGGTCACGCCCTGCAGCCGATAGACCTCCTGGATCTCGTTGACGAGGTAGGCGGCCAACGCCTCCACGCCGTTGATCGCCAGGATGTCGTGCGGTGCCGGATTGCCGTCGAGAACGAAGTCGCCCTTCTCGATGAGGTCGCCATCCTGGAGATGGATGTGCTTGCCCTTCGGGATCAGGTACTCGACCGGCTCGAGGCTCTCGTCCTCGGGCTCGATGATGATCCGGCGCTTGTTCTTGTAGTCCTTGCCGAACCGAACCGTGCCGTCGATCTCCGCGATGACCGCGTGATCCTTCGGCCGACGCGCCTCGAACAGCTCCGCCACCCGCGGCAGACCGCCGGTGATGTCGCGGGTCTTGGCGCTTTCCAGCGGGATACGGGCCAGAACGTCACCGGCCGTGACCGAGGCGCCCCGGTCGACCGAGAGAATGGTCTCGACCGAGAGCATATAGCGCGCCTCGCCGCCGCGCGGCAGCTTCGCAACCTCGCCGCTGGCGTCCTTGATGACGATCGCCGGCTTCAGATCCTGGCCCCGAGTGTGGGACCGCCAGTCGATGACCGACCGCTTGGTGATGCCGGTGGCCTCGTCGGTGGACTCCGTCACGGACACGCCGTCCACGAGATCCTCGAAATCGACGGTTCCGTCGACCTCGGTGAGGATCGGACGGGTGTAGGGATCCCACTCGGCCAGACGCTGACCGCGCTTGATCTCGTCGCCCTCGTCGACGTGGAGCCTCGAGCCGTAGATGATCTTGTGGGTCGCCCGCTCGCTGCCGTCCTTGTCGACGATCGCGATCTGCATGTTGCGACCCATGGCAATGATCTTGCCTTCGGAGTCGCGGACCACGTTGCGGTTGCGGATCACCACCTTGCCGTCGAAAGTCGATTCCAGGAACGACTGGTCGACCACCTGCGCCGTACCGCCGATGTGGAACGTACGCATGGTGAGCTGGGTGCCCGGCTCGCCGATCGACTGGGCCGCGATCACGCCGACGGCCTCGCCCATGTTCACGGGCGTACCGCGGGCCAGATCGCGGCCGTAGCAGGAGGCGCAGACGCCGTTCTTGGTTTCGCAGGTCAGCACCGAGCGGATCTTCACCGACTGGATGCCCGCTGCCTCGACCGCCTCGACGTCACGCTCGGAGATCAGGTCGCCCGCCGCCACGATCAGTTCGCCGGTCGACGGATCGGTGATGTCCTCCCCGGCCGTACGGCCGAGAATGCGCATCCCGAGCGTCGCGACGACCTGACCGGCGTCGATGATCGCCTGCATGGTGATGCCACGCTCGGAGCCGCAGTCGCGCTCCGTGACGATGGAATCCTGCGCCACGTCCACCAGACGGCGAGTCAGATAGCCCGAGTTCGCGGTCTTCAGGGCGGTGTCGGCCAGACCCTTACGGGCACCGTGGGTCGAGTTGAAGTACTCGAGCACCGACAGGCCTTCCTTGAAGTTCGAGATGATCGGCGTCTCGATGATCTCGCCCGACGGCTTCGCCATCAGGCCGCGCATGCCGGCCAGCTGCTTCATCTGGGCCGGCGAACCACGGGCACCGGAGTGGCTCATCATGTAGATCGAGTTGATCTGCTTCTGACGCCCGGTCGCCTCGTCGCGATGAACCGCCTGAATGCGCTTCATCATCTCGTCGGCGACCCTGTCGGTGCACTTCGCCCAGGCATCGACGACCTTGTTGTACTTCTCACCCTGGGTGATCAGGCCGTCATTGTACTGCTGCTCGTATTCCTTCACGAGCTCCTGGGTCTCCTCGACCAGGCCATGCTTGGTGTCCGGGATCACCATGTCGTCCTTGCCGAACGAAATGCCGGCCTTGAACGCGTTGGTGAAGCCGAGCGACATGATCCGGTCGCAGAAGATCACCGTCTCCTTCTGCCCGCAGGCGCGGTAGACCGCGTCGATCATCCGCGAGATGTCCTTCTTGGTCATCAGGCGGTTGCAGGTGTCGAAGGGCACGTCCGGGTTCTTCGGCAGCAGGTCACCGATCATCATGCGACCAGGCGTGGTCTCATGCAGCTCGATGGTCTCGTTGCCCTCGGCGTCGACGCCGCGGTAGCGACCCTTGATCTTGGTGTGCACCGTCACCGCGCCCGACTCCAGGGCGTGGTGCAGCTCGGACATGTTGCCGAACACCATTCCCTCGCCCGGCTCGCCTTCGGCCATCAGCGACAGGTAGTAGAGGCCGAGCACGATGTCCTGGGACGGCACGATGATCGGCTGACCATTGGCCGGATGCAGGATGTTGTTGGTCGACATCATCAGCACGCGGGCTTCGAGCTGGGCTTCCAGCGAGAGCGGCACGTGAACCGCCATCTGGTCGCCGTCGAAGTCGGCGTTGAACGCCGCGCAGACCAGCGGATGCAGCTGGATCGCCTTGCCCTCGATGAGGACCGGCTCGAACGCCTGGATGCCGAGACGATGGAGCGTCGGCGCCCGGTTCAGCATGACCGGATGCTCGCGGATCACCTCGTCCAGGATGTCCCAGACCTCCGGCTTCTCCTTCTCCACCAGCTTCTTCGCCTGCTTGACCGTCGACGAATAGCCCTTCGCGTCGAGCCGCGAATAGATGAACGGCTTGAACAGCTCGAGCGCCATCTTCTTCGGCAGGCCGCACTGGTGCAGCTTCAGCTCCGGACCCACCACGATGACCGAGCGGCCGGAATAGTCGACGCGCTTGCCGAGCAGGTTCTGACGGAAGCGGCCCTGCTTGCCCTTCAGCATGTCGCTGAGCGACTTCAGCGGACGCTTGTTCGCACCGGTGATGACGCGGCCGCGGCGGCCGTTGTCGAACAGCGCGTCGACGGACTCCTGCAGCATCCGCTTCTCGTTGCGGATGATGATGTCCGGCGCACGCAGCTCGATCAGCCGCTTCAGACGGTTGTTCCGGTTGATCACGCGGCGATAGAGGTCGTTGAGGTCCGACGTCGCGAAGCGGCCGCCGTCCAGCGGGACCAGCGGGCGCAGGTCCGGCGGAATCACCGGAATGTGCGTCAGGATCATCCACTCCGGCTTGTTGCCGGACTCGATGAACGCCTCGACGATCTTCAGCCGCTTGGCGAGCTTCTTGGGCTTCAGCTCCGACGTGGATTCGGCGATCTCGACGCGCAGCCGGTCACGTTCGGACTCCAGGTCGAGCTTCATCAGCAGCTCGCGGATCGCCTCGGCGCCGATCATGGCGGTGAAGGCGTCCTCGCCGTACTCGTCCTGGGCGTGGATGTACTCTTCTTCCGACAGAAGCTGCAGCGGCTTCAGCGGCGTCAGGCCCGGCTCCAGCACGACGTAGTTCTCGAAGTACTGGATCCGCTCCAGGTCCTTCAGCGTCATGTCGAGCAGGAGGCCGATCCGCGAGGGCAGCGACTTCAGGAACCAGATGTGGGCGACCGGCGCGGCCAGCTCGATGTGGCCCATCCGCTCGCGGCGCACCCGCTGCAGCGTGACTTCCACGCCGCACTTCTCGCAGATGACGCCCTTGTACTTCATCCGCTTGTACTTGCCGCACAGGCACTCGTAGTCCTTCACCGGGCCGAAGATCCGCGCGCAGAACAGGCCGTCGCGCTCCGGCTTGAACGTGCGGTAGTTGATCGTCTCGGGCTTCTTGATCTCGCCGTACGACCAGGAAAGAATCTTCTCCGGGCTGGCGATCGAAATGCGAATCCGATCGAAGTCCTGAGTCTGCGCCTGCGTGTTGAACAGGTTCATGACTTCTTGATTCATAAAGCTCTCCTTCGCCACCGAGGGCTTGGACAGGCCCGGGAGCGCTTATCCGCTCCGCCCGTCCGATGCGCGACCGTCCGCCTCGGCCGCACCGTCAACCTGATCTCGCACCGCGCGGGACCGGCCATCCGATCCTGATCCGCGCGGGTCGCCGTGTCGGCGCGCGAGCTTGAGGAACGCGCGTCGGCACGACTGGTTCGGGGACGCCTATTCGGCGGCGTCCGCCTTGTCCGTATCGTTCGGCGCACCGAGCTTGCGCTCGCCGTCGACCAGCTCGACGTTGAGGCTGAGCGAGCGCATTTCCTTCACGAGCACGTTGAAGCTCTCCGGAATGCCGGATTCGAACGCGTCGTCGCCGCGCACGATCGCCTCGTAGACCTTGGTCCGGCCGGCCACGTCGTCCGACTTCACCGTCAGCATCTCCTGCAGGGTGTAGGCGGCGCCGTAAGCCTCGAGCGCCCAGACCTCCATCTCGCCGAAGCGCTGTCCGCCGAACTGCGCCTTGCCGCCCAGCGGCTGCTGGGTGACCAGCGAGTACGGGCCGATCGACCGGGCGTGGATCTTGTCGTCCACCAGATGGTGAAGCTTGAGCATGTAGATATAGCCCACCGTCACCTCACGGTCGAACTGCTCGCCCGTGCGCCCGTCATAAAGCACCGACTGGCCCGACGAGTGCAGACCCGCCTTCTCCAGCATCTCCACGATGTCCGGCTCGCGGGCACCGTCGAAGACGGGCGTCGCGATCGGCACGCCGGTGGAGAGCTGACGGCCCAGCCGCATCACCGACTCGTCGTCGTAGTCGGCGATCGGCTCGTTGGTGCCGCCGTCGAACACGTCGACCAGGGTGGTCTTCAGCTGCTCGGTGCTGCCGGCCGCCTGGGCCTCGCGCAGCAGTTCGCCGATGCGCCGGCCCATGCCCGCACAGGCCCAGCCGAGATGGGTCTCCAGGATCTGACCGACGTTCATGCGGCTTGGCACGCCCAGCGGATTGAGCACGATGTCGACATGGGTGCCGTCCTCGAGGAACGGCATGTCCTCGCACGGCACGATCTTCGACACGACGCCCTTGTTGCCGTGACGGCCGGCCATCTTGTCGCCCGGCTGGATCTTGCGCTTCACGGCCACGAAGACCTTGACCATCTTCATGACGCCCGGCGGCAGCTCGTCACCGCGCTGCAGCTTCTCGACCTTGTCGATGAAGCGGCCCTCGAGGCGCTTGCGGCTCTCCTCGTACTGGGTCTGAAGCGCCTCGATCTCGGTCATCACTGCATCGTCGCCGACGGCGAACTGCCACCACTGGCTGCGCGGATAGTCGTCGAGCTTCTCGCGGGTGATCTGGTCGCCCTTGCGGAAGCCCTTCGGACCGGCCGTGGCGTCCTTGCCCTCGAGCACCTCGGCCAGACGGCCGTAGACGTTGCGGTCGAGGATCGCCTGCTCGTCGTCGCGGTCCTTGGCGAGACGCTCGATCTCCTCGCGCTCGATCGCCATGGCGCGCTCGTCCTTCTCGACGCCGTGGCGGTTGAACACGCGGACTTCGACGATCGTACCGGTCACGCCCGGCGGCACCCGAAGCGAGGTGTCGCGGACGTCGGAGGCCTTTTCGCCGAAGATCGCCCGAAGCAGCTTCTCTTCCGGCGTCATCGGGCTTTCGCCCTTCGGCGTGATCTTGCCGACGAGGATGTCACCCGCCTTCACTTCCGCGCCGATATAGGTGATGCCGGCTTCGTCGAGGTTCTTCAGCGCCTCTTCCGACACGTTCGGGATGTCGCGCGTGATCTCCTCCGGCCCGAGCTTGGTGTCACGGGCCATCACCTCGAATTCCTCGATGTGGATCGAGGTGAAGACGTCGTCCGACACGATCCGCTCGGAGAGCAGGATGGAGTCCTCGAAGTTGTAGCCGTTCCACGGCATGAACGCGACGAGCACGTTCCGGCCGAGCGCCAGGTCGCCGAGATCAGTCGACGGACCGTCGGCGATGATGTCGCCCTTGGCGACGATGTCGCCGACGCGCACCAGCGGCCGCTGGTTGATCGACGTGTTCTGGTTCGAGCGCTGGAACTTCATCAGGCGGTAGATGTCCACGCCCGACTTGGTCGGATCCAGCTCCGCCGTCGCGCGGATGACGATACGGGTGGCGTCCACCTGATCGACCACGCCGGCACGGCGGGCTGAGATCGCGGCGCCGGAATCCCGGGCCACCACCGATTCCATGCCGGTACCGACGAACGGCGCTTCGGCGCGCACCAGCGGCACGGCCTGACGCATCATGTTCGAACCCATCAGCGCGCGGTTGGCGTCGTCGTTCTCGAGGAACGGGATCAGCGCCGAGGCGACCGAAACGAGCTGCTTCGGCGACACGTCCATGTAGTCGACGCGGTCGGCGGAGACCATGACGTTCTCGCCGGCGTGACGGCAGACCGTCAGCTCTTCGGTGAAGGTGCCGTCCTCCTCGATCGGCGCGTTGGCCTGGGCGACATAGTACTTCGCCTCTTCCATCGCAGAGAGATAGACCACCTCGTCGCTGACCTTGCCCTCGTGCACCTTGCGGTACGGGCTCTCGATGAAGCCGTACTTGTTCACGCGGGCGAAGGTGGCGAGCGAGTTGATCAGGCCGATGTTCGGCCCTTCCGGCGTCTCGATCGGACAGATCCGGCCGTAGTGGGTCGGATGCACGTCGCGAACCTCGAAGCCGGCGCGCTCGCGGGTCAGACCGCCCGGGCCGAGGGCCGACAGGCGCCGCTTGTGGGTCACTTCCGACAGCGGGTTGGTCTGGTCCATGAACTGCGACAGCTGCGAGGAGCCGAAGAACTCGCGCACGGCGGCAGCCGCCGGCTTCGCGTTGATCAGGTCCTGCGGCATGACGGTGTCAATCTCGACCGACGACATGCGCTCCTTGATCGCGCGCTCCATGCGCAGCAGGCCGACGCGGTACTGGTTCTCCATGAGCTCGCCGACCGAACGCACCCGGCGGTTGCCGAGATTGTCGATGTCGTCGATCTCGCCGCGGCCGTCCCGCAGGTCGAGCAGGGTGCGGATCACGGCGAGGATGTCCTCGCGCCGCAGCACGCGCACCGTGTCCTCGGCCTCAAGGTCGAGACGCATGTTCATCTTCACGCGGCCGACCGCGGAGAGGTCGTAGCGCTCCGGATCGAAGAACAGCGACTGGAACATCGCCTCGGCCGTCTCGATCGTCGGCGGCTCGCCCGGGCGCATCACCCGGTAGATGTCGAACAGCGCCTCTTCGCGCGTCTCGTTCTTGTCGGCGGCCAGGGTGTTGCGGATGTAGGCGCCGGTGGTGACGTGGTCGATGTCGAGCAGCGGGATCTCGTCGAAGCCCGCGTCGAGCAGACCCTCGAGCACCTTCGGCGTGATCTCGTCACCGGCCTCGGCATAGATCTCGCCGGTCGAAGGGTTGACCAGGTCTTCAGCCAGATAGTGACCGGTCAGCTGGTCGCTGGTGACCTTGAGCGCGGTGACACCCTTTTCCGCGAGCTGGCGGGCGGTACGGGCCGTGAGCTTGCGGCCTTCCTCCAGCAGGACCTCGCCGGAGTCCGCGTCGACCATGTCCGCGTTTGCCTTCATGCCGCGCATCCGGTTGGCGTCGAACGGCATCCGCCACTCGTCGCCCTTCCGGGTGTAGACGACCTGATTGTAGAACGTGTTGAGGATCTCCTCGCCGCTCAGGCCGAGCGCGAGCAGCAGCGACGTCACCGGGATCTTCCGGCGCCGGTCGATGCGCGCATGCACGATGTCCTTGGCGTCGAATTCGATGTCGAGCCAGGAGCCGCGATACGGAATGATGCGGGCGGCGAACAGCAGCTTGCCGGACGAGTGCGTCTTGCCCTTGTCGTGGTCGAAGAACACGCCCGGCGAGCGGTGCATCTGGGAGACGATCACGCGCTCGGTGCCGTTGACGATGAAGGTGCCGTTCATCGTCATGAGCGGCATGTCGCCCATGTAGACGTCCTGCTCCTTGATGTCCTTCACGGACTTGGCGCCGGTGTCCTCGTCCACGTCGAACACGATCAGCCGCAGCTTCACCTTCAGCGGAGCCGCGAAGGTCATGCCGCGCTGACGGCACTCGTCGACGTCGTATTTGGGCTGCTCGAACTCGTAGTCGACGAACTCGAGGAGCGCACCTCCGGAAAAGTCCGAGATCGGAAAGACGGACTTGAAGACGGCCTGCAGGCCCTCGTTGGGCCGCTCGTCTTCGGCGCTTTCCATCATCAGGAACTGGTCGTAGGACGCCTTCTGAACCTCGATGAGGTTCGGCATGTCCACAACTTCGCGGATCGACCCGAAGAACTTGCGGACCCGCTTGCGACCGTTGAACGCCTGCGTCATTGTCGCTCCTCGTATCGCTGCCGATGCTGACGTCAACGTCGGCGGCATCACGTCTGAGGCCGGCTTTCGCCGACATGTCCATCCGAGGCGATCGGCGCCGGGATGAAGCTCTCGTTTCACATTTTCCCGGCCGACATGGCCGGATCTCGCATTCGATAGACCGGAACCGTGCGTTCGGCGGCGCCAGTGCCGCAAAAGAACCGCTCCGAAACAGCTTCGATCCCGGGCCGGATCCGCGCGTGCGGAGCCGGTCCGAGATCGGTGTCAGTCACGCTCGCCCGGCAGGCGCGTGGCCGGCCGGGAGATGTCGGGAACGAGCTTACTTAAGCTCGATCTTGGCGCCGACTTCCTCGAGCTTCTTCTTGATTTCCTCGGCCTCTTCCTTGGAAGCGCCTTCCTTGAGCGGCTTCGGAGCGCCCTCGACCAGGTCCTTGGCCTCCTTGAGGCCCAGGCCGGTGATGGTGCGGACTTCCTTAATGACGTTGATCTTCTTGTCGCCGGCAGAGGCGAGGATCACGTCAAATTCGGTCTGCTCCTCGGCAGCAGCGGCTTCGCCGCCGCCGGCCGCGCCGCCGGCAGCCGCAACCGCGACAGGGGCCGCCGCGGAAACGCCCCAGGCTTCCTCGAGGCGCTTCGACAGCTCAGCCGCTTCCATCACGGTAAGCGACGACAGTTCTTCAACAAGCTTGTCCATATCGGCCATAGTTCAATAGTCCTTCCGGTTCGAACCGCTGATGGTATCTTTTTCGAGATCTCGGTCGCCTCAGGCGGCCTCGTCCTTCTCGGCATACGCCGCGAACACCCGGGCGAGCTGCCCGGCCGGCGCGTTGAGAACCTGAGCCACACGGGTCGCCGGGGTCTGCAGCAGACCCACAAGCTTGCCCCTGAGCTCGTCGAGCGACGGCATGGAGGCAAGCGCCTTCACACCCTCGGCATCGAGGTTCGTGGAGCCGAGCGCACCGCCGAGCAGAACGAGCTTCTCGTTCTTCTTGGCGAACTCCACAGCTGCCTTAGGCGCCGCCACGGGATCGTCGGAGTAGACGATCACGGTCGGCCCCTGGAACAGCTCGGAGATGTGCTCCAGCTCCGTGCCACGAAGGGCAAGCTTGGCCAGACGGTTCTTGGCCACCTTTACGGAGCCACCCGCCTCACGGACCTGCGCGCGCAGGGCCGTCATCTGAGCCACCGAGAGGCCCGAATAGTGCGCGACCACGACAACACCGGTGTTTGTGAACACCGTGTTGAGCGAGCCCACGAACTCGTGCTTCTCCGCTCTTTCCACTTGCCATCTCCGGTTGGCGACCAGACCCGTTCGTCCAGCCGCCGGTTGCCTTTCGCCGAACGGAGCGCTCGATTGAGACAGGCGCCGGCCGGTGGCCGGACATCCCTTCGAGCGCCGCGCACGACACTTCGGGTTCCTGTCCCCTCGTCCGCGCATCCGCGGGCTAAGGCATAACGGTTCGACCCAAGCCGGCCCGAAGGCCGGTTGTCCTGGCTCGTTCCCGTCTATGCAGGCCCATCTGGCTTAAGCCGGCGAACCGGCACCTGCAGTCTCGGACAGGTCGTCACCGGCCGGCGCCGCAAGCGACACGCAACCGGTCTGCCCGGCCGGAAACCCGGCCGGGAAGCTCTTTGTCGTCAGCCCTGCAGGACCGACGAGGGATCGATGCGCACGCCCGGACCCATGGTCGAGGACAGCGCCATCTTCTTGATGTAGGCACCCTTGGCGCCGGCCGGCTTCGCCTTGATCACGGCGTCGGCGAACGCCTTGATGTTGGCGGCCAGAGCGGCCTCGTCGAACGAGGCCTTGCCGATTCCGCCCTGCACGATACCGGCCTTCTCCACGCGGAACTCCACGGCGCCGCCCTTGGCGTCCTTGACCGCGTTGGCGAGGTCCTGGGTCACCGTGCCGACCTTGGGGTTCGGCATCAGGCCGCGCGGGCCGAGCACCTTACCGAGGCGGCCGACGAGCGGCATCATGTCCGGGGTGGCGATGCAGCGATCGAAATCGATGGTGCCCGATTGGATCTGCTCCACCAGGTCCTCCGCGCCGACGATGTCGGCACCGGCGGCCTGGGCCTCTTCCGCCTTGTCGCCGCGCGCGAACACCGCCACGCGGACCGACTTGCCGGTTCCGTTCGGCAGCACGCAGACGCCGCGGACCATCTGGTCGGCGTGGCGCGGGTCGACACCCAGATTGATCGCGAACTCGACGGTCTCGTCGAACTTCGCCGTGGCCCGCTCCTTCACCATCTTCAGCGCATCGTCGAGGCTGTAGAGGGTGGTGACGTCGATGCCCTCGCGGCCGGCGCGGATACGTTTTGCGACCTTTGCCATGACGGTTACCCCTTCACCTCGAGGCCCATCGAACGGGCGGAGCCTTCGACCATCTTCATCGCGCCGTCCACGTCGAGCGCGTTGAGATCCTTCATCTTCGCCTCGGCGATCTCGCGCACCTGGTCGCGGGTCACCGACCCTGCGCCGGCCTTGCCGGGGGTCTTGGAGCCGGACGAGATCTTCGCGGCCTTCTTCAGGAAGTGCGCCACCGGCGGGGACTTCACCTCGAACGTGAAGGACTTGTCGGTGAAATAGGTGATCACCGTCGGGCACGGAGCGGACTTTTCCAGCTCCTGGGTGCGCGCGTTGAACTCCTTGCAGAACATCATGATGTTCAGGCCGCGCTGACCGAGCGCGGGGCCGATCGGCGGCGACGGCGTGGCAGACCCCGCCGGCACCTGAAGCTTGATGTAGCCTTCAATCTTCTTCGCCATTCACTCTTCTCCGAATGCAACTGGCCGGACGCGTCCGACCTTTCCGGTCGGGTGGTGCGGCGGACGCTGCCGGCGGCGAAACCGACACCCTCGCCTCCCACCCATTTTCGAAGCCGGCCCGGTGGACCTTCTTCGTTCCTGCGGCGCGCCGAGACCCCGATGACCGGCCCCGCGCGCCAATTCCGTCACAACGCAAGACGCGCCCCGCGAGCCATCGCCCGCGCGGCGCATGCATCTCAAAGCTTCTCGACCTGCCCGTATTCGAGCTCGACCGGGGTGGGCCGTCCGAAGATCGACACCGCGACCTTCACCCGGGCCCGCTCGTCGTCGACCTCTTCCACCAGTCCGTTGAAGGAGGCGAACGGACCGTCCGCGACCCGCACCTGCTCGCCCACCTCGAAGGTGATCGACGGCTTCGGCCGCTCCACGCCCTCCGACACCTGGTGCAGGATGCGCTCCGCCTCGGCATCGGAGATCGGGACCGGTCGCTGATCAGCGCCCAGGAACCCGGTGACCTTCGGCGTGTTCTTGATCAGATGGTAGACCTGATCGCTGAGTTCGCACTTCACCAGCACGTAGCCCGGGAAGAACTTCCGCTCGGCGTCCACGCGGCGACCGCGACGCACCTCCACCACCTTTTCCGTGGGGACGAGAATTTCGTCGAAGTGATCGTCCAGCCCGGTCGCCTGCGCCTTTTCCCGGATCGCCTCGGCAACCTTCTTTTCGAAATTCGAATAGGCGTGGACGATGTACCAACGCTTCGCCATCGTTCACCAATCCAGTCTCGCGGTGCCGGCACGACCCGAACCGAAACCGCCTCCGGAGCGCACGGGCCATCAAACCCGACCGCGCTCCACCTCAATATCTGCCGCGCCGTCTCGAGCCGGCGCGCCGCCCCTTCAAGCGCACCCGGCGCTCAGCGCCCGATGCCCAGTATGAACCCGACGCCCCAGCTCAAGAGCTGATCCACCACGAGAAAAAACACGGCTGCCAGCGCCACCATGATGAACACCATGATGGTGGTGATCACGGTCTCACGGCGCGTGGGCCATGTTACTTTCGCAACCTCCGAGCGGACTTGCTGGAGGAATTGCAGGGGGTTGGTTTTCGCCATGAGCCGGGCCTTGACAAGAACATTAAGGCGCGCTGGCTCTGCCGCGCGCCTTCCCGTCTGACCCTATTTAGCGCCCCGAACTTCGAAACACAAGGGCTTCGTCACCCCGCGTTCACACAAGCCGGTGAGCCGCGAGGCCTGCGCCGACCCGAGTCGCACGCATCAGATGGGAAGACCGTAGCAGATCGCGCGCCCAATTGCACGTGATTGATTCTTCGGCACCTGCAGAACAGATCGCCGCGTTCGCATCGACCGGCCCGGCGGTACACGGCCTTCCGCCAATTGGCAGGGGCGGAGGGACTCGAACCCCCGGCCTGCGGTTTTGGAGACCGCCGCTCTACCAGCTGAGCTACACCCCTATACGGCCCGATACCGCACCGGTCACCGGGTCGAAGCAGACGGGAGACTTAGTCGTTCAATGCGCCGAGCGCAACGATTTCCTTGACCTCTCGGCAATCCGTCCACCGGCCGTGTCGCCGGCGCCGCAGGACGGCACTCTCGGCCGGACTGGGCACGGGCCGCGCCCCGTCCTCAGCCCTGAGCGGATGCCTCCGCCAGTTCGTTGTGCGGCTCGCTCCGGTACTTCCAGTACATGCAGCCGGAGCGGCCGACCAGCCAGCCGGCCAGCACGCCGGTGATCACCAGCTGGGCGACCACCCACCCGGGCTCCGCCATCACGCCGGGCGAGGCGGCATCCATGAAGCCGAAGAAATATTTCACCGCGAAGATGAGCATCAGCGCCACCATCGTGGTCCACGTGCCCGGCAGCTCGATCAGGCCACGGCTCTTGTCCGCCCGGATGCTCAGCCGCCGGACGGAGAGCCATCCGATTGCGATGCCCGCAGCCATGGAGATGAGCCAGAGCAGCGCCCGCCCGACCTCATCGTTCACCAGCCGGACGAGGGCCTCGAACTCGATGGCGATGATCACCACGGGAAGAATGAACAGCTTCGTCAGCGGCACCACGTTGGTCTTCGAACTCTTGATGCCGACGAAGATCATGTAGGCCAGGAGGGCCCAGACCCACCACGGCGTCCCCTCCAGGGCTCCGATCACCCACTGCATGGCACCTCCCCCTCATACGCCCTGGAGCCTGTCCCGTTCAAACGGACGCGCCTTGAACGACAAGGACATGCTCAAATTCTTGAATCCGAAGCCGTTTCCTATCGCTCGGATGGTTCCATACGAGCTGAAACGTGTTCAGAGGATCGCCTCTGCTCCCCGGCGGGGCAAGGCGGAAAAACAAAACGCCGGATCGCAATGCGACCCGGCGTTTCATCATTCTCCTGTCTGCCGGCAGGCCGGCAGCGGAATTACTCGATGATCGAGGCGACGACGCCGGCGCCGACCGTGCGGCCGCCTTCGCGGATGGCGAAGCGCAGGCCGTCTTCCATGGCGATCGGCACGATCAGCGACACCGTGATCGCGACGTTGTCGCCCGGCATCACCATCTCCGTGCCTTCCGGCAGCTCCACCACACCCGTCACGTCCGTCGTGCGGAAGTAGAACTGGGGACGGTAGTTGGTGAAGAACGGCGTGTGACGGCCGCCTTCTTCCTTCGTCAGGATGTACGCCTCGGCCTTGAACTTCGTGTGCGGCGTCACCGACCCCGGCTTGCACAGAACCTGGCCGCGCTCCACGTCCTCGCGGCCCACGCCGCGCAGCAGCGCACCGATGTTGTCGCCCGCCTCGCCCTGATCGAGCAGCTTGCGGAACATCTCCACGCCCGTCACCGTCGTCTTCTTGGTGTCGCGGATGCCGACGATCTCGACTTCCTCGCCAACCTTCACGACGCCGCGCTCGACGCGACCCGTCACCACCGTGCCGCGGCCGGAGATCGAGAACACGTCCTCGATCGGCATCAGGAACGCACCGTCAATCGGACGCTCCGGCGTCGGGATGTACTCGTCCACCGCAGCCATCAGCTCGCGGATCGCGCCCTCGCCCAGCTTCTGATCGCCCGCGTCCAGCGCCACCAGCGCCGACCCCTTCACGATCGGAATGTCGTCGCCCGGGAACTCGTAGGACGACAGCAGCTCGCGCACTTCCATCTCGACGAGCTCGAGCAGCTCCTCGTCGTCGACCTGGTCGCACTTGTTCATGAACACCACCAGCGCCGGAACGCCGACCTGGCGCGCGAGCAGGATGTGCTCGCGGGTCTGCGGCATCGGGCCGTCGGCGGCCGAAACCACCAGGATCGCGCCGTCCATCTGCGCCGCGCCCGTGATCATGTTCTTCACGTAGTCGGCGTGGCCCGGGCAGTCGACGTGGGCGTAGTGCCGCGCGTCGGTCTCGTACTCGACGTGAGCGGTCGAGATCGTGATGCCGCGCGCCTTCTCTTCCGGCGCCGCGTCGATTTGATCGTACGCCTTGAAGTCACCGAAATACTTGGTGATCGCCGCCGTCAGCGTCGTCTTGCCGTGGTCGACGTGGCCGATCGTCCCGATGTTCACGTGCGGCTTCGTGCGAGAAAACTTCTCCTTCGCCATCGGCGATGTCCTTGCTTGTCATTCTGGAGTTGCGTGGAAGAGCGAATTTGGTGGCGAACGGCTTGGCCCGAACGTCTGATCCCGTCAAGTCCCTACTCACCAGGCAACCGCCCCGGCTGCGGGAAGGAATTGGAGCGGGTGAAGGGAATCGAACCCTCGTCGTCAGCTTGGAAGGCTGCTGCTCTACCATTGAGCTACACCCGCCCGTTCCGAGGGGGCAGATAGCGAATCTGATGCCGAAAGACAATCGGTCCGACGCGTTTCCGTGCCCGCTCCGGTCGCGAAAGTGTGCACACGCGCCGAACCGCTTGCCGCTTTGCAACGGCCGGATTAGAACAAAATAAGAACATGGAGGCTGTGATGCGCACGACCGGAAAACTGGACTATCTCGAACTTCCCGCCAGCAACGGGACCATCGACGCGGTGAAGGTGTTTTACGCCGGCGCCTTCGCGTGGACCTTCACCGACTACGGACCATCCTATTCGGCGTTCAGCGAGGGCCTCGACGGAGGCTTCGACGGCAATCCGGACCAGGCGGAGCCGAAGCCGCTTCCGGTTATCTATTCAGAGGATCTGGAAGCAACGCTTGCGGAGGTGGAGAGCGCCGGGGGCACGATCGTCCGGCCGATCTTCGTGTTTCCGGGCGGCCGGCGCTTCCATTTCACCGACCCGGCCGGCAACGAGCTGGCGGTGTGGAGCGAGCGGTAGTCTGACGACCTCGACCTTCCCCGGAAGACGGGAACCGTGACTGTCAGCGGAATAAACGCAAGGGGAAGGATGGTGGAGGGGGTTGGATTCGAACCAACGTAGGCTGAGCCAGCGGATTTACAGTCCGCCCCCTTTAACCACTCGGGCACCCCTCCACGGAGATAAGTACCGCCGGAACCGGCGGCAGGGCTCAGTTCGTCGAGGGCGGTGTTATGGCGATCCGACTTCGGCCTGTCAACGGGCGGTGTGCAGCGCAGTCCCACCTCTCTTGTGGAGGACGCCCCCGATCGCCACCCACGCCGGGCCGCGACCCGTCCGGATTTCCATATTTGCCGGCCAATGGGCCATGTTCGGTGGCTTCGATCCTGGTCGCCGTCATGCCTTCCCCTTCCCTGCGCGGCCGGCCGGGGTTAGGTCATGAGACGAACGGCGCCGGCAGACGTACCGGACCGGTGCTCCACCCGATTCCCATCCGAGCGACCCTATCCGGTCGCGCTCTTCCTCAGGTCCGCAGAGCCATGGCCAAACCGCCCCATCCGAAAGCCCGCTCCAGCCGACCGTCTCCGGAGGACATGGGCCCGGTCTGGCTCTACGGCTTCCACACGGTCGCGGCCGCGCTGGCCAATCCGGACCGGGAGCGGCACCGGCTCGTGGTGACCCGCAACGCCCTCGCCCGGCTCGAAGAAGAGGTGGGGCGCACGATCGACGAGGCGGAGGTCCTCGATCCCAGGGCGATTTCGAAGCTGGTCGGCGCCGACGCGGTTCACCAAGGGGTGGCGCTCCGCGCCATGCCGCTGCCGCCCGGCGACCTGCAGGATCTGGGCGATGCGCGCCTCGTGGTGCTGCTGGACCAGATCACCGATCCGCACAATGTCGGGGCGATCCTGCGCTCCGCGACCGCGCTCGGCGCCGAGGCTGTGATCACCACGACCCGGCACAGCCCGACGGAGAGCGGCGTGATGGCGAAGGCGGCCTCCGGCGCACTGGACCTGATCCGCGTCCTGACGGTGGTCAATCTGGCCCGTGCGCTGGATACGCTCGGGGAGCATGGGTTCGCCCGCATCGCGCTTGATTCGGACGGTGCCGAACCGCTGGAATCCGCGCCTGCCTGCGACCGGCTTGCCCTCGTCCTGGGGGCCGAAGGCAAGGGCGTCCGGCCGGGCGTGAAGGCCGCCTGCGACCACGTGGCCCGGCTCGACATGCCCGGCCCCATCAAGTCGCTCAACGTTTCCAACGCCTGCGTGCTGGCGCTCTACGCCGGACGGCGCCTGCTGTCGGACGAATAGGCCTTGTCCGCGTCGCCTGGACCGACCCGGATCCCGGGACAAACGGACGAGCCGGACGCGTGCAATCGGGCGCGCCCTGTGCTACGAGCCCGTCGATTGCCGGTATAGCTCAGCTGGTAGAGCAACCGCCTTGTAAGCGGTAGGTCGGGGGTTCAAGTCCCTCTGCCGGCACCAGTCGCGCGCCGCGTCCATGCCGTCGGACGTCCCGGCGGCCCTCAATCCTTCCGCGCCGCCTTGTATTCGCTCCAGCGCGGACGCTCCATCTCGAAGAGGTCCGTGGTGCGGGCATAGGATCCGCGTCCGTGCATGCGGCCGACCATCCCCATGGCCGCCGTATCGATGCGCGGACGGTCGCCGTCGTCGATGATGTCGCGGCGATAGTGGGCTGCGACGACGTGACCGACGATCAGAAGCTGCTTCGGGCCGGTCCAGATATGATGGGCGAGCCGGCATTCCAGCGCGACCGGCGAGGCGACGATGCGCGGCGGTCCGACCTTCTCGCACGGGGCCGTCTCCAGCCCGGCGAGATCCAGCTCGCTGACGTCCGCAGGCGCATCGATGCAGGTGAGGTTCATGGCTTCCGCGACGTCCTCGGTGACGAGGTTCACCACAAAGTCCCCGGAATCCAGAATGTTGCGTGCCGTGTCCTTCGGCCGGTCGGGCTGGGGAAGGATGCCCAGCGCGATCACCGGCGGGTCGCCGCCGAAGCAGTTGAAGAAGGAATAGGGCGCGGCGTTCACCAGGCCGTCCTTGTCCCGGGAGACGACCCAGGCGATCGGACGCGGCACCACGGACGAGGCGAGCAGCCGGTAGCACTCGTCCGCCGACATTGCGGTGAAATCGAAATGCCGGAAGCCCGGCGCCCCGTCCTCGGCCACGGTGCTACGCCTTCACCACCGGGTGGCGCAGCGTGCCGATCTTCTCGACGCCACACTCCAGCACGTCTCCGGGCCACATGAACTCCTGGGGATCGCGGCCGGCTCCGACGCCCGACGGCGTCCCGGTGGCGATGATGTCGCCCGGCTCCAGCGTCATGCACGAGGAAATGTCCGACACCAGATGGTCGACCTTGAACAGCATATGCTTCGTGTTGGAGCGCTGCTTCTCTTCGCCGTTGATGGTCAGCCACAGATCCAGGTTCTGCGGATCGCCGATCTCGTCCGCCGTCACGATGACCGGCCCGAAGGGCGCGAACGTGTCCTGCCCCTTGGACACGATCCACTGCCCGGCCCGGCGGCAGTCGCGGGCCGACACGTCCACCATCACCGAATAGCCGAACACGTGGTCGAGGGCGTTTTCCTTCGACACGCTACGGGCCGTGGTCCCGATGATCGCCGCCAGCTCGACCTCCCAGTCGAGCTGCTGGGTCAGGGCCGCGTTGTGGCGGATCGGATCGTTCGGGCCGATCACCGCCGTCGGCGGCTTGGAGAAGATCACCGGTTCCTTCGGAAGGTCGATGGAGGTGTCCAGCGAGCGCGCGGATTCCTCCACGTGCTCCACATAGTTGAGGCCGATGCCGAAGACGTTCTTGGTCGGGCGCGGGATCGGCGCGAGCAGGGTGACGTTGGCGGCCGGAATGACCGCGTCGATCGCCCAGCCTACCAGCCCCTCCTCGATCAGGCGGCGAACCGCCTCCCAGGCCGCCGGCCCGGCCGCGATGAAGTCGAGCATCCGGTTCGGCAGTTCCAGACCGACGCCGTAGCCGAGGCGCTCCACGTCCAGCACGACCCCCTCGGCGAGGGCTCCGAGCCGGGCTTCGTCTTCAACGGTACGGCGATAGGTAACGAGCTTCATTGCGGCCTTCTTTGATCGAGCAGAAAGGAAGTCTGGTGAATTGTAGGGTTGCGGAGACGAACGGGGCATGACGCCCGGCGCGGCGCGCCGGACGCTTCTTGCCAGAGGCCGTCCGGCTCAGGCCAGGACGGGCTGCTGACCGCCGTTGTCGCCGAAGGCTTCTTCGCGCCAGAAGCCGAGCTTCTCCATCACCGGCATGTCGTTGAAGCAGAACAGGCAGGCGTCGTCGCTCTCCGACAGGTTGCCGTGTTCGTGCCAGGCCCAGGACGGCACGCAGAAGATGTCGTGCTCCTTCCATTCGAACCGCTTGCCGTTGATGATCGAATAGCCCTCGCCCTTGGCGCAGTGATACAGGAACGACCCTGTGTGCCGGTGCGCCTTGGTGCGTTCGCCCGGGCGCAGGAGCTGCATGCTGGCCCCGATCGTCTGCATGACGTGACCGCCGTTCGACGGATTGACGTAGTTCATCAGGATGCCGTCATAGGGCGAGCCTTCGGACGCCTGGGCGTGCCGGGTCAGCGCCTCGTAGGTCGGCTCCCATTCGTACTTGAACAGCGGCGAATAGCCGTTCTTCCAGGTCTCGCCCGCCGGCAGCATGCCGGGTGCGGCCCAGCGTGCGGTGGAATCGTTGACCGGGTAGCCGACAGCCTGATGCAGGTCCTCGTGGACCGCGTAGAAGTTGGCCTCCAGCGCGTTGGTCAGCGGAATGTCGAGACCGTCCTGCCAGATGCACTCGGTCCCGTCCTCGGCGATGGCGTGCTCGTGCCACGTGCCGTTCGGCGTCAGCACGAAATCGTTCGCGCCCAGCGTCATCTTGTGGCCGTCGACGATGGTGTAGGCGCCGCGCCCCTCGATGATGAAGCGCAGGGCCGAGGCGGCATGGATGTGGGCGGAGGCGCGCTCGCCCGGCCGCATCACCTGCAGCCCCGAATAGAGCCAGCCCACGGCCGCCGCCACGTCGGTCCGGCCCGGATTGTTGAGATAGATCACCCGCCGTCCGGCCTTCTCCGGCGAGACCAGGTCGAGCGACTTCAGAACCTTCTCGCGCAGGTCCGAATAGCGCCAGAGGATCGGCACCGACGAGGATACCGGCTGCCACGGTTCGATCTTGTTGGCCACGGTCCACAGCGCCGCGGCGTCGGCCTCCGCCAGCTCCTCGTAGTAGGCGACTAGCTCCGGGGTATCCTCGACGTTCGCCCGTCCGGCCACGTCCTCGCGATAGTCGTCGTAGGTCTTGCTCATAACGCCTTCTCCCTGGACACCGGAGATCTCCGCCCAGCTCTCCAACCCATCTGGGTACGGCTCAAGACTAGTCAACCAAACGGGTCGGCGTCAATTTTTTATAAAATCCTAGTCTTGCGGAAAATGTCGCGATGGGAAAAGCTCCGGATGTTTCCCGGACCGCCTTCAGGCAGCCGGGCCCGGACATTGGAAGAGCGGCCGAGCAGCACCATGACCATCGCGGACCGGACATCCGGAAAGCCCGAGGGCAGCCTGGCGGACAGGGCCTACGAGGCGATTCGCGCCGACATCCTGGACGGCGTCTTCCAGCCCGATCAGCCGATGCGCCTGGAGGCGCTCAAGGACCGATACGGCTATTCCTTCTCCCCCATCCGCGAGGCCCTCACCCGGCTTGCGGCCGACCGGCTCGTGACCCAGACCAGCCTGCGCGGCTTCCGCGTCTCGCGGATCTCGCTGGAAGAGATGTGGGACATCCTGCGCACCCGCGTCCTGGTGGAGAGCGAGGCGTTCCGGCTGGCCATCCGCAACGGGGACGATGCCTGGGAAGCGCGGGTCGTGGCCGCGTTCCATTCGCTGTCGAAATGCGCCGATCCGGGCGCGGCCTCGCCGCCGGAACGCCGGGTTTTCGAGGAGCGTCACTTCGCCTTTCACCGCGCGCTTCTGGACGGCTCGAACTCCCCCACCCTTCTCCACCTCTCCGACCTTCTGTTCGTCCAGTCGGAGCGCTACCGGCGCGCGAGCCTGCGCACGGATCTGTCCCGGCGGAGCGTCGTGGAGGAACATGAAGCGCTGAAGGACGCCGCCCTGTCGCGCAACGAAGCCGAGGCCGCCGCGCTGCTTTGTGAGCACTACACGACGACGGGCCACTTCATCGAAGCGGTGATGGCCTCGCGGCCGACACTGGTCGACGCCGACGGCTGAACCCGCATTCCAGCAGGGCAGACCGCCAATCGGCCTCAGCCGGCTCCGGGCACCAGCGCCAGCACCCGCAACGGACTGCCGGTGCCGTTCCTGATCTTGAGCGGAGCGGCCACGAGGATCGCGCCCGTCGGCGGCAACCGGTCGAGATCCTTCAGGCATTGCAGCCCGTACCGGCCGGCGCCGTGGAGATAATAGTGCGCGGGATTGGGTGGCGTGTAGTGCATCCCCTGACCGGCATCCGTGCCCACGGTCTCGGTGCCGAACCCACGGATCTTCCGCTCGTTGACCAGAAGCCGGACCGCTTCAGGCGTCGGCCCCGGCGAATGGGCCCCGTCCTCGCGCATGTTGAGATAGTCCTCCGGCGCGCGCTTCGACCAGTCGGTCCGCATCAAGACCCAGCTTTCCTCCGGAATGCGCCCGTGGTCCGCTTCCCAGGCGGTGATCACCTCCGGGGTCAGCTCGAAATCGTCGTTGCCGCGCACGCCCTCCGAACAGTCGATGACGCAGACCGGCCCGACGAAGCGCTCGGCCGGGATCTCGTCCACCGCACCGTTCGGCTGATCGCGCCCGGAGATCCAGTGGGACGGGGCGTCGAAATGGGTTCCGGTGTGCTCGCCGCACGTGAAGTTGTGCCATTTCCACGCCGGCCCGCGCCCGTCATAGGCGGAGATTTCCTCCATCCGGAAGCGCGCGCACTGGCCGAACTCCGGCGGCAGCACGATCACCGGAAAATCCGGATCGAGCGCATGGGTCAGGTCCACGACCTCCACCGAGCCGGTCGCCAGCGCCAGCGCCAGTTCGCCGAGCAGCCCCGCCGCGTCCGTCTTCGCCGGTCCGCTCATTGGCCGTCGCCCCCGCTTGCGGCCAGTTCCTTCTCCAAGATCTTCGGGCCGGCCCGCCAGCGGTCGATCACGTCCTCCGCGACGTCGCCGACGACCACGTCCTCCAGCCCGTCGCGCAGACCCGCGACCACCGCCTTCGCCAGCGCGGCCGGCGCCACCTTGGGCGGCGGCAGAGGCTGGTGCCATTCATCGTCGGTCGGACCGGTATGGACGTTCATCACCCGGATCCCGCCCGCCTGCATCTCCGCGCGCAAACACTGCGACAGCGAGAGCGCTCCGGCGCTCGCGGCGGAAAAGGCGCCATAGGCCGGCCAGTTGGAATGGGCGTAGACCGACAGGATGTTCACCCACGCGACCGCGGAGTTGACACCGTCCGCACTGCGACCGCGCATCGCCGGACCGAACGCCTGCGCCAGCCGCATCATGCCGAGCACGTTCACCTCCAGCTCCTCGCGGGCGAAGGTCGTGTCGCCGCGCTCGAAGATGCCGCCCGGCCGCACGAAGCGGGCATTGTTGACGAGAATGTCCGTCTTTCCCCCGATTTCACCGGCAAGGCTCTGCACCGACCGGGTGTCGGTCACGTCGAGCGGCAGAATCTCGACGCCCTCGATCGCGGCCAGGGCCTCGCGGTTCGGGTTCGGCCGCCAGCTCTCCGCCTCGCCCACGAAGATCATCGAGGCGCCGGCCTCCTTGAGTGCCCGGGCGAGCGCAGCCGCGTTTTCGTTGCGGCCGTCGGCGATCAGCACGCGGCGGTGTTTGGGGTCGCAGGTCATCTCGCGCAGCTCCGGGTCGTCGGCCATGTCCGGGGTGGGATCGGGCGGCAGGGCGAAGAGCACGCCCTGTCCGGACTTGTCGAGCTTGATGGCAAGCTGCACCGGCCCGCCGCGCTCGACGTCGCCATGGACGTGGCAGATCACTGTCGGCCCGGCGTCGAGTTGCACCACGCCCACCCGCCAGGGCGATCGCTCGCGGAAATACACGCCGGAACTGATGCGCACCGTCGTCTCGGCGATCATCCGCCCCTCCGGAGCGACGTCGCGCCAGGGCAGGTCGACCGACAGGCAGCGCGCGCAGGCGTCACGCGGCGGATACTGGACGGCCCCGCACTCGCCGCACACCTGAAGCATGAACCGGCCTTCCGCCGCCGCGGCGGCAAGGCCGAGGGCTGCACGGCTGCGGGCGGCCGTGGGCGCGGTCGGCTGGCGCGTGCGCCGTTGCGGGTCCTTCTTCGGCGGCGGAGCGAGGGGGGGCGTCATGCCGGGCCTCCCGAAATGATGGCCGCGCCGGAGCAAACGCCGCGATCGTAATTGATCATCCCGAAGCCCGACACCATTGCCGTGCGGGCGGCGGGAACCTGGGTCGGCCCGGCCGTGCCCGTCACCTGGCGCAGCGCCTCCACGAGTCCGATATAGCCGCCGGCCGCGCCCGCCTGGCCGGCCGAGAGCTGCCCTCCCGACGTGTTGTGCGGGAAATCGCCGTCGATCGTGAGGTCCCGGGAGCGGACGAACTCGGGGGCTTCGCCCTTGGCGCAGAAGCCGAGGTCCTCGAACTGCATCATCGAGATCACCGGATAGTCGTCGTAGGTCTGCAGAAGATCGATCTCGTCGGGACCGACGCCCGCCATGCCGTAAAGCTCGTCGATGTCGAGCGCCCAGCCGCCCCGGTGCTGCACCGGATCCTCGGGAAAGGCGTTGTGGCGTTCGATGGTGGAGCGCAGGTGCGCGTACGGCAGACCGGCGGCGGCCGCATCCTCCTCCCGCATCACCAGCAAGGCCTCCGATCCGGCAACCGGCATCACGCAGTCGAACAGCGCAATCGGGTCGGAGATCATCCGGGCGCCGAGATACTGCTCCATCGTCAGCTTCTTCTTCATCACGGCATCGGGATTGCGCAGCGCGTTGTCCCGCTGGGCGACGCAGATCCGGCCGAAATCCTCCCGCGTCGCCCCATAGGCGTTCATGTAGTAATCGGTCAGAAGCGCGAAGCTCGCGTTCGGACCGCCGGCGCCGTACGGATAGGACGCGTCCTGGGCGAACCGGCTGAAACCCGCCAGCATCCGGCGGAAGCTGTCGACGTGGTTGGTGTCGCCCGCCACGCAGGCCACCACCCGCGCGTCACCCGCCTGAACGGCGCGCGCCGCCCGGCGCAGCGCGACGATGCCGGCCGCCCCGCCCATCGGGATATGGTCCAGCCAACGCGGCGTCAGGCCGAGATGCTGGGTCAGTCCGACGGCGGTGTCGGGACCGAGCGAGAAACTTGAGACGCAGAAGCCGTCCAAATCTCGGGTCGAGAGGCCGGCCGACGACAGACAGGCTTTGAGGGCCCGTGCGATCCACCAGTGGGCGGTTTCCTTGGAATAGCGCTGATAGGGCACGCTCGTCGGCGCCGCAAGTACGACGCCGTCATAGCCTGTCCGATGGGGAATTGAATTTGCCAAGGTTTCCGGGCCTGTGCGGATCGATGCGTGGTGACAGCCCACCGCCGGACTTCGTCGTCGCGACCGTCGGCCGGCCCACATTTGCGGACAGCTGCGCCCGGTGGGAAGTCTCTTGTCGCGTGAATGGTTAGCCGAGCATTTCCTGAATCAGAAGAAGGCTCAGGAAGCCGAGAAAGAACAGGGCCGTGATCCACGGCCTGTCCTCCACCTCCTCATGGGCTTCCACCAGCAGTTCTTCCGTCACGAGATAGAGAAGGGCGATCAGCCCGAAACTGAACAGGGCGGTCTTCACCGCCTCCGGGGCGAGCGCGACCGGCGAGGCGACGAGCACGCCGACCGGCAGAAGCAGCACCACGGCCACCGTCAGTACGACGGCCCTGCCCTTCGAGGCGACTTTCTCCCCGAGTCCGAGCGCCGTGGAGACCGCCAGAAACAGGACCTCGAGGGTGAGCGCGACGGTGAGCAGGATACCGGCGGCAGCGCCCGCCGCGAACGCGATGCCCAGGACCAGCCCGTCGATGAAGAGGTCCACGCCCACCGTCGCGAGCAGGCCGGCGGTGCCTTCGCTGCGCTGCTCGAGACGGCCGACCAGCAGCATCGCGCCGATGCCCAGCAGACCCCCGATGAGGGTGGGGACGATCCCGCCGGCCTCCAGAATGTCGGGCAGGATCTCACCGGCGGCGGCGGCGAAGACCACGCCCGCCGCGAAATGCTGGACCCCGCTGGTAACGAGCGGCCCGGGTGGCCGCATGAGCGCGATCAGCGCGCCGATCAGGGCCGCGCCGACCGGCACCATCGCGAAACCCAGAGCTGATAGCGTCGCAGACATGGCTCCCCCCGGCCGCCCCGAAAGGGACCGTCGTCAAGAGTGCCTGCTTTGGAACAAGGAATCTATGAGGACGGCGCGAATGCGCGCGAATAGAACCCGGCAGCCGATGGCGACGCGGGTGGCGGGTGGCCGATCATGTCTGGAACGATAAGATCTTCAGGAGGAAGAAGAGAGGAAATCGACGCGGGGCCGAATATTGACTTCGGACGGCGGATCTGCCGGTCCCGGCTGGTCTGGATCTGCCGAGACCGGTGTTGCTGGCTGCGGCTCACGGGCGCCGTGTCAGGCGGACACGCCCGCGATCCGTTCGAACCACTGGTTGATCTGCCGGTTCGCCTCGGCGGCACTCACTCCGTAGCGGGCCTCGATGCGTCTGGCCAGCACGTCCGCTCGTCCGTCGATATGGTCGAGATCGTCGTCGGTCAGTCGAAACCAGCGTTCTTGGGCGGCACCTTTCATCTGGCGCCAGTTGTCTTGGATCTGTGTCAACATTGTCGTCACCACACTGATTTCAGACCCCTATCGGTCTTCGGAATCGACAACTTGCCAGTGGCCTGCTTGGTTCCTTGGCTTAACAAAGTTAAAACGCGATCGCCGACTTATTCAGATCGGCTCGAAACTTGAAACGGGAACGGTTTTGGCTGCCGAGCATTCATGTGTGGCGGCGGCGGAAAAGCGCGCGGCAGTTGGCCCCCGTGGCGCAACTCAGCCTTGCCCATCACCGGGTCGGCCCGGCCGCCAAGAAGGATAAGAAATGTCGGACCACGACCACGGAAACCTCACCATTGCCGCGCTGACCCAGGGTGAGGAAGCCGAAGGTGGTGGCGTCCGGCGACCCTGGACCAACGCCGCCAACGTGGCGGTCGTCGGCCTATTCGTCATCGCCCTGGCGGCGGTGCTGCATCTCGGGCGCGACGTGCTTGCCCCGACGGTGGCGGGCCTGCTGGTCGGGCTGACGGTCGCCCCGATCGTCGACTGGATGCATCGGCGCGGGATTCCGCCGGCCCTTTCCAGTGCGATGATCACGCTGGCGATCGTCGCGACTGCCGCCGGCGCCATCGTTGCCATGGCGGTCCCGATCGAGACCTGGTCGAGCCGCATTCCCGAAATCAGCGCCGAACTGGAAAGCGAGTGGCAGGAGGTCCGCGGCCCGCTGGAACGGCTCAAGGAGGTCGAAAAGCAGGTTCAGGACGCGACCAATCCCGGCCAGGACGGCACCATGCAGGTCGCCGTCCAGTCGCCCGGCATCATCACCGCGATGGTGTCGTCGGCGCCGGACATCAGCGCCCACGTGCTCATCTTTCTTGCCACGCTCTATTTCTTTCTTGCCGGCCGCATCGAGTTCCGCCGCCAGGCGCTGGCGAGCTTCGTGCGGTTCCGCCGCCGGCGCGCGGCGGCGCGGATGCTTCGTGACATCGAGCGCTCCCTCTCCCACTACGTGCTCACGATCACGGCCATCAACGCCGGCTTCGGTGTCGCCGTCGGCCTCGCCATGTGGGTGCTCGGCATGCCCTCCCCCCACCTCTGGGGAGCGATGGCGGCCGTCCTCAACTTCGCGCTCTATATCGGCCCGGCCGCGATGGCCGTCATTCTCCTCGGCGTGGCCGCCATCACCTTCGACGGCCTGTCGGCCGCGATCGTGCCGCCGCTGGTATTCATCGGACTGAACATGATGGAGGGGCAGTTCATAACGCCGACCATCCTCGGCCGCCGGTTCACCATGACGCCGCTGATCGTGTTCCTGTCCCTCGTCCTGTGGCTCTGGCTGTGGGGGATCCTCGGCGCCTTCCTCGCTGTCCCGCTGCTCATCATCGGCCGGATCGTGCTCAACCATCTGGCGCTCCGCGCCGGAGCTCACTGACCACCGCTGTCTCGCCGGTTCGGCGGCGGTGCGGTCTGGGACCACCCGACCCCGATCGCCGCTGCACACTGCATGGGCTGGCCGATGCCGCCCACTGCCCACCATCCGAGGCCGAACGGTCCGGTCCGATGCCGGCCCGAGCGCTCCTGTGGTCGCTTTCGGCGTTGGCGCAGCCCGTTGATCGCGCCTTCCCTGACTGTGGAAGACGGCTCCACCGGACGACGCGCCCAGGCTTCTGTCATCTGATCCGATAAGGCTGGCTCTTTCTCAGAACTGTCTCTGGACAAACTCCGGCCGCGCCCTTAGCTATATCCTTAATTACTGACCAGTCAGTTATTAAGGATACGCAATGCCGGACGCCCCCAAATTCCGCCGCCGCAAGGACGCCCGTCCCGGCGAGATCCTGGAAGCCGCCCTTCTGGTGTTCGGCGAAAAGGGGTTTGCCGCCGCCAGGCTCGACGAGATCGCGCGCCGCGCCGGCGTCTCGAAGGGCGCCCTCTATCTCTATTTCGAGACCAAGGAGGATCTGTTCGCGGCTGTGGTCACCCAGGCGATCGTCCCGGACCTCGGCCGGGCCCGCGGTTCCGGCGAGACGACGCGCCCCTTTCCCGACTTCGTGCGGACCTTCTTCCGCGGCACGCTGGCCGCCATCGGCCAGGGCCGGATCGCCCCGATCGCCAAGATCGTCATCGCGGAAAGCCGCACCTTTCCGGACCTCGCGCGCCACTGGCACGATCAGGTCGTGCGCCCGATGCTCGGCTTCCTCGCCGGAGAGGTCGAGGCCGCCCAGAAACGGGGCGAGGTCAGGGCCGGCGATCCCTGGCTCTATGCCTTCCAGATCGCCGGGCCGATCATGCTCGGCGCCCTGTGGACCGAAACGTTCGTCCCCATCGGGGCGGACACCATCGATTTCGACCGCCTCATCGACCAGCACGTGGCAGCGCTCTCCGAGGGCCTTCTTGTCGCCGGAGACGCGCCATGAAACGCGCGCCGGTTCTCGTGCTTGTTGTTGCTCTCGCCGTCGGCGGCGGGTTCTACGCGTGGCAGCGGCTCGGCGCACCGGAGGCTCCGGTCCTGACGGGCTACGTCGAGGGCGACCCGCTCTACTTCGCCGCTCCAGAGGCCGGACCTCTCGCCCGGCTCTCCGTCTCGCAGGGCGATCGCGTCGGTGAAGCGGACCCGCTGTTCGCGGTCGACCCCGACCGTCTCCAGGCCCGCCTGCGCCAGGCCGAGGCCAACCGGAATGCGGCCGCCGCCCGCCTCGCCGATACCAGAAAGGGACGCCGTCCTGTCGAACTCGCCATCATCGAGGCGGAGCGCGAGGCCGCCGAGGCCCAGATGACCCAGGCGAAGGCGGAACTGGCGCGCACCAGGCCCCTGGTCGCCCGCAACGTCTCGCCGCAGGCCGCCCTCGACAACGCCCAGGCCGCCTACGACACGGCCGTTGCCCATCGCAAGCAGGCGCAGAAAAACCTGGAAGCGGCGCGTCTCGGCGAGCGGGAGGACCGGATCCGCGCCGCCAGGGCGGAATTGGACGCGGCCGAAGCCGCCATTGCCGAAATCCAGGTCCAGCTCGCCGAACTCAATCCCGCAGCCCCGGTTGCCGCCCGGGTCGAGGACGTCTTCTTCAGACCCGGCGAATGGGTTCCGGCCGGCCGGCCGGTCCTCTCGCTCCTCCCCGACGAGCGCGTCCGGATCCGGTTCTTCGTGCCGGAGGCCGAGGTGGCCCGCTATCGCCCCGGCGAGCCCGTGACGTTCTCCTGCGATGGCTGCGGACCGCCACGGCAGGCCGAGATCAGCTATGTCAGCCCGCGCGCGGAGTTCACGCCGCCGGTCATCTACAGCCGCTCGAGCCGGCAGAAGCTCGTCTTCCTGGTCGAGGCGAAGCCGGACGATCCCGGAACCCTCGCGCCGGGCCTGCCGGTCGACGTGACACCGATCGGGGACAGCCGATGAGCGTCGCGATCGACGTCCACGGCCTCAACAAGAGTTTTGGGGGCAAGCGCGTCGTCAAGGACGTGTCGATTGCCGTCGAGGAAGGACACGTCACCGGCTTCCTGGGACCGAACGGATCCGGCAAGACCACCACCATGCGCCTCCTGTGCGGGCTTCTGACTCCCGACAGCGGCAGCGGGACCTGTCTCGGCCTCGACATTCTCACCCAGGCCGGCGCCATCAAGCTGCAGACCGGGTACATGACCCAGAAATTCTCCCTGTACGAAGATCTCACCATCGAGGAGAACCTCTCCTTTATCGCCCGGATCTACGGCATGAGCGACCGCAGGCGGCGCGTGACCGAGGCGCTGGAGAAGCTCGGCCTGGAAACCCGCCGCCGCCAGCTGTCCGGCACCCTCTCCGGCGGATGGAAGCAGCGCCTCGCCCTCGCAGCCGCCGTGCTGCACGAACCGCGGCTTCTTCTGCTGGACGAGCCGACCGCCGGCGTCGACCCCAAGGCTCGCCGGGATTTCTGGGACGAAATCCACCGGCTGGCCGCCGACGGACTGACGGTCATGGTCTCCACCCACTACATGGACGAAGCCGAGCGCTGCCACGACATCGCCTACATCGCGTACGGCGAACTCATCGCCCGGGGTACGGTCGACGAGCTCGTCGATGCGGCGAACCTGATCACCTTCCGCGGCGAAGGCCCCGGCGCGGACCGGCTGGCCCACGAGCTTCTCGACAAGCCGGGCGTGGCGACAGCCGCCCCGTTCGGCTCGATCGTCCATGTCAGCGGCGAGGACCGGGAGGCGCTGGAGGCGGCGATCGCACCCTACCGCCGCGACCCCTACCGCTGGAGCGAGAGCCGGCCGACCATCGAGGACGTGTTCATCCATCTGATGGACCGCTCCGAGGACAATTTCCAATGATCCGGCCCGCGACACGGGTGCTGGCCGTCACCGCGAAGGAGTTCATCCAGCTCTCCCGGGACCGGCTCACCTACGCCATGATCCTCGCGGTTCCGATCGTGCAGCTCCTGCTGTTCGGCTACGCCATCAACACGGATCCGCGCGACCTGCCGGCGGTGGTGCTCGATGCCGACCGCAGCGTCCTGTCCCGCTCGGTCCTGAGCGCGATCGAGAACACCGGTTACTTCGCGTTCGTGGAGGAAGCGCGCTCGCCTGCAGAAGCGGACCAGGCGATCGAGACCGGCCGCGCCCAGTTCGCCGTGACCATACCCCCCGATTTCAGCCGGCGTGTCGTGCGCCGCGACGACGCGCAGATCGTCGTTGAGGCCGACGCCTCCGATCCGACGGCCGTCGGCGGTGCGCTCGGGGCACTCTCCGGCGTCGAGATGCAGGCGCTCGCCCGGGATCTGGCCGGCCCGCTTGCGGCCGCAGACGCCGGCGGACCGCCTTTCGAGATCGTCGTCCACCGCCGCTACAACCCGGAGAACATCACCGCCTACAACATCGTGCCCGGCCTTCTCGGCATCGTGCTGTCGATGACGCTGGTGATGATGACGGCCCTCTCCCTCACCCGCGAACGCGAGCGCGGCACGATGGAGACGCTGCTGGCGACCCCCGTCCAGCCGCTGGAGGTGATGGCCGGCAAGCTCGCGCCCTATGTCGGCATCGGGCTGATCCAGACAGCCCTCATCCTGACCCTCGCCCGGCTGCTCTTCGGCGTCCCGATCACCGGCGGATACGGTGCGCTCGCCCTCGGGGTCGGCCTCTTCATCGTCGGCAGCCTCTCGCTGGGCTTCCTGTTCTCCACCCTGGCCAGAAGCCAGCTCCAGGCCATGCAGATGTCCGTGTTCTATCTTCTGCCGTCGATCCTTCTGTCCGGCTTCATGTTTCCGTTTCGCGGCATGCCGGAATGGGCCCAGGTGCTCGGCACGGCGATCCCGGTCACCCATTTCCTGCGCGTGGTCAGGGGCGCGCTCCTGAAGGGAATCGGCTTTTCCGAACTGATGCCGAGCCTGCTGGCGCTCGTGATCTTCGTAGCCGTCGTCGCGAGCATCGCCATGTCCCGCTACCGCACCACGCTGGACTAGCCTGCCTTGGGCGCTCCCGGACGGAACCGGTCAGCGGATCACGGGAGGGGCCTGGGGCGCCGGCAGAAGCGTGGTCGACGGCCCCACCTGCCGCACCCCGTCCGAGGTCGACGACCCTCCGCTGCCACCACTGGCCCCGCTGGTCGAGCCGCCCGAGGGTCCGCTTTGAGGCGTGGGGATTGCGCCGGACGTGGTCGGGGCAGGGATCGAGGGCGCCCGCGAGGCCGGCCGCGGCGGCGTGCTCGGGCTGGTCCCGCTGCTGCCGTTGCCGGAGCTCGGCGACGGCGCCTGGGGCCGCGGGATCTGCTGCGACGACGAGGTCGGCGCGCTGATCGACGGGGCCTGCTGGACCTGGGGCTGGGCCTGGGCCGGATCGGCGGCCGGAACCGGGTTCGCCCTGGAGACTGGCGGCCGCTGGCGTTCCGCCGTGCTCGGGGTCGGCACCACGGCCGCTCCCTGGGCCGGCTCGTTGGCCAGATCGGCCGCCTGCCGCCGGGTGGTCGTGGTCGTCGTGGTCCGGGTCGAGCGCTTGCGCGTCGTGGTCCGGTACTCGCCGTAGCCGGCCGGCGGCGCCATCGACAGGTCTTCCACGACCTTGTCCGGGCCGAGCGGCTTGCCGAGCTTGCCGATGTCCGGGTTCGGCTCGGGCAGATCGCCGCCGAAGATGTTCCAGTTGTCGGCCAGGAAGTAGACGTTGATGTTGAGCCCGTATGCCAGATAGAGCAGCTCGCGCGGCGTGGCATGGCCGCACATGCGCAGGCGCCAGGTCACCGCGCCCCGGTAGCCGGGGAACAGCACACTCTTCTTGGCGCGGATTTCCTGCCACGCGTAGATGCAGTTGACGCTCTGGGACATCCGGCCGGTCGCAAAACCGAACGGGCCGTAACGGTTCTGCACGTAGGAATCGGAGATCGACATCCGGATGCCGGGGAAACGGTCGCGCATCTCGCGGCGGATGTCGGCCGTGGTCGGATCGTCCAGCGGCATGCGTTCGATGCCGCGATCCTCGCCCATGGGACCGAAGGCGCGGACGACGAGCACGTTCTCGCCGGCCGTGGACGTCGGATTGTCGAGGAGAATTTCCTGCAGCACGCCGTTGGAGAAGCGCTGCTCGATCACCGCGATCGGTTCCGGTCCGCCGGGCGGCGGGCTCATGAACGCCTGTTCGACCGGGACCTCGCTCGCGAGATTGGCGAGACGCGGGCCGCGCGGTTTGGAGGAACACGCCGCGACGACGAGCACCAGGCAGAGCAGGAACGTCAGACGCGCCGCGAACTTGAACATGGAGCGTTTCATCTCGTGCTTTCGGTCCCGCACACACTCGACCCGAATCGAAACAGACTCCCCGCTTTGGGGGCATCGTCATTGCTAGTGTGCGAAGGCTTGAGAATTCGTTAACCATGTTCGCCGGCTGCGGCGAACCGGACCGATGCCGAGCGCCACCCAAGGTTTCCGGGCAAAAATCCGTTCACCGTCGTGTGGGGTGCGAAATATCGCTATTTTGCGCTAGAACGTTCCCGATCAAGCTGACGCGGCGGTTCGCGCGAACTTCCGGGTGATCGGGTGAGAGCCCGTTAACGGGTTGGGCCTAGGCTGAAAGTCAGACCGAACAGACCGCCGGCGCCCGAACGGCAGTGATCACGCGGAGCAGAGGCACCGACGAGCGGCGAATGCGAAGAATTCTGATAGTGGTCGCGTGGGCTGTCGCCGCGCTTGTGGTCATCTTCCTCGTGACCCAGCCGGTCGACATCAACACGCATTTCATCACCGCAATGCTGGTCGCCGCGCTGATCGCGATCTTCAAGAACTTCAAGCGCGAGGGGGCGCTGCGCCTGATCGTGCTCGCGCTCGGGACGGCGATCGTCCTGCGCTACGTCTACTGGCGCACAACCAGCACCATTCCGCCGGTCGCCCAGCTCGAAGACTTTATTCCCGGCATCATCCTCTATGTCGCCGAGATGTACAGCGTGTTCATGCTGTGCCTCAGCCTGTTCGCCGTGGCCGACCCGCTCGACCGGCCCAAGGCGCCGGTGCTGCCCGACGAGGATCAGCCGACCATCGACGTGTTCGTGCCGACCTACAACGAGGAGCCGGAACTGCTGGCCACCACGTTGGCGGCTGCGCTGCAGATGGACTATCCGAAGGAAAAGTTCATCGTCTACCTTTTGGACGACGGCGGCACCGACCAGAAGTGCGAGGACGACGATCCGGAAAAGGCGGCGGAAGCCCAGGCGCGCCGGCGCGAACTGCAGCAGCTCGCCCGGGACCTCGGTGCGCGCTATCTGACCCGCGCGAAGAACCTCCACGCCAAGGCCGGCAATCTGAACAACGGGCTCGCCCATTCCCACGGCGAACTGATCGTCGTGTTCGACGCCGACCACGCCCCGGCCCGCGACTTCCTCAAGCAGACCGTCGGCCTGTTCCGACAGGACAAGAAGCTGTTCCTGGTCCAGACCCCGCACTTCTTCATCAATCCGGACCCGCTCGAGCGCAATCTGGAAACCTGGGACCGCATGCCGTCGGAGAACGAGATGTTCTACGGCATGATCCAGCGCGGCTTCGACAAGTGGGACGGGTCGTTCTTCTGCGGTTCGGCGGCGGTTCTGCGTCGGGCGGCACTCGAGGAGGCCGGCGGATTCTCCGGCGTTTCGATCACCGAGGACGCCGAAAGCGCGCTCGAGCTTCACTCGCGCGGCTGGCACAGCGCCTATGTGGACCGGCCGATGATCGCGGGCCTCCAGCCGGAAACCTTCGCCAGCTTCATCGGTCAGCGGTCGCGCTGGGCCCAGGGGATGCTGCAGATCATCCTGCTGAAGCGCCCGTTCCTGAAGAGCGGCCTCAAGATCCAGCAGCGGCTGTGCTACCTGGCGGCGTCGATGTTCTGGATCTTCCCGTTCGCCCGGCTCACCTTCCTGTTCGCCCCGCTCGCCTACCTCTTCTTCTCGCTGCAGATCTTCAACGCATCGGGGGCGGAATTCGCCGCCTACACGATGACGTACATGCTCATCAACATCCTGCTGCAGAACTACCTCTACAGCAACGTGCGATGGCCATTCATCTCCGAGCTCTACGAGACCATCCAGTCCGTCTATCTGATCCGCGCGCTCGGCGGCGTCCTGCTCAATCCGACCAAGCCGACCTTCAAGGTGACGGCCAAGGGCGAGGCGACCACGAAGAGCCGGATCTCCGAGCTCGGCTGGCCCTTCTACATCATCTTCTTCATCCTGGTGTTCGCTCTGCTGGTGACGATCTGGCGGGTGTGGACCCAGCCCTACATCTCCGACATCGCCATCGTCGTCGGCGGCTGGAACGTCTTCAATCTCATCATCATGGGGGCCGCGCTAGGCGTCGTGTCGGAACGGCGCAACCTGCGTCAGAGCCAGCGCGTCACCATCGAGCGCAAGGCTGAGATCCTCGTCGGCGACGAGGTGGTGCCGGCCAAGATCGACGACGTGTCGGTCACCGGCACGCGCATCCTCGTCCCCTCGAACGCGCTTCGGAACCTCAAGCGCGGCCAGGAGGTGAACATGCGCTTCGAGACGCGCTCCCAGCTCGCCTCCAACACGCTGCCGCTCAAGGTGATGTCGATCATGCGCGACGAGGGCGGACAGGCGCTCGGCTGCCGGTTCGTCACCGAGGAACCGCTCCATTTCCGGCTGGTCGCCGATCTGGTCTTCGCCGATTCCGACGAATGGGTGCGCTTCCAGCAGAGCCGCCGCAAGGACATCGGCGTGCTGCGCGGCATCATCGAGTTCTTCGTCATGGCCTTCTACCAGACCGTGCGCGGCCTCTCCTACCTGTTCCCGCGCAAGGAAGAGGCGCCCCAGTCGCAGCCGTTCGGCACCGACAACGCCAGCACCACCAACCACGGTCCGCAGGAGCGCCTCCCGGCGCCGGACCGGCCGACCGACCCTTATGCCGACGCCAACGGCACGCCGCCGGATTCTCCGGGCCCGCGTGACGGTCGCGCCGTGCCGGCGGAGTAATGGCCGTGCCGTTCCTGCCCCGCTCCTCCCGGACCCTCGTGCGCATGCTGGCGGTCGCTGCGATCGCCGCCGGCGGCGGCCTTGCCGCCCACGCCCAGAATGCCGCGCCGTTCCAGATCTCTCCCAGCGAGGCGCCCGGTGCCATGCGCCAGCAGGGGCCGGGCACGTCCGGATCGAACACCGGCGGATCGGGCCAGTCGTCCGGCGCGCAGTTCTCCTCCCCGTCTGCCGGAAGCGGATCCAGGGGCGGCACGGGTGCATCCGGCGGACAGGGCCAGCCGGCCTTCGGCTCGTCCGTGAGTCAGACCGCCGATCAGTTTTTCGGCGCAGGCCCCCAGTCGTCGCAGACGGCATCGCCCCAGTCGATCGACCAGCCGCAGCCGGACGCCAGCCAGGCATCGCAGCCGTTCTCGATGGGCGGTGCGTCGGGACAGTCCCAGCCCTCCGGCACCGTCCAGCCCTTCGCCGGTTCACAGCCGCTGCCGTCGGCGGGCGGGCAGACCCGGAATCCGACCCTTCCCTCGATCGACACGCTGCTCGACCCCCAGAACGCCCAGCCCTGGCTGCCCCAGAACCAGCAGGGCGGGCAGCAGCAACAGCAGCAGCCGGTCCAGATCGAGACGGGCGACGAACTGAACGCCCTCAACCGGTTCTTCGAGGACAACACCGGCCGCCGGACCATGCACGTCTCGCTCAATGCGCTGCAGGGCGAGCTGCCCGCGGTCGACCGGCCGATCGTGCCCTACCCCCAGCTCCGTCTGGAAGGCGAGGACGACTTCCAGAGCTGGACGATCTATCTGAGCGCCGCCCAGGCGGCGCGCCGGTCGACATTGAGCATTGCGTTCACCAATTCGGTGCTGGTGCTTCCGGAGGCCTCCGAGCTCCGGGTCTTCCTCAACACCCAGGAAATCCTGACCACCACGATCGATTCCCCGGACGACACCAAGGTCGTCGCGGTTCCCCTTGAGCCCGACATGGTGCGGCCGGGGGCCAACGCGATCCGCATCGAGGTCGACCAGCGCCACCGGATCGACTGCTCGATCGGCGCCACCTACGAGCTGTGGACGCGGATCGAGCCGCGCCTGACCGGCCTGTCCTTCAGCGGTGGCGATGTGCCCCTGCAGAGCCTGGCGGAACTTCCCGCCGTGGGCGTCGACACCACGGGCGCGACCCGGATCCGGGTGCTGCAGGGGCCCTCGATGTCCGTCCAGTCCCAGGACCTGATCATCCGCGCCGTTCAGACGATGGCCGTGCGCGGGCGCTTCGAGCATCCCCTCGTGGAGATCCTGACCCCCGGCATGCCGGCGCCGCCGCAGCCGGGCGTGGTCAATCTCGTCATCGGGACCTACGACGAAATCGGCAATCTCGTACGCGGCGTGCCGTCGGACGCCCGTTCGACCTCCGTGGTGACGCTGCAGGACCGCCCCGACATCGGCCCCACCGTCTTCGTCACCGCGCCGGATACGCGCGGGCTCGACGTATCCCTGAAACGGCTGGGGGCGGAGATCGACCCGATTTCACGGATCTCGCCGATCGCCGCCACGCCGCCCTGGAATGCCCCGGGCGCAATCGAGATCGACGGCGCCCAGCGCGTCACCCTGCGCGAAGCCGGCGTCTTCACCGAAGAATTCTCCGGGCGCCGCTTCCAGACCCATTTCCAGATCAAGCTTCCGCCGGACTTCTTCGCCGCCGCCTACGGTCAGGCGACGATCGAGCTCGATGCCGCCTACACGCCCGCCGTCCTCCCTGGCAGCCGGCTCAACGTTTACGTGAACGACGTGCTGGCGACCGCCCTGTCGTTCACCGCCGCCGACGGCCGCGTCTTCACCAAGTTCCCGGTGCGGATCCTGCTCAAGAACTTCCGCCCCGGCGTCAACGACATCCGCATCCAGGTCAATCTGCGCACGGAATCCGACGAGCTCTGCCTTCCCGGCGGGACCGTTTCCACCGAACAGCGCTTTGTCCTGTTCAACACCACGGAGTTCGTGTTCCCGGCCTTCGCGCGGATCGGCCGGGTCCCGGATCTGGCGTCCTTCAGCGCGGACGGATTCCCCTACAGCATCGACGACCGTCCGGTGGCAGTCCGGGTTTCCGGCGATTCCCGCGACACGCTGGGCGCGACCGCCACCCTGCTCGCCCGACTGGCCACCGCGCGCGGCAGCAGCTTCAACACGGTCGCCGTGGACAGCGTCGCCAACCTGGTCGGCCGGCCGGCAATCGTGGTCGGTTCCTTCGGCGAGGTGCCGCCCCTCGTCCTGCAGCGCACCCGCGTCGACCGGTCCATTCCCGGCAGCTGGCTCTCGCCGCGCGCCACGGCCAGCCGCGGCGAACCCCAGGGCCTCAGCCAGTACGACCAGGTCCTTCAGCGCCTGCGCGCCCAGACCCGCCAGCGCGATGCGCTTCGCAACCGGAACGTCGACGTCGAGGAATTCAGCGACACCGGCGATCTCGCCACCGACGAGCGGATCCAGACGCGCGACCTCTACGAGC